>MEDW01000029.1 GCA_001724215.1 Erythrobacter sp. SCN 62-14 | reverse complement strand
CAAAAGCTTCACGCGCCGCCTCAGCGCGCACACGGGCCTCACTGCGGCCGAGCTGCCAAAGCGGAATGTTACGGTTCGCAGACATCATCCATGCCTATCCGGCGCAGCGCCTTAACGCCCCGTGAAGACGCGCAAAAGCCACGTTCAGCAATCGCCGATCCGCTCGTGCTTGGCAGAAAAGCGCATGGTGCCATTGCCCATGCCGTCCAGATCCATCTTCATCTTGGCGTCAAATTCAGAACCTGTCGCAGTGACAGTGCCCCTCATCTCCATCCGCGCATCGCCCTCGCTCGTGGTGCAAAGCATCACTGCATCAAGCTTATTTCCCGCAATGTTGAATTTTTCATAGCGACAGGACCCATCCTGACCCTGTTTCATCATTTCCTTGTAGCCGCCCGCGACATCTTCAGGCGTAAGGCAATTTTCATGGGTTGTGCTCATGCCGCCGCCGTGGCCAGCCATATTGGCCCCCATGCCGGGAACATCGATCCCGGTCATGGTGATGGTGGCGCGGTAAAGCCCCGGCTGCGGCTTGGGCATATCAGCAGCAGCACCTGCGGCCTCGCTCATGGAAATGGCACCATCGCCAGCGGCGTCGGAATCATTGCTGGCCGAACAGGCCGCCAGCAGCAACGCCGCCCCGGTTGCCACCATGATTGCTGTGCTGCGCATCGCCTGCCCTCTTGTCCGTTTGGCCTGTTGATACAAGCAGCCTACGCCCCCTCGGGCCACTTCACAAGCGCCAGCCCTGCCCTCATATGGCCAGCATGGCTGAACTGATCATCCGCAGGGGACTTGCCGAGCCGGAGACCGGCGCGGATTTCGTCCCGCACCGTCCCGCGCGGCCGGAAAAGTCAATGGGCGGCAGGCCGTTCAAGATCGTCTCGGATTATGAACCGGCAGGCGATCAACCGACCGCGATTGCAGAACTGGTTGAAGGTGCCCTGGCGGGCGAGAAGACGCAGGTCCTGCTGGGTGTCACCGGCTCCGGCAAGACCTTCACCATGGCCAAGGTGATCGAAACCTTGCAGCGCCCTGCCCTGATCCTTGCGCCCAACAAGATTTTGGCCGCGCAGCTTTACGGCGAATTCAAAAGCTTCTTTCCTGAAAACGCGGTCGAATATTTCGTCAGCTACTACGATTATTACCAACCCGAAGCCTATGTGCCGCGTTCCGACACCTATATCGAGAAGGAATCGAGCGTAAACGAGGCGATTGATCGGATGCGCCATTCGGCCACCCGTGCGCTGCTCGAACGCGATGATGTGATTATCGTCGCCTCGGTTTCCTGCCTTTATGGCATTGGTTCGGTCGAGACTTACTCTGCTATGATTTTCGACCTCAAATCCGGCGAAAGCCAAGATCAGCGCGAGATCATCCGCAAGCTGGTGGCGCTGCAATATAAGCGCAATGATGCGGCCTTTACCCGTGGGTGCTTCAGGGTGCGCGGCGACAATCTCGAAATCTTCCCCTCGCACTATGAAGACATGGCGTGGCGCATCAGCTTCTTCGGTGACGAGATCGAGGAAATCGCTGAATTTGATCCGCTCACTGGTACGAAAGGCGCAAAGCTGGACAAGGTGCGCGTCTATGCCAATTCGCACTATGTGACGCCCGGGCCGACAATGAAACAGGCCGCAGAAGCAATCAAATTCGAGCTGGAGGAACGGCTCAAGGAACTGGAAGCCGAAGGCAAGTTGCTGGAACGCCAAAGGCTCGAACAGCGCACCCATTTTGATCTCGAAATGATCGCGGCAACCGGAAGCTGCGCAGGGATCGAGAATTATAGCCGCTTTCTGACAGGCCGCCTGCCGGGTGAACCGCCGCCGACCTTGTTTGAATATCTGCCCGAAAACGCGCTGCTGTTCGTCGATGAAAGCCACCAGACCATCCCCCAAATCGGCGCAATGGCGCGCGGGGACCACCGCCGCAAGCTGACGCTAGCCGAATATGGCTTTCGCCTGCCGAGCTGTATCGACAACCGGCCCCTGCGCTTCAACGAATGGGATGCGATGCGCCCGCAGACCTTCGCCGTCAGCGCCACGCCGGGCACTTGGGAAATGGAGCAGACCGGCGGCGTCTTTGCCGAACAGGTGATCCGCCCCACCGGCCTTATCGATCCGCCTGTCACCATCCGCCCGGTCGAAGATCAGGTGCAGGACTGCATCCAGGAATGTCTTGCCACCGCCAAGCAAGGCTACCGCACGCTGGTGACCACACTGACAAAGCGCATGGCCGAAGACCTCACCGAATTCATGCACGAGGCAGGCGTGCGCGTGCGCTACATGCACTCGGACGTCGAGACGCTGGAGCGCATCGAGTTGATCCGCGACCTGCGGCTTGGCGTTTATGATGTGCTGGTGGGCATCAACCTGCTGAGAGAAGGCCTCGACATTCCCGAATGCGGGCTGGTGTGCATTCTGGACGCCGACAAGGAGGGCTTCTTGCGCAGCGAAACTTCGCTGATCCAGACGATCGGGCGCGCGGCCCGCAATGTTGATGGGCGGGTGATCTTGTATGCTGACCGCGTCACCGGAAGCATGGAACGCGCGCTCGCGGAAACCGACCGCCGCCGCGCCAAACAGCAGGCCTTCAACGAAGAACACGGCATCACGCCCCAGACGATCAAGCGCCAGATCGCCGACATCGTCGCCCACGCCGCCTCGCAAGATGGCGTGGTGGTGGATACGGGTGACGAGGAACGCAACAATCTCGTCGGCCACAACCTCAGAAGCTACATCGAGGATCTCGAAAAACGGATGCGCGAGGCGGCGGCCAATCTCGAATTCGAGCAAGCAGGCCGCTTGCGCGATGAAATCCGCAGGCTGGAGGCGGATGAACTGGGCCTGCCTGATAGCGAGGCCTCAAGCAGCGGAGCGGTAGGCCTACAAAGAGGCGCGCCCAAAGTGGGCCGATCCGACGCTGGCAGACCGGGCACGCGCAAGACCCGCTATGGCAAGACGCGGTATAAGCGCATGGGGGGAAAGCCTTAGTTCTCCACAACAGTCGGTTGAGCCATAAAATTGTGCTGTGAGGGTTCCTGCGGGCTAACAACGAGTCAACAAGATAATTTCAATTTTTTTAAAAACTATCTGTTGCGCGGAAGAAAATTGCCTGATTACTGATCGGCTGCATTTAATGAGGCAGCCATGATCCAATCCTTCGCTTGCAACGAAACCGAGCTTATCTGGAACGGGACGCGTAGCCGCAAGCTGCCCGCCGACGTCCAGCAGCGCGCGCTGACGAAGCTGGCGATGATTGATGCCGCTGAAACGCTCGACGATCTGAAGCTTCCGCTGAGCAATCGCCTGCACGAGCTTGGGCACGACCGCGCCGGTCAGCATTCTGTTTCAATTAACATGAAATGGCGTATATGCTTCGTCTGGAAAGACGGAAATGCTTACGATGTCGAGGTCACAAACCACTACCGATAATGCGGAATGGCTGCCTATCCCCAGCGCGGGAGAGGTGTTGGCAACCGAATTCATGGAACCCTTGCAACTCGATGCCGCAGCATTGGCAAAGGCGATTGGGGTTGAGCCTGCGCGCCTTCAGGCGATCATCAACGGTGAGATACGGATTGATGGAGAGCTTGATCTACGCCTGTCGAAATATTTCCGCATGACCGAAGGCTTTTTCCTGCGCCTGCAAACTAGCGCTGAACTGCGCCTTGCCAAGCGCGCGCTAAGCGATGAGCTTGATCGAATAACCCCACGCGCCGCATAAAGTCATGATCGCCATCAGGGCCACCCTCGCCCTACTCCCCCTTATCGCGCTTGCCGCGTGCAAGCCGCCGCCGACCGATGCGGACACTGCTCGCGCCGCGACCATCGTGAGCTTGCAAGCGCCCTCGCCGCCGCTGCCCTCGCCCGACACCGCGGGCGCGGTGTGGCGGCTGAGCGAAAAGCAGGAGGGCCGCATCGTCTATGGCCTTCCCGGAGAGCCCGCCTTGCTGGCGCTCGAATGTCATCCGGGCGACAGCGCCAATGAGCCTCAGATCATCCGCATCGCCCGCTATGCCCCTGCTGATCGCGATGCGGGCGCGCTGCTCGCCCTGATCGGAAATGGCGCGATCGGGCGGCTGGAAGTGGATGCGGTGCGGCAGGGCAAGCGTCAGTTCTGGCTGGGCGAAGCTCCGGCTGATAACCCGGGCTGGGAGGCGCTCAATGGTCCGCGCGAAGCCACCGCAACAGTGCCCGGCGCAGGGCTAGTGCGGCTCAATCCGAGCCCGCTCCCGATGCAGTTTCTGGCCGATTGCCGGAACCCCGCGCCCGCTGAACGAGCATCTCAGGAGTGAGCACCTGCGGCAATTGTTCAGGGCTTGCGGCTCCGGGCGCATACCACAGGTAAAGGGGGACGCCTGCTACGCCTTGCGCCGTAAGAAAGCGCGTGATCACATCATCGCGCACCGTCCAATCGCCCTCCATGGTGATAACGCCCGCCGCCTCGAAGGCGGCGCGCACCTCCTCGCGCTCGATCGCTATCCCCTCGTTGACCTTGCAGGTGACGCACCAATCGGCGGTGAACCACACAAACACCGGCTGGCCTGAGACGCGCGCCTGCTCAAGCGCGGCCTCGCTGAAAGCGAGCGGCGAATGGAGCGAGGCGCGTGCCTTTTCGGATGGCGCAGCGAAACTCGCAGGCAAAGCAAAAGCTCCGAAAATCAGGAAAGGCGCGGCCACCAGCCCAAAGGCAGGCCACGCCATTTTACCCGCTTTCTGCAAGCGGCCTACCACCCACAGGCCGAGGATAATCCCGAACAGCATGACGAGTGCAAACAGCGCAAAGCCGCGCCCGCCCAATTGCACAGTCAGCCACAGCAGCGCGAGCGCGGTCAGCCCCATGGGGATCGCCATAATCCGCCGAAACCGCTCCATCCATGGCCCCGGTTTGGGCAGGCGGCGGCGAGCTGCAGGGATAAAGCCGAGCGCCAAAAACGGCAGCGCAAGGCCCAGCCCCAACATGGCGAACAACAGCAGCGCTTCGCCCACCGGCAAGATCAGCGCGGCCCCCATCGCCGCTGCCATAAACGGCCCGGTGCAAGGCGTCGCCACAAAGGCCGCGAGCAGGCCCGTGGCGAAGGCTCCGGCAGGCTGGCCCGAGCGGGTGATGCTGATCGAGGGGAGTTCAAACACTCCTGCGAAATTGGCGGTAATCACACTGGCCAGCACCAAGAGCGCCACCACCACGCCCGGTTCCTGCAATTGGAACGCCCAGCCGACCTGCTCCCCCGCCGCGCGCAAAGCGAGCAGAGCCGCGCCCAGCGCAACACAGGCCAGCACCACGCCAGCGGTGTAGGCGAGGCCTTCGGAGCGCGCTTTCGCCTCGCTTTCTCCCGCGCGGGCGAGGCTCAGCGCCTTGAGGCTGAGGATCGGGAAGACACAGGGCATGATATTGAGCAGAAGCCCGCCCGCCAGCGCGCCCAAGATCAGCGTCCATAAAGGCGGGATGGTGGGCAGCGCGGAGGCGCCCGCGATCACCTCGCCGCCGCGCGGAACCTCGCCGGAGGTGGCGGCAAATTCCACGCCCGCGCCATCGCCGAACGAGAGGATGCCAGTAACCGCGCTCGGCTCCCCGCCAAAATATTCCGCCACGGCAATTTCGGCCACCAGCATATCGCCAGAACGGCGGAACACCTGCGGCGCGGCGTAATCGACAAGATTTTCGTTCTGGATGAAAACGTGCGGCGCAGGCAGGCTCGCGGATTGCGGGATCGGCAAGGCAAGGCGGACTGTCTTGCCGAAGACCTCAAAATGGCTTTCAGCGCTCATCAAGGGTGCAACTTCGGCCTGCCAGCGCGCAAAATCGCCGCCCTGCCTTGCCTCCAGCAGCGCATCCTGCGGCACGCAGATCGCATCGGTGCAGGCAAGATATTCAACATGGCCGGTGATGCGCGGCAGGCCGGTAATCTCAGCGCCAGGCGGCAGCTTGATCGGCACAAGCACGGTATAAGCGCCCTTATAGACGTGGTTCATCAGGCGGCCAATTTCCAACCGCTCAGGCACCGGATACTGCGGTGTGCCCACCTGCCAGCCTTCGGGCAGATCAAGCCTCAACCACATCCCTTGGCCCGCATCGCCGGGATTGGCCCAATAGCCGTGCCACTCCGCGCTCTTGGGCGTAAAGCGCAGGGCGAGCATCCAAGTCTCACCCGCCTTGGGCGCCCCTTCGGCATAGAGACGGGCCGCAATATTGCTGTCGCCATAGCGCGCCTGTTGCGGGATATCGGCCAGCGCGCGCGGCGCCATCACCACCAGCGCCGCGAGCAGCGCAGCCAGCCAGATCAGCCACTTTGCGCAGATTGCAAGGGGGAATGCTCGGAACAAACTTGTCTCTCTGATCGTCAAGGCGCTAAGCACCATCAAGGCTCGCCAGATAGGGCGAGCCTGCCACTCACGCAAAGGGAAAGCGCGCAAAGCCATGGCACTCACCGATAACGACACCGCCGATCTTTTGATCCTTGGCGGCGGCCTTGTGGGCATGACCTTGGCGCTGGCGGCGGCGAAAAAGGGGCTGTCGAGCCATGTGGTCGACCGCGCCGATCCGGCCGAACTGACCGCCGAAGGTTTCGACGACCGCGCCACCGCGATCTCAACTGCCAGTTGGCACTTGTTCAGCAATATCGGGATTGCCGAGGGCCTCGAACAATTCGCCTGCGACATCGCGGCCATTGCGGTCACCGATCAGAACAAGCCCGGCAGGCTCGATTTCGTGCCCGGCCCGGATGATGGCACTTTGGGACGGATGTTCCCCAATCGCCGCTTGCGCCTCGCGCTGTTCGAAGCCGCCGCCTCTGAACCGCTGATCCACTGGGTCGCCAAGGCCGAGGTGACCGAGCGACAGCGCAGCGAATATGGCGTAGCAGCCGTGCTGGCTGATGGGCGCAAGCTGAAAGCGCGGTTGATGATCGCTGCCGAAGGGCGCCAGTCACCCACCCGCGATGCCGCTGGCATTACAATCGCCAAGTGGGATTACCACCACCGCGCGATTATCGCTGGCCTCACCCATGCCAAGCCGCATGACAATGTGGCGTGGGAAATCTTCTATCCCGCAGGGCCTTTCGCGCTGCTACCCATGAACGATGACGCTGACGGCACGCATCGTTCATCGCTGGTGTGGACAGTGTCGGAGGAAGATGGCGCAGGCGTGATGAAGCTTTCCGATCGCGCGTTCCTTGCCGAGGTGGAAAAGCGCATGGGCGGCGTGCTGGGCAAGGTGCTCTCGGTGGGCAAGCGTTCCAGCTGGCCCTTGGGCTTTCACCACACCGCCACAATCACCGATCAACGCCTCGCCCTGATTGGCGACAGCGCGCATGGGATCCACCCGATTGCCGGACAGGGCCTGAACCTCGGCTTGCGCGATGTGGGCGCGCTGGTCGAAGTGCTGGCCGATGGCGCGCGGCTGGGGCTTGATCCGGGCGATCCGGAACTGCTCAAGCGCTATGAGAATTGGCGTGGGCTCGACAGCTTCATGGTGGCGCTCGCCACCGATGGGCTGACGCGGATTTTCGGCGCACCGGGCAAGACGGCGTCTGCCATCCGCCGGATCGGCATGGCCGGCATCCAGCGCACGCCGATGCTCAAAAACTTCTTCATGGACGAAGCGCGCGGCGTGTCGGGCGATTTGCCCGAATTGCTCAAAGCGTAAGGCTAGAACTTGACGAGCGGGCTGGCCAATTCGCGCACCGGATTGCCCGCCCCATCGCGCAGGCCCCGCTGATCGAGCACGGCTGCGGTTTCGATCGTCTCCAACGCCCGCATCACGTCGCGGTAGCGTTCGGCGTCCGCGATCCAGCCTTCCGCCTTGGCCGCGCCGGGCATATTGCGCACCTCGTCAATCGCGGTCTGATAACGCCCCTGTTCCAGCGCCCAGCGCGCGCGTTCCAAGCGGCGTTCGGGCTGCGGCGAAGGGGTACTTTCGCGGCGCACCACGAATAATTGCGACATTTCGCGCTGGAAAGTGGCCAACGAGGGGCCAGAATCGCGCTCGCGCAGTTGCGGGCCCAATCCCTCCAGCCGCGCGGCAAGGCTATCGATCCGCACCGGCTTTCGCGAAAAATCGATGATAGTCGCCACCGCATTGGGCCATTGATCGCCAAAGCGCAGGCGCAATTGATCGGCCAGATAGCCCAGTTCCGCCCCCCGCTCGACCGCGCGGCGCGTCGCAAAGGCAATCAGCAACCCCTCTGCACGCGCGGCATTGCTGGCGGCGGCCTGTGCTTGCAGGTCAAGCCTTGCCAAGCGTTGTTCCGCCGCAGCAAGGCGTTGATCAATGCCGCCTTGTTGTTCGGCCACGCGGCTAACCGCGTCACTCGCCTCGGTGGCTGCCGCGTCAGCGGCGGCGTCCGGCGTGCTCGTGGTGACAGGGGTTGGCAATGAGGCAGGGGGCTGCTCGCTCTCAACATCTCCTGCTGCAAACGTGCCCGCGCCGCGTTCGCCCTGAAGATTATACCACACCACCCAGCCGACCAACCCGCCGCCTGCCGCAAAGGCCAATACGCCCGCCAACACAAGGGCGCGCATCGAGGTGGGCTTGCGGCGAGAGCCGTAATTCGATTCCATCACAATCCGTTCTGCGCCCGTTGCACGCTTTGCTCTTGGAAAGAACCTGGCACGCTTATCTCAGGCCTCATTGCACAAGTTTGCGGCCAATTCCAGCAGGGCTGCATCATTGGGGGCCGCCGCACAATGCACCGCGCGCCACCCCTCGCCTGCGGCTGATGCGATGCGCGGGCCAAGCGCGGCTAAGGTAATCTGCGAGGTATCGACGCCAAGCCGCTGGCATTCCTTTGCAAAATGCCGCGCGGTGGCGGCGGAATGGAGCAGCGCAATCGCCTGCCCCCCGGCCAGCACGGCCAGCGCCGGATCAAGCGGCAATGCCTCGCTGCGATAGGCGATGCGTGTGGTGATGGTGACGCCCTGCGGGGCCGCAAGCGCAAGATGCTCCTCGCCTGCCACTCGCAACAGACGCAGCGGCGCAGCGATGCCATCCAGCACCTTTTGCAATCCGCCCTCGCCTTGTGCCGCGACGGCAAAGCCCGCCGCACGCGCGGCCTCGGCGGTGGCCTTGCCGACGACATAACAGGGCTTGGCGCGCAAGACATCCAAACCCGTCCCGCCATGCGCAAACACATTGGCACTGCCAATCAGCAACCCATCCACGCTGGCCGGATCGGGCGTTTCCCACGCGACCGGCACAATCTGCGAGAGCGGCTGCCCGTGCACCGTCAGCCCACGTGCCTGAGCCAGCGCCATTGTTGCCGCACAGCCCGGCTCGGGACGCAAAACCAGCAGCATCGGCCGATCAGCCAAGCCGGAAATGCTCCGTGATTGCCTCAGGCGCGCGGCCGAGCAGTGCGGCGGCGAGCGCGCGCACCTCTTCAGTGTCGCCCGCTGCAAAGCTGGCGCTTGCTTCCACCCGCTCTGCCCCATCGGGGCTGAATAGGGCGGCGCGCATGGTGAGGCTGTCGCCATCTGCCTCGCACAGCACCGCAACCGGCGAATGGCAGGTTCCGCCCAGTTCAGCGAGCAGCGCGCGTTCGGCGGTGATTTCAGCCGCGGTGGCCGGATCGTTGAGGGCAGCCAGCGCCTCTGTAACAGCGGCGTTGCTGGCAAGGCATTCAATCGCAATCACGCCTTGGGCCGCAGCCGGGATCCATTCGGAAGGCGGCAAGGGCGAGCCGTGTTCGCTTTGATTGAGGCGTTCAAGGCCAGCGGCAGCCAGAAAAGTCACATCCGCCTCGCCCGCCTCCAGCTTGCCAAGGCGTGTGGCGACATTGCCGCGAAACATCACTACTCGGCAATCAGGGCGCAGGTTGAGCAATTGCGCAGCGCGGCGCGGCGCGCTGGTGCCAACGATTGCGCCTTGGGGAATGTCGGCAATGCTTGCAGCCCCCACCAGACAATCGCGCCGGTCCGCGCGCGGCAGGAAGGCAGCGAAATGGAATTCCTCAGGCCGCTGCGTTTCCACATCCTTGGCGGAATGCACCGCGCAATCAATCTTGCCTTCCGCCAGCCAAGCATCGAGTTCCTTCGTCCACAGCGCCTTACCACCGATTTCGGCAAGCGGGCGGTCGAGCACCTTGTCGCCGCTGGCGACCACAGGCACGAGTTCGACTTCCTCGGGCGACCAGCCGTGAGCCGCGCACAGCCGCGCGCGGGTCTCTTCGGCCTGCGCCATGGCAAGTGGGGACTGGCGGGTGCCAAGGCGCATCCGGACAGCGAAAGCGCGCGGGGTTACGGGCGGGGACAGGGTATCGTCAGTCATGGCGATGCTTGCCCTAGCCCCGGTAATGGCTAAGGGGAAGCGCCATGAATGCCCTGTCCACCACCAACGGCCCTAATGGCCCCGGCGCAAGCCTTGTGCTGGGGATTGAATCAAGCTGCGATGAAACCGCCGTGGCGCTGGTGCGCGCGGATCGCACCATCGTGGCGCAGCGCATCGCCAGTCAGGAAGCCGAACACGCGCCCTATGGCGGGGTTGTGCCCGAAATCGCGGCGCGCGCCCATGCCGAACGGCTTGCCCCGATGCTCGAAGGAGTGATGGCGGATGCTAGGCTTTCGCTGGCAGATGTCGATGCGATTGCCGCGACCGCAGGGCCGGGGCTGATCGGCGGGGTGATGGTGGGCCTTGTCAGCGCCAAGGCGCTGGCCATGGCGAGCGATAAGCCGCTGATTGCGGTCAACCATCTGGAAGGCCACGCGCTTTCACCGCGTCTGGCGGATGCGGAATTGGGCTTTCCCTATCTGCTGCTGCTGGTGTCGGGTGGACATTGCCAGATCCTGCGGGTCGAAGGCGCTGGGCACTATCGCCGCCTTGCCACCACGATTGACGATGCGCTGGGCGAGGCTTTTGACAAGACCGCCAAGATATTGGGCCTTGGCTATCCCGGCGGGCCTGCGGTGGAACGACTGGCGCGTGAGGGCAATCCCAAGGCCGTGCCCCTGCCGCGCCCGTTGAAGGGCTCTGCCGAACCCCATTTCTCCTTTGCGGGCCTTAAAAGTGCGGTTTTGCGCGCGGTGGAAAGCGGCCAGCACGCGCCCGCTGATGTCGCCGCAAGCTTTCAACAGGCTGCGATGGATTGCCTGATTGATCGGCTGGAGAAAGCCTTGCGCGATCACGGCGCGGCCCCTGCACTGGTGGTGGCAGGCGGGGTGGCGGCCAATCAGGCGGTGCGGGCAAGCCTGCAAAGCCTTGCCAGCGCTCACAATATGCGCTTTTGCGCGCCGCCTATGGCTTTGTGCACCGATAACGCCGCGATGATTGCTTGGGCCGGGCTGGAACGCATGGCTGCTGAAGGCAGGGATTTTGCCAGCGATCCGCTTGATCTGCGCGCACGCCCGCGCTGGCCGCTTGATGAAAGCGCCGAAGCCGTGCGCGGTGCGGGGGTCAAGGCGTGAACGCGCACCCACCCATCGGAGTGATTGGCGCAGGCGCATGGGGGACAGCGCTGGCGCAAATGATTGCCAGCAATGGCAGCGAGGTCTTGCTCTGGGCCTATGAGGCCGAAGTCGCAGACGCCATAAACACCGCCCACACCAACCCGCTCTATCTGCCGTCTGCCACACTGGCCCCCACGATCCGCGCGACGAGCGATCTGGCTGATCTTGCGGAATGCGAGACCCTGTTGGTGGTCACGCCTGCACAGGTGCTGGGCACAGTGCTGGCAGGCCTTGCCCGGCCCCCGCGCGATCTGGTGCTGTGCTCCAAGGGGATTGACGCCCAAACCGGCGAACTCATGAACGAAGTCGCCCGGCGCGCTGCGCCTCAAAGCACGCTTGCGGTGCTGTCCGGGCCTACCTTCGCGCACGAAGTCGCAGCTGGGCTGCCGACAGCTGTCACCCTCGCCTGCGCAGGCGGTGAAGCGCAGTGGCAGCGGCTCGCCCCTGCGCTCTCGCGGCCGGCTTTCCGGCTCTATTACAGCGATGATGTAACCGGCGCAGAAGTCGGCGGCGCGATCAAGAATGTGCTGGCGATTGCCTGCGGCGTGGTCGAAGGGCTGGGCCTTGGTCAGAACGCACGCGCGGCGCTGATTGCGCGCGGCTTTTCGGAAATGCTGCGTTTTGGCGAGGCTTTGGGCGGGCGCGCAGAAACGCTGGCGGGGCTGTGCGGGCTAGGGGATCTGGTGCTGACCTGTTCAAGCACCTCGAGCCGCAATTTCTCTTTCGGCAAGGCGCTGGGCGAAGGGCACAGTGCAGCGCAATTGCTGGCCGACCGGCGCACCGTGGCAGAAGGCGCGCACACCGCCCCGGTGCTGGCGCGCCTTGCTGGGCAGCACGGCGTTACGATGCCGATCGTCAGCGCCGTCAATGATCTGATGGCAGGGGCCGATGCCCGCGCAGTGGTCGCAGCCCTGATGGCGCGCCCTCTCAAAGCAGAACAAGCGGAACAGGATTTCTCCGCGTGAACCCGGCCAAACCTGCCGATGACAGCGATGATCTTGCAACGCTTGCAAAGGGCGGGCGCACTAACACCATGGGCTTTGTGCTGCGCCTTGTCGCGCGCATCCCGTTTCTGATTATCGCAACGCGCCTCTATGGCCCCGAAGCGCTGGGCCGGTTTGCCTCGGCGCTGGTGCTCATCGAAATTCTCGCATTGGTGTGCTCGCTCGGCGAAAAGCGTGGCCTTGCCCAGCGCCTCTCGGAAGGTGCAGGCGATGATCGCAGCCGCGAGGCGAATTTCGTCTATGACGGCATCGTTCTATCCTTGCTCTATTCAGGGCTGGCAGCGTTTATCCTGTGGCTGTTTCCTGCACCGATGTTCCCCAACGGGATGAACGGGCCTGCCGATATGTGGCTGATCGCGGCGATCCCGGCCTTTGCCGTGACCGAGATATTGCTGGCAGCCCAAGCCTATCGCTTTGATATTGCCACCACCGTGCGGGCGCGCGCCGTGGTGGAACCATGGGTGATCTCGATCGGTGCAGGGGTGTTTTTCTACCTGCCAGGCACCCGCGATTCAGGCCTTGCCTTTGCCTATATTGCTTCGGTCTTTGCCGGATTGCTGACAGCGGCCTGGCCGTTTCTGCGCACCTATGGGTTGCCGCGGGATTGGCGGGTGGGTCCTCGCAAATTCCTTCGAATGTCGAGCCGCGCTTTCCCGCTGATCGGAGCCGACGCGATCGAGCGCGGCACGCGGCTGCTCGATATCTTCATTCTCGGCCTGTTCGCCCCCCCTGCCGCGGTTGGCATCTATTACGCCGCCCAGCAAATCGCGAGCCTGCCGCAAAAGCTCAAAACCAGTTTTGAGCCGATCTTGTCGCCGGTCATCACCAAGAACCTGCGCACCGGCAATTATGCGGCCATCGCCGCGCAGGTGCGGCAGGTTGGTTTCTGGATCATCGCGGTGCAGGCGGGCATTGCACTGATGCTGGCGCTGCCGGGCGAGGCGGTGATGGGCCTGTGGGGGCCAAGCTATGTTGCAGGCACCGCCGCGCTCACTTTCCTGCTCGCCGCCGAAGTGGTCGCCTCGACCGCCGTGGTCTCGGAAAGCGTGCTGGTGTACATCGCCCGAAAGCGCAATCTGGCAATTTCGGTGGGGATTATCGCACTTCAGGCCGCGCTCACCATGGGCTTCGTCACGCTCGCCACGCGGTATGACATGAGCGAAGGCTTCAAGGCGGCAGGCGCAGCTGGCGCGCTGCTTTTGTCGCTCGCGGCATCCTCGCTGATCAAGGCGGTGCTTCTGAAAAGCCTGCTCAAGGCCCCGGTGAGCAATTGGCGCTGGCCGCTGGTCTATGCCGCTGCGGCCGCTGTGGCAGTCGGCTTTGCCGCCAAGCTGCTGCCGGAATGGGCCGAACTGCTGGTCGGCGTTCCGGCCATTGCGGCGGTCTATGGCTATGTGATCTGGCACCGCGGCTTTGGCCCGGAGGACCGCGTATTGTTCCGCAAGAACATCGCGCCCGATGCCGAAAACGAGGGTGAAACCAACCCGCAAACAGAGCGTTGAGCGCCACAATCGAAAAGGAGCCTGACTGCCATGAGCTTTGACATGAGCAATTCGCTGCCGCTGATCCTGATCGCCGTTCTGGTGTTGGCGGTCGCCTTGTGGGCGCTGCTGCGCGCCACTCGCCGCGCCAAGGTGATCGACGAAGGCGAAAGCCTCAAGCGCGATGTGCTCGACGAAGGCGCGGCGCGCGCTGCGCGCAATCAAGCGCTGATCGATGCAGCCCCAGCTGTGGTGAAAGAGCCTGCCCCGGCGCCAGCGCCCGCCCCGACCGCGACTCCAGCGCCTGAGCCAGTGGCTGCGAGCGCAGATGACCTCACCCGGATCAAAGGGCTTGGCCCCAAGATTGCTGCCCTTTTGGCGGAATTGGGCGTCACCAGCTTCGCCCAGATCGCCAGCTGGAGCGACGAGGACGTGGCCGAAATCGATGCCAAGCTTGGCCGTTTCAGCGGAAGAATCTCCCGTGATCAATGGGTTATGCAGGCAAGGCTGCTCGCAGCCGGAGACGAGGCAAGCTTTGCTGCTCAATTTGGCCGAAATGGATCAGAATAAGCGCGGCGATATCTGCAAAGAGTGTTAGTCTTCTCCCCGGGATCGATGGGGAGAATGCGAATGGCTCACACGATTCTTGTTGCAGAAGATAACTTTATCGCGGGGGTGGACTTGCGCGACACCTGTGAGGAAGCTGGCTACACAGTCGAAGGCCCGCACACCGGGCTCAATTCGGCAATGCTGGCCTTGCAAAAGACACGCCCCGACTTGGCGATTGTCGATGTCGGCGGCGATGGCAAGGCAGCGCTGGCGCTGGCAGACCGGTTGGCTTGTGAAAACGTGCCGATCATTTTTCAATCGGTGAGCGCATGGCCCGATCACTTCAGCGGGCGCTTTCCCACCGCTCTGGCCTTGCCCAAGCCCTGCCCGCCCGCCCACATGATTGCGACAATCGAACGACTGCTTGCTCAGCGGTAGGATGTTTCCTGCGCACTGCCTTTAAATACCGCTGTGGCCTGCGACTGGGATGTCGCCTCGCCCCTTGCTCTCAGCCGCCAAGCCTGCAAGAGCGGTGTTGCAGGCACCACAGATGCAGATGGAAACAGGCAGGAGCAACGCCATGCACGGCACCCCTTCGCAACCGCCCAAAAGCGGCATTGCCCCGTTCAATTGGGAAGATCCCTTCGATCTGGAAAGCCAGCTTACCGAAGAAGAGCGCATGATCCGCGATGCGGCGCATGGCTTTGCCCAAAGCGAATTGCAGCCGCGCGTGATAGATGCCTTCCGCGAGGAAGTGGACGCGCCCGAACTGTTCCCGCTGATGGGCAAGGCGGGTCTGCTCGGCGCCACCATTCCGCCCGAACTCGGCGGCGCGGGGGCCAGCTATGTCGCCTATGGCCTGATCGCGCGCGAGATTGAGCGCGTCGATTCGGGCTATCGATCGATGGCAAGCGTTCAGTCGAGCCTCGTGATGCACCCCATCTACGCCTATGGTTCGGATGAACAGCGCCGCCAATATCTGCCGGGCCTCGCCAGCGGTGATTTGATCGGCTGCTTTGGCCTGACCGAACCCGATGCAGGCAGCGATCCGGCGGGCATGAAGACTTACGCGAAAAAGGACGGCGATGATTATGTCATCTCCGGCTCCAAAACGTGGATTTCCAACGCGCCTTTTGCCGATGTGTTTGTGGTCTGGGCCAAGTCCGAAGAACACGGCGGCGCAATCCGCGGCTTTGTGCTGGAAAAGGGCATGGCGGGGCTTTCCGCGCCCAAGATCAAGGGCAAGATCAGCTTGCGCGCCTCGACCACCGGCATGATTATGATGGACGAGGTGCGCGTGCCCGCATCCGCACTGCTGCCGAACGTCGAAGGCTTGAAGGGCCCCTTCGGTTGTTTGAACCGCGCGCGTTACGGGATTTCGTGGGGCGCGATGGGAGCGGCTGAATTCTGCCTTGCTGCCGCGCGCCAATATGGCCTTGATCGCCACCAGTTCGGGCGGCCGCTCGCCGCGACCCAACTGTTCCAGAAAAAGCTTGCCGACATGATGAGCGACATCGCGCTTGGCCTGCAGGCGAGCTTGCGGGTCGGACGGCTGATTGATGAGGGCCGGTTCGCGCCCGACATGATCTCGATTGTAAAGCGCAACAATGTCGGCAAGGCGCTGGAGATCGCACGGCAAGCGCGCGACATGCATGGCGGCAACGGGATTTCCGAGGAGTATCAGGTGATCCGCCACGCGGTGAACCTTGAAACGGTGAACACCTATGAAGGCACGCATGATGTCCATGCGCTGATTCTGGGAAGGGCGATCACGGGGATTGCGGCGTTCTGATGCGCGCGCTGCGGCAGGCAGGCGCAGTGCCCCTGCCCTACCCACACGCCTTGCGCCATGATCGGCAAATGATGATTGATCCGCCTGCCTGCCGCGATGCTGTATTCAGCAAGTGGTGCGTGTGGGTTGGCTTTTCGCTCATCGCCAGTGTCTCACCCGTCTTAAACTTCAGCTTTCTGGTAATGAACCTGAACGGCGCACGCTGATGAAGCTCTACGGCTATTTTCGCTCCTCCACATCCTACCGCCTGCGCATCGCGCTGGGGCTGAAGGGGCTGGAGTTTGAAAACGTGCCCGTGAATCTGGTGACGGCTGAAAACAAGGATGCAGCCTTCACGGTCCGCAACCCGTTTGGCTCGCTCCCCATGCTGGAAGCAGACGGGCGCGACCGCGCACAATCGATGGCGCTGCTCGAATGGCTCGATGAAGCTTACCCCGATCCCGCCTTTCTGCCTGCCGATATCGAAGCGCGCTACACCGTGCGCGAACTCGCTTATGGGATCGCGACCGAAATCCACGCGGTCAACAATCTGCCGGTGCTGAAATATCTGAAAGACCCGCTCGGCCACACGCAGGACGAAATCGACGTGTGGTATCGTCACTGGCTCGCCCGCACGCTGGTGCCGGTGGAGGCGCGGCTGGCGCAGCTGAGAACCGGAGATTTCCTCCACGCAGATGCGCCCGGCCTGTTCGAGATTGTCCTCATTCCGCAGCTTTATAACGCGCGCCGGTTCGATTATGATCTCAGCGCCAGTCCCCACCTCACCCGCATCGAGGCCGCCTGCCTTGCGCTACCCGCATTTGCCGCTGCGCATCCCGACAAGCAGGTGGATGCTCCAGAGCAGAACTCTGCATGATTGCCGCTGTCTACGTCATTGCAAGGCACCACAAGCACCGCGGCAATCGCGATGATGAAGCGCGCCGCTCTGGATTGCCGCGCCTTCTGCTCACGATGATGATGCAATGGGCAGACGCCGCAACATAGAAATACGTCTCGGGAGGACAGATTCATGAAACTCGCAACCCTCAACAACGGCACACGCGATGGCAAACTGGTGGTGGTGTCGAAAGACCTCACCCGTTGCTGCGCGGCAGGCTATATCGCGCCGACCTTGCAGGCAGCGCTCGATGATTGGGAGCGGATCGCGCCGCAATTGGAAGTGCTCGCCCGCGATGTCGAACACGAAGCCGTGCCGTGTGAGCGGTTCCACGAGCGCGAGGCCCATTCGCCCCTGCCCCGCGCCTATCAATGGGCCGATGGCAGCGCCTATATCAACCATGTCGAACTGGTCCGCCAAGCGCGCGGGGCCAAGGTTCCCGAAAGCTTTTATCACGATCCGTTGATGTATCAGGGCGGCTCGGATGCCTTCCTGCCGCCGCGCGCGCCGATTCCCTTGGGCGATCCGGCGTGGGGCTGCGACATGGAGGGCGAGATTGCCTGTATTACCGATGACGTGCCGATGGGCGTCACGCCTGAAGACGCCGCCAGCCACATCAAGCTGTTGATGCTGGTGAATGACGTGTCCTTGCGCGGCCTGATCCCGGCGGAACTGGAAAAGGGCTTCGGCTTCTTCCAGTCCAAGCCCGCCAGCGCCTTTTCCCCAGTGGCAGTCACGCCCGACGAGCTTGGCGAGGCGTGGGCCGATACGCTCATCCACCTGCCTTTGATGGTCGACCTGAACGGCCAGCCCTTTGGCCGTGCCAATGCCGGCGTGGATGCGACTTTCAACCTGGCGCAGCTGGTCGCGCACGCGGCCAAGACGCGCAACCTTTGTGCAGGCACGATCATCGGAACGGGCACCGTATCGAACAAGGGCGCAGATGGCGGGCCCGGCAAGCCGGTGGCCGACGGCGGCGCGGGCTATTCCTGCATCGCGGAAATCCGCATGATCGAAACCATCCGCGATGGCGCGGCAAGCACCCCGTTTATGCAAGAAGGCGACAGCGTGCGCATCGAAATGCGCGACGCTGCCAACCATTCGATCTTCGGAGCAATTGAGCAGACGGTGGTCGCCGCCTGATCAGGGGGCGGTCTGGCCTTCGAGCGGCCGATGCGCCTTGCGCTTGTCGAGCTCGGTGACAAAGAAGTGGTTCACATCGCGGTGTTCGGCTTCGTCAGCTCGCACCGCAAGGATCACGTCGCGCAGCCGCGCATCCTTGGGCAACTGCCAGTAATCGATCGCGATCTGCGGCGCGGGCACGTTTTCGTGGCGGCCCGCGTCAACCTCGGCAAGATATTGGGTGTAGCTGAACACCGCTTCTTCTTCAAAATAGGCCACCACCCGGTGCGCCGTGCGCGGTGCGAAAAGATAGAGGAAGAAGTAGAAATTGTAGAACACCACCTGCACGCCAACAATCAGCGCACGCTCAAACCAGTTGGGCTGCGCGATCTCGATGAAGGTCATGAGGTGCATCCGCTCATTTTCGGCTTCGTCGAGCAGCGTGCGGATCCAGCCGTCATCGTCCCGCATCTTGCGCAGCGCTGTGAGGTGTTGCCACAACCCGCCGACCATGCCCGGAACAGCGGCGACCGTTTCCAGCACCACGGCGCGGTGCCCGTACCGCTTGGCGAAAAACTTGTCGGCAAAAAAGCGCAGCAACTTGACGAAGGCAAAGGCGACCTTGTCGCTGGCGCCTTGCGGCGCGACATGGGTCTCAAGGTCAACGTCGAGATTGACTTGCCGCACCATCGGGCGGGTATCAAACGGCTTCATAACAACACCTGCGCTCCATTCGCTGCACGGCCTTATGGCTTTCGTTACAGCGCGTCCGTCCCCTGTCTCGCTTGGATAACGCCGGGGTCGCAAGAGGGTTCCAGAGGTGGTGCCGGTTTGCCGCTGCCAGTTGGCAGACCTGTCAGGTCAAAGGCAGGATCCGAGCGATCAGGCCGCGAAAGCCGCTGGGTTCTTCCATCGGCCGGATGCGGCCATATTGCGCACGCCGTGACAGCGAATTGTCGTGCCGAACTGTACGTCCCAGTGCATCTGGTCTGCTCGACCAAATCGTCGGTTTTTCCATTCGTCGCGTCCCCGAATCGCGCCCCTTATTGGCAGAGGACTAACACGGAATTGTGGAAAACTCGTGAAAATTTCTGCGGCAGTGCCATTTCGGCAACAAATATCAGCTTACGCGGCGCACCCCCGCATCGCGCACCGCTTCCAGCGTCGGGTAGCCGTTGACCGCCATAAGCAGATCGGCCTCGGCAAGAATCGAGCGCAGCACCCACGCCGCCCCCGCCGCTCCGCCGAGCGCAAGGCCATAGGTGTAGGGCCGCCCCACACCCACAGCCCGCGCGCCCATCGCCAGCGCCTTGACCGCATCCGTGCCCGAACGCACCCCGCTGTCAAACAGCACCGGGATGTCGCCTGCGGCCTTCACCACATCTTCGAGCAAGTCGATAGTCGCAATCCCGCCATTGGCCTGGCGCCCGCCATGGTGGGAGCACGAGACCGCATCGGCTCCGTGATCGACCGCTCGGCGCGCATCATCGGGGTGGCAGATGCCTTTAAGGACAACCGGCAGCTTGGTGATCGATTTGAACCAGGCCATGTCCTCCCAGGTCAACACTTGCCCAAAAGTCGCCGCCCAAGTGAAAATCGCAGCTGCCGGGTCTTCCTCAGGCGGTTTGGCGAGCAGGGAGCGGAACACCGGATCGGAAAAGTAATTGACCAGCACCTTGCCGCGCAATTGCGGAAAATTGGACGCATTCAGATCGCGCGGGCGCCAGCCTGTCACCCACGTATCGAGCGTTACCACCAGAGCTTTGTATCCCGCGTCCTCAGCCCGGCGGATCAGGCTTTCCGCCAACTCGCGGTTCCTTGGCGTGTAGAGCTGGAACCATGCGGGCGTATCGCCACAAGCCTCCTTCACCGCCTCCAGCGGATCATTGGCCAGCGTGGAAGCGCAAAACGGCACGCCGGTAAGCGCCGAAGCGCGCGCAGCAGCAAGATCGCCATGGCGGTCCTGCGACGCCTCGCCGTTCAAACCGATCGGGGCCATGAACAGCGGCGTTGGGTAGGTGTGGCCGAAGAGTTCAATCGACAAATCGCGCGTCGAGCAATCCACCATCATGCGCGGCACCATGCCCCAATGATGGAAGGCTGAGGCGTTAACATTCTGCGTGTGTTCATCACCGCAGCCGCCTGCGACATAATTGGTCAGCATCGGGCCGAGCGCTTCGTGCGCACGCTTTTCCAGTGTGGCGAAATCAACCGGATAATCGGGAAGAATGCCGCGCAATCCAGCATTGTAGATTTCGTTCTGCATCGCGCCGAAATAGGTCACTTGAGCCCTCTCCTTGGTGTATTTTTCTGGCAGATTGGCGGGAAAATCCCGCCTTGCCAAGCGCACTCAGGAAAAGAAACGTTGCAGACGGGGCCGGATTTTGAGGAAGCGCAGGTAGGCCGCCTCGAGCGCGCTCAGAACCAAAGCGTTGCGCGCCAAAAGCCCGAGCGGGCGCAGCACGGGAATCGCGCGCCACATCGCTGCAAAAGCTGCAGCACCGCTCACAATCACGCCATTCTCCTCGGCGTGGAAGCGGGCGAGCAATTCGCGCTGGTCAATCGGGCAGGACGGGTCTGCACCCTCTGCCACATCGACAAAATTGATGGCACCGCGCTTGTCCAGCCGCCGCATCAGCGCGATTTCACGCAAGCACAGCGGGCAGGCGCCGTCATACCAGATCTTGAGCGAGGGGCTTGCCATGCTCTCCCATGTGAGCACGGGCCGCGTGATTGCAAGGCGTCAGATCGCCCCGCGCGCTTCGTAAGGGTCGGCCGCAGACGGCAGCGCTCCAGTGTCTTCGGCGAGTTCGGCAAAGGCCTGCTCCTGAGACAGGAACACCCGGCCATTGAGTTCATCCAGCAAATGGCTGCGCTGCAAACGATCCATCACTGGGCCTTTCACCTCGGACAGGTGCAGCCCCACGCCTGCATCACCCAGCCGGTGGTTGATCGCCTCAAGGCTTTCCAACCCTGAGGCATCCACCATATTCACCGCGCTGAACATCAGCACCACATGGCGCAGCTCAGGCCGTTCTGCGACGAGTTCAAGCACATATTCCTCAAGCCAGCGGGCGTTCAAATAGGTGAGGCTCTCGTCGATCCGCAAGTTGAGGAGATGCGGCAGGGTGATGACCTTGTGCCGCTCGATATTGCGGAAATGTTGGGTGCCGGGAACGCGCCCGACAATCGCGGCATGGGGGCGGCTCGCCCGCCACAGGTAGAGCAAAAGGCCCACCACCACGCCTGCGATCACGCCCAGTTCAACGCCTGCGACCAGCGTCACGATGATGGTTGCGGCATGAGCGCTGAAATCCGCCTTGGAATAGGCCCAGAGCAGGCGCGGCGTCTTGAAATCAACAAGGCTGAGAACCGCGACGATAATGGTCGCAGCCAAAGTTGCCACCGGAAGATGGAACAAGAGCGGCGTGAGATACAGCGAGGCCAGAGCAATGCCGACAGCGGTAAAGGCGCCCGCCGCCGGCGTCTGCGCGCCCGCATCGAAATTCACCACCGAACGCGCAAAGCCACCTGTAACCGGATAGCCCCCCGAAAGGGCCGAGCCGATATTGGCAGCACCAAGCCCGATCAATTCCTGATCCGGGCTGATGCGCTGGCGGCGCTTGGCAGCAAGGGTTTGCGCAACCGAGACGCTTTCGACAAAGCCGATGATCGAAATCAGCAGGGCCGGCACCCACAATTGCTGGATCAGGCCAAGGTCTGTGGACGGCAGGCTGAAAGGCGGCAGGCCTTGCGGCACCGCGCCCACCACGGCGACGCCTTTATTGCCAAGATCAAAGCCCACCACCGCCAGAATGGTGAGCGCAACAGCCACCACTGGCCCGGCCTTGGCGCTCATGTCCGCTGCGCGCGGCGACATTCCAAGGGCTTGCAAGGCAGGCTTCAGACCTTTCCTCACCCAGAACAGAAAGGCGAGCGCAGGCACACCAATCGCGACAGTCGCCGGGTTGATGGCGCCCAGACTGCCGGCAAGTCCGTGCAGCATTTCGGGCCAGGTCTCGCCCTCGCCGCGGATACCCAGAATGTGCTTCAACTGGCTGGTGGCAATCAGAATGCCGCTGGCTGTGATGAACCCGCTGATGACCGGGTGCGACAGCAGGTTGGCAAGAAACCCAAGCCTGAGCAGCCCCATCACCGCCAGCATCACCCCCGAAAGCGCAGCCAGCGTTACGGCGGCCTCCAGATAGGCGGCGCTGCCTGCCTCGGCCACAGTACCCACCGCGCTTGCCGTCATCAGCGAGATCACCGCGACTGGGCCAACCGCGAGCGTGCGGCTGGTCCCGAACACCGCATAAAGCACCAGCGGCATGATCGAGGCATAGAGCCCCACAACCGGCGGCAGGCCTGCAAGCATCGCATAAGCAAGGCTCTGCGGAATCAGCATGATGGTGACGATCACCGCCGCCATCAGGTCGCTGCTGAGAACCCCGCGATTATAGGTGCGGCCCCATTCGAGGATCGGGAAATAGCGTTGGAGCATCGGGTTTTACTGTCCCGCAATCATTGGGCGATCAACCCGCCGGGCCCGGCAAGCCATTCGCGGCCCTTGAGCATCCCGTTCCAGTAAATCCACGGCAACGCGTCGGCCTTGAGCATCCACGAGAGCCGCGCAGGCTTGGTGCCATCGACCAGCCATTCGGGAAAGCTCGGCATGAGCTTGCCGCCATAGCCGAATTCGGCAAGCACGATCTTGCCGCGTTCGACGGTGAGCGGGCACGAACCATAGCCGTCATAGCCTGCACGCGGGCCTTTGCCGTCAAGCTGGCACAACACATTCACGGCCACCACCGGCGCCTGCTTTCGCGCAGCGGCAGCGGTCTTGGCGTTCGGCATCGAGCCTGCATCACCGAGCCCAAAGACATTGGGATAGCGCACGTGTTGCAGAGTGTGCTGATCAACCTCGGTAAAGCCGCTTTCCGCCGCCAGCGGACTATCGGCAAGGAATTGCGGTGCGACCTGCGGCGGGACGACGTGGATCATGTCGAAACTGCGCGCAACTTCGCCCTCGGCGGTCTGGAAAACCGCAACCTGTGCAGGCCCATCGATCGCTGCGAGATTGCTGCCAAGCGCCAGATCAATGCCATATTTGTCGACATAGGATTGCAGCGCCGGGACATAGTCAGCCACTCCGAACAGCACGCCGCCTGCGTTGCGGAATTCAACTTCGATGCGATCGAGCACGCCAGCGCGGCGCCAATGATCACAGGCCAGATACATCGCCTTTTGCGGCGCGCCGGCGCATTTTATCGGCATGGGCGGCTGGGTGAAGATCGCCCGGCCAGACTTCACATTCTGGATAAGGTGCCAGGTGTAAGGTGCGCAATCATGACGATAATTCGAGGTCACGCCGTGCTTGCCGAGAGCCTCGGTCAATCCTGCGATTTTCTCCCAAGCAAGGCGAATTCCGGGGGCAACCACCAGCGCCTCGTAAGACACGGTGTTACCATCTGCGAGGGTCACCTGATTGTGCTCAGGCTGGAAGGTGCTGGCGGCCTGCCTGATCCATGTCGTGCCCTTGGGGATCACGCTTTTCATCGCGCGCATCGTGGTGGCGACATCAAAGATGCCGCCGCCCACCATCGTCCAGCCGGGCTGATAGGCGTGGGTTTCGGACGGCTCGATGATCGCGATGTCAAGGCCGGGGCGGCGCTTGAGCAGCGAGGCCGCTGCGGCGATCCCTGCCGCGCCGCCGCCAATAATGGCGACTGTGTGCTTGTGGTTCATTATTGTCTTCTCCCTCGGGCGCCTAGGCTGGCCGATCAACCAGTCGCACCAACATCATCCCCGCCAGCATGGCGGCGACAAAGATCGCCGCAGACGGCGCATCAATCGCAAGCGCAGCAAAGCCCGGCCCCGGGCAAAGACCTGCAATGCCCCAGCCAATACCGAACAGCGCCGAACCGCCAATCAGGCGCGGCGTGAGATCGCTGCGGTTTGGTAAGGCAAAGCTTGGCCCCAGCAAGGGGCGCTGCATCCGCTTCTGGAACGCCCAAGCAATCGCCATCACCACCACAGCGCCGCCCATCACAAAGGCAAGCGTCGGATCCCAAGCGCCGAACAGATCGAGAAAGCCGCGCACCCGTGCCGGATCGGTCATCCCCCCAAGCGCAAGGCCCGCGCCGAAAATCGTGCCGCTCGCCAGCGCCACTGCACCATCGCGCATCATGGCAGCACCTCAATGCCCAAAGCGTTCATCGCAGCCACCGTGGCAAAGCCTGTGACCATAAAGGTCGCGGTGGCAACGAGCGAACGCTGCGACAAGCGGCTCATCCCGCACACCCCATGCCCGCTGGTGCAGCCGCTGCCGAGCCGCGTGCCGATGCCGACAATCAGCCCGGCCACCGCCAGCAGCAGCGGCGAGGCAAATTGCGGTGCCGGAGCGCCGCTCGCCATGGCCACGACAAGAGCGCCGAGCGGCAGGCCAATGAGAAAGGCGAAGGCAGCGCCGCGCGGCATGGAGCCCTCGCCAATGGCAAAGGCGCGCGCAGCAATGCCGGAAACGCCGGCAATACGCCCCGCCCCCAGCAGCATGAGTGCAGCGGCAAGGCCGATCAGCACGCCGCCTGCAAGTCCAGCAAGCGGAGCTGCATCAGGAAATCCCGGCAAGCCCATGGCCAGCGCGCTCATACTGCATTCACCGGAATCTTGAGGTAGGTGATGCCATTCTCGTCCGGCGGCGGCAGGTGGCCTGCGCGCATGTTGACCTGCACGCTCGGCAGGATCAGCCGCGGCATGTCGAGCGTCGCATCGCGCGCCTCGCGCATCGCCACGAACTCGTCCTCGGTGATGCCGTCATGGGCGTGGATATTGCCTTCGCGCTCGGCCGCAACAGTCGTCTCCCAGACATATTCGGTGCGGCCCTTGGGAAGATAATCATGGCACATGAACAGCCGTGTCTCGGCCGGGAGCGACAGGATGCGCCGCAGCGAGCGGAACAACGTGCGCGCATCGCCGCCGGGGAAATCGGCGCGCGCCGTGCCGTAATCGGGCATGAACATGGTGTCACCAACGAACACCGCCTCGCCCACGACATAGGCAATACAGGCAGGGGTGTGTCCGGGCACGTGCATCACTGTCACGGGCAGAGTGCCGATCGTGAAAGTGTCACCATCGGAAAACAGCGCATCGAACTGCGAACCATCGCGCTCGAATTCAGTGCCGGCGTTGAACAGCTTGCCGAACACGTCCTGCACCTTGGTTATATCGGCCCCGATAGCGATCTTCCCGCCGAGCCTTTCTTGCAGATAGGGTGCAGCCGAGAAATGATCCGCGTGGGCATGGGTTTCGAGTAACCATGTCACTTTCAGATTGTGAGAAGTGATATAGTCAATCACCGCATCCGCCGAAGCCGTCGATGTGCGACCAGAATTCGGATCGTAATCCAGCACCGAGTCGATGATCGCCGCCTCCATGGTCGCAGGATCATGGGCAACGTAAGTCACAGTGAAGGTTGCCGGATCGAAAAAGGCGGCAATTTCCGGGCGAAGCGCCGGATTGGCGCGGGCCGCCTCGACCTGAGCCGTCGCGGTTGCGAGCACGCTATCTGGATTGTTCATGGAAGCTCTCCAATTCATTTTCATAAATCGTGTATATGTATTGCAATCCTGATGTCAAGTGCTATGGAGCAGGAATGAATACCGAAACCCCTCCCCCTTGTGCGGGTCTGCGCATTGGCGACATCGCGCCCGATTTCGAGGCGCGCAGCACAATCGGCCCGGTGCGCCTATCGGCATTCCGCGGGCGCTGGCTGGTGCTGTTCTCGCATCCGGCAGACTTCACGCCGGTGTGCACCACCGAATTTGTCGCCCTCGCCCGCGAGGCTGCCGCCTTTGATCAACGCGACTGTGCGCTCATGGCGCTGTCGGTCGACAGCTTGTTTTCGCACTTTGCCTGGCTGCGCCTGATCCGCGACCGCTTTCTTCCCCATCGTCGAGGACCCGACGCTGGTGATCGGGCGTGCCTATGGCATGGTTTCACCCGCCGACAACGACAGCGCCACAGTGCGCACGACCTTCTTCATCGATCCTTCGGGCACCATCCGAGCGATGAATTGCTACCCGTCCAATCTCGGCCGTTCAGTGCCCGAAATGCTGCGCATTCTTGATGGGCTTCAGGCGATTGACGCGAGCCACGGCCTTGCCCCGGCCAATTGGCAACCGGGCGAGCCGCTGCTGCGAGCTGCCGCCCAATCGCTTGACGAAGTCTTTGCCAGCAAGGAGCCCACGGGCTGGTTTCTGCAAGGTGATGCCTTTGCCACCACGGAGAAACAGTGATGCCCGATGCTGTGTCCGAAGAAACGCTGGTTGAACAGTTCAAGGCAATTGCCCATCCTTTGCGCTTGCGTATCCTCGACTCGCTCAGCCGGAGCGAGCGCAATGTTGGCGAACTGGAGCAGGTAACCGGCATCGGCCAGCCTGCGCTGTCACAGCAGCTCAGCGTGCTGCGCAAGGCGGGGCTTGTCGAAACCCGCAAGGAGGCTAAGCTGGTCTTTTACCGGATCGCCGCAAGCGAGCTGGGGGAATTGTGCTCTGTGCTGACAGGCCTTGCTCCGGCCGGGTCTCAACCCCGTAATCCGGCACAGCCTGCCACCCCCTCGCCTGCTCCCGGCGTTGCCAATTTCGCGCGTCTTTCCTGAAAGCAAAACCATGACCCAAGCTGCCACCACCACACCTACAGAGGCCCTGAAAGGCGAGGATTGGGCCGGAGAGATGGGCGTCAAATGGCTTAGCCATCTTGATCGCTTCGAAGGCATGATCGCGCCAATCGGCGACGCCTTGCTGACGCGCGCGGCTTTCCAGCCAGGTGAACGCGTGATCGATCTGGGCTGCGGCGGCGGGGCGAGCACCCGCGCGATTGCTGCTTGTGTTGCGCCGCAGGGCGAAGTCATCGGCCTCGACATCTCACCTGATCTGATCGCCGAAGCCAAAGCGCGCGCGGTGGCCGGCGGGATTGGCAATGCGCAGTTCGTTTGCGGCGATGCTGCCACCTGCACGCTTGAAGGCGCACCCTATGACAGGCTGTTCTCGCGCTTTGGCTCGATGTTCTTTGCCGAGCCCAAGCCCGCTTTCCGCCATCTCCACACCCTCCTAAAGCCGGGTGCGCGGATCGATCTTGCGGTGTGGGCGCACCCGCGGGACAATCTGTGGATGATGGAAATGATGGGGGTGGTGCGCCAGCATATCGAAATCC
>MEDW01000028.1 GCA_001724215.1 Erythrobacter sp. SCN 62-14 | reverse complement strand
ATATGGTGGCCGGGCGGGGAGGTGGGGTGGGAGGCGCATGGGTTCACGTCAGTGAACCTTGGTATAACGCCGCCGTCAATGCTGACGAACATCCATCTTTCTTCGTGTCATTTAAAAAAGATGGTGGGCGCGACAGGGATTGAACCTGTGACCCCACCCGTGTGAAGGGTGTGCTCTACCGCTGAGCTACGCGCCCGTCCGTGGTTGCAAGGCCGCTGTGGCCGCTGGACAGGGGCGGGCCTTTAATCGGGCGCGGCGCGCTTTGCAAGCACCAAGCGTGCGCGCGGGCGATTTGCGGGCGTGTCAGTCGCCGCGCGCACCCAGCAGCGGGGCAAGCCAGCGCAGCACGGCATGGCTGGGAAGCGCCGCGCTGGCCGCTTGCGGTGCGGCGCCCGGCGGGCATTCGAGGCAATAGGCCTGCACGCCCTTACCGCCCAGCAGGCGTTCCAGATCGGCGTTCAACCGACCTGCCAGCCCCATCTGTTCGCGCGCGGCGAGCGCAAACAGATCGCGCGCTGCCCCGGCATCGGCGTTCTGGCGGGCGCTGCTGTCGCTCAGCATCTGGCGCAGCAGCGAATCGTAACGGCTCGCCCCGCTGCCAAGGAACTTGGCGTGCCATTCGCCGTCTTTCAGCCCGGCTTTCTCCGCCGTCCACGCCAGCGCTTCGTCGAGCCCGCCGAACTGATCGACAAGGCCGATCTGCCGCGCTGTGCCGCCATCCCACACGCGCCCTTGGGCAATCGCATCCAGCTTGGCGACATCGATCTTGCGGCTCTTGCTCACCAGAGCCAGAAAATCGCTGTAGGTCGATTCGACCGAAGCCTGCAGCAGCGCGTCGGCCTCGCTCGTCAGGCCGCCGAGGAAATCGGGCTGGCCCGACAAGGGCGTGGTGCGATAGCCATCGGCGCTCACCCCCACCTTGGCGATCGCCTTTTCCAGCGTGGGCAGCACCGCAAACACCCCGATCGATCCCGTGATGGTTTCGGGCTGGGCGAAAATCCGGTCGCCCGACATTGCCACCCAATAGCCGCCGCTGGCCGCGATATTGGCAAAGGAAACCGCCACCGGAATATCCTTGTCGCGGTGGCGCTGGATCGCGCGGCGGATTTCTTCGGAGGCGACCGCCGATCCGCCCGGCGAATCGACCCGCACAACCAGACCCGCCAGATTGCTTTCAAGCGCTTCGTCGAGCAGGCCGGCAATGCGCGCACCGCCTGCTGTGCCGGGGCCAGCATCGCCATCCACGATCTCGCCGGCAATCGTCACCACGCCGATGGCTTTGCCTTTTTCGGAGGCTGGATGAGCAGCCAGAAAGGCGCTGTAATCGCTTTTGGCATAGGCGCCGGGTTTCTTGTCGGTGCGGCTTTCGCCAGCGATTTCGGCCACTCTTGCGCCAAAGGCGACGCGGTCGCCCAGCTTGTCCACCAGACCTGCGGCCAGCGCCGCCTTGCCCAGATCGCCGCCCGATGCCTTGATCCAGCTTACCGGATCGCGGGTAACGGAATCGAGTTTCAGCTTGGGGCGCGCCTTGGTCACACTGGCCTGCCATTCCGACCACAGCGCTTCGTAGATGCCGCTGATATTTTCGCGCGCGGCATCCGACATCTGGTTGAGGAGGTAGGGCTCAACCGCGGATTTGAATTCGCCCACACGGTAAACCCGCGCATTCACGCCCAGGCGATCGAGCAGATCAGCGTAATAGAGCCTGCTACCACCGGGCCCAGCAATGGCCGCGCCGCCTTGCGGATCGAGCCAGACTTCGCTGGCGTGGGCGGCCAGATGCATGTGATCATCGCCATAGATAAAGCTGTAGGTCAGCACCGGCTTTTTCGCCTTACGCAGCCGGTCCATCGCCTCACCGATCTGCTGCATGTGAACCTGACCGCCGCCGAGAAAACGCGACAGATCAAGCACCACCGCCTTGATGCGATCATCGCCGGCCGCAGCATCCAGCGCGCGCACCACATCGCGCACCTCGAATTCCTCGGTCGGTGCTTGCCCGCTTAACAGCGCGCGAAACGGATCGGCAGGCGTCGCTTCTTCGACGATGACGCCTGCAAGGTCGATCTCCAGCGCGCCATCGCGCACCTTGCCGGGGCTGGGCCGGGCGGCCAGCAAACCGAACAGCGCCACAAAAAACAGCAGCATGAAAAGCAGCACCAACCCATCCTTGATGCCCACCAAGACTTTCCAGATGGTGCGGGCAAAGCTCATGAATGCGTCCTTTTGTGATGAAGTGGTGCGTCGGTTCGCGCGGTTGATGCCCCCTATTGGAGCTTTGCGAACAAACTTCCAAACAAAAGCGAGGTTCCGATGGGTTGAGCAGCGCACGGGCCTCGACTAAGGGCTTGGGGGCGATGAATGGACACAGCACTCATGCGGCAGAGGGCCGCTTTCCGGCAGGGCGGCTGGCGTTTCCGCATCGCGATCTGACGGGCATCGGCCAATTGGCGCGCCATGAAATCCTCTATCTGCTGGCCGAGGCTGAGCAATGGGTCGAATTGAACCGCCAGCGTTCCAAGCATTGCGATCTGCTGTCGGGCCTCACCATCATCAACGCCTTCTTCGAAAATTCGACGCGCACGCTGTTGAGCTTTGAAATCGCGGGCAAGCGGCTGGGTGCGGATGTCGTCAATATGCAGGCGGCGACATCCAGCGTGAAGAAGGGCGAAACCCTGATCGACACCGCGATCACTTTGAATGCGATGCGGGCTGATGCCATTGTGATCCGGCACGGGTCATCGGGCGCGACCCGTCTGATTGCCGACATGGTGGATTGTCCGGTGCTCAATGCTGGCGATGGTTCGCACGAGCACCCCACCCAAGGGTTGCTCGATGCGCTCGCCTTGCGTCACAAGCTGGCAGAGCTTGGCCATACCGCAGAGGATTTCACCGGCCTTAAAGTGGTGATCTGCGGCGATATCCTGCACAGCCGCGTGGCGCGTTCCAACATCCTGTGCCTCACCGCGCTGGGGGCAGAAGTGCGGGTCTGCGCGCCGCCTGCGCTGATGCCGGCAGGGATTGAGGCGATGGGCGTTCATGTTTTTCACGATTTCGACGCGGCCTTGGCTGGCGCCGAAGTGGTGATGATGCTGCGCCTGCAACAGGAACGCATGGCGGGCCAGTTCATCCCGTCTGCGCGCGAATATCGCCACTTGTATGGCCTCACCGCCAAACGGCTTTCGCGCGCGAGCGAGGATGCGATCATCATGCACCCCGGCCCGATGAACCGCGGGGTCGAGATCGACAGCGAAGTGGCTGACCTTGCGGGCCGCTCGATCATCACGGCGCAGGTGGAAATGGGCGTGGCGATCCGCATGGCCTGCCTTGATGTGCTGACGCGCCCTGCGCGCGGGGTGGAGGGCTGGGCGGCATGAAGCAGGCACGGCCTCTCACCATCACCGGCGGGCAGATTGTCACCCCTGGCGGGCTTGTCACAGGCGCGGTGCGCTGCGTCGGCGGCGAAATTGCTGCGGTGGGCGCGGGCGTTGCGGCTGAGGGAGGCGATGAGGTGATCGAGGCGCGCGGCAAGCTGATCGCGCCGGGCCTTGTTGATCTGGGCGTGTTTGCGATTGATAAGCCTGCGTTTCATTTTGGCGGGATCACGCGGGCGGCTTTGATGCCCGATCAATCGCCGCCGCTGGATTATCCCAGCCGGATCAACTTCATCGCCAAAAGCGGCAAGCCTGATTTGTGGGTGCACCCTCTCGCCGCCGCCACCCGCGCGCTGGAGGGGCGCGAGCTGGCCGAAATCGCGCTGATGAAGGATGCGGGCGCGCGCGGGATTGCCACCGGGCGACGCTGGATAGCCGATTCGGGCGTGATGCTGCGGCTGTTGCAATATGCTGCCATGCTCGATCTGGTGGTGGTGAGCCATGCGGAGGACGCCGCCCTTGTGGGCGAGGCTGCGGCAACAGCAGGCGAAATCGCGACCCGGTTCGGACTTCCTGCTGCCCCTGCCGAAGCCGAAGCCCTGGCGATTGCCCGCGATCTTGCTTTGGCGCAGCTGGCAGGAGCGCGGCTCCATATCCGGCAAGTGACCACCGCGCGCGGTTTTGAAATGGTGCGCGAGGCGAAGGCGCGCGGGGCTAGCGTTACTTGCGGGATCACGCCTGCGCATTTCATGCTGTCGGATCTCGCGACGGCGGATTTTCGCACCTTCATGCGGTTGTCCCCTCCCTTGCGCGCCGAATCGGACAGGCAGGCGGCGCTTGCAGCCATTGCGGATGGCGTGGTGGATGTGATTGCGAGCGGCCATGATCCCAAGGGGCCAGAGGACAAGCGCCTGCCCTTTGCCGATGCTGCTCCCGGCATAGCAGGGGCCGAGACTTTGCTGGCGATGGTGCTGGGGTTGGTGCGGGATGGCGTGATCGATTGCCCACGCGCCTTTGATCTGATGGCGCGCAATCCGGCGCAGGTCCTCGGCGTGGATGCAGGCGAACTTGCGCCCGGGTTGGAAGCGGACATTGCAATCATCGACCCGGATGCGCCGTGGATCATTGATCGCCGCAAGATGGCGGCAACCGCTGATAACACCCCGTTTGATCGGCAAGGCACACAGGGCCGCGTCACCGCCCTGTTCAAGGGCGGCGTCGCGATCTAGCGCGATATTAGCGGCGATTAACGGCGATTAGCGTGCCTTAACGCGCCTTAGCGAGAACGCGCCGCCACCCGCACGCCCTTGTCTACCGCGCCTGCGGGCGGATTGCTGGCGAGATAGGCAAAGCAGCCGCGCCCTGCCGATTTCACTGTGCTGCAAAGGCTGGCCGCGCTCTTGGGGCCAAAGCCCGCTGCTGCCACGCGGAAGAAGGTGCGTCCGTTCACCAGCGCTTCGGTGATGACGACTTCGTGGCCCTTCAGTTCGGCAAATTTGGCTTGCAGCGCGTTCCAACCGCGTTCGGCTTCGGCGCGGTTGTTGTAGCTGCCGAGCTGGACGAGGTGCGAATCGAGCGACTTGTCGCTGGGCGCAGGCTTGGGCGCAGATTTCGGAGCAGGCACGGGCGCACTCTGGGGCGTGGGCTCGGCACTGGCAGCTGCGGTCGCAGCCATCCGGCGCTGCGGGGCAGGGGCGGGCGCGGCCGCTGGTGCAGCTTGCGCCATGCGCGGCGCGGCGACAGAAGCTGCCGGGCGCACGAAGCCTTGCGGCAATTCCTGCACCACCGGATTGGAGACAAAGCGAATACCGCCCTGTTCCACTGTCGGAGCCGAAGCCGGAGCCTGCGTCTGAGCCGGTTCCGGCAGGAAATCGGGATCCAAAACCTTCACCGGCTGCGGCTGCGCCGCGGCAAGGCGCACCGGGGTGGGGTCGATGCGCTCCATTGCCGGGGCCGGCTCGGCGTGGCTGCTGTCGTCCGCTTCGCCCAGCCCGAAGGCGAGCATTTCCGACTGGCGCGGGGTTTCGACCACGGCTGCAACCTGTGGCATGGCCAGCGGAGCAGCAGCCGGCGCGGCTGCAACCGCAGGCTCAGGCGCAGGCTCAGGCGCAGGCGCAGCAGCCATTTGCGGCCCATCATCAAGAAAATTGGCAAGCGCAAGGTGCGCAGGCTGGCCCGAATCATAGGCGGGCGTCACCTTGAGCAGGCCCGCCACGCGTTGCTGATACATTTCAGGAGCGGCCATTGCGGCCCATTCAACAACCCGCGCATCAACTTGGCCTGCGGGCACATCTTCAGCGGCCATGACCCGCGCTGCGCGCCAATTGCCCGACAGGGCATAGGCATAGGCCAGATTCTGCCGCAGCTTGGGGGTCGCCTCTTCGCTGCGCATCGCATGGATCAGCACCTGCACGCCGCGATCGGCTTGTCCGGCGAGCGCCAGCGCCAGGCCATAGTCGGCGGCATTAAGCTGGCCGCGTGCATCATCAAGCGCCTGAAGCGCTACGCGGGCATCGCCAATCGCGGTCTTGGCCAGCGCATAGGACAAGACGGTGCGGGCATCATCCTGACCCAGATCCAGCGCATCTTCAAAGGCCATGGCAGCCGACATGAAACGGCCAGCGCCGAGATAGGCTGCCCCCAGCAGCGCGCGGGTATCAGCATTGAGCGGATCAGCAAGAACCGCGGCTTCGGCATGGACGATCGCCTGCTGTGCCTGCCCGTTGCTGAGCGCGGTCTGCGCCTTGGCATAATGGCTCGCCGGGGTCTGCTTGGGCGCAGCCGCGGCGCTGGTGGGCGCAAAGGCAAGGCTGGCAAGCGCTGCGGGCACGACCAGCGCCAGCATGGGAGAGGCGGTTTTGGCCCCGTTCCGGCCTGAGTTCCGGCCCGAATTCTGGGCGGTCAGTTTGCGGTCCATGAGTTTAAGTCCCCCAGTTATCAGTGGCGCTGCACACGGGCAGCGATCGCATCGAGTTCGTCAATTTCGGCGAGCAGCCGGTCGAGCGCATCGGTCACCAGCGCCTGCGCGCTGACGCCTTGCATGGTGGCGGCAAGACGCAGTTTGAGATGGCGCTGCGGATCGAGGCGCAATGTGAAAGCGGCGCGGCGTCCCGCGCTGGCGGAGCGCTTGGCCGGGATTGCCTGTGTTGCAGGAACTTTTGCCACGATGGGCGAAGGCGCAGGTGCGGACACAGTGAAAGCGGTGTCCTCGGCATCCGCGTAAGCATCGGCCACCGCCTCAAAGGCAGTCGCTTCGTCATCGTCGATTTCGGTATCGCAATCTTCCGGCCCGGTCATCACCGCATCGGCCAGCACGCGTTCTTCAAGGCGGCGTTGCTGGCGGCGCACGATCGGGCTGTGCGCTTCGGCCAGAGCCGGGTCAAACGGCGCATCCGGATCGATCGGCACGACGACATTGCCGCCGCTCGCATCATATCCGCAGGCGCCATCATTCTCGCCCCCATCATCGTCGCCCATGTCGTTCCAGCCAAGGTCCTCAAGCTGTTCGTCGGCCAGCTTGGCCACCTCGGCAGGTTCGCTCAGCACCGGCAATTGCGGGCGCATTGCGGGCTTGGCTCCGCCCTTGCGCGCCAGCAATGTCGGCCCGAGCGAGGCAAATCCGCTGTCAGACATCGCGCGCGCGCTCCTTTACTGTGCCACGCGGCGGCCAAAACCGCCCGCCGGACGCGGCACACCGCCAAGGCCCTGCTGCCCATTGGGGGCAGGAGCAAACACGGTGCGGCGGAAATTCTTTTCGAGCCGATCCGAGACATAGCGCCACAGGGCCGCAATCTCGGCCGCGCTGCGGCTTTCGGGGTCGACTTCCATGACAGTGCGCCCGTCGATCATTGAGGCGGCAAAATCGGTGCGATGGTGCAGCGTGATCGGGGCAACCGTGCCGTGCTGCGATAGGGCAACAGCAGCTTCGGACGTGATCTTGGCCTTGGGGGTGGCCGCGTTGACGACAAACACCAAAGGCTTGCCCGCGCGCTCGCACAGGTCAACCGTTGCGCCCACGGCGCGCAGATCATGTGGGGAAGGGCGGGTCGGCACGACGATCAGTTCGGCCACGCTGATCACCGACTGGATCGCCATGGTGATGGCAGGCGGGGTGTCGATCACGGCCAGTTTGAAGCCCTGCTGGCGCAGGATCTGCAAATCATTGGCAAGGCGCGCCACGGTGGTTTGGGCAAAGGCGGGATATTCTGCCTCACGCTCGTTCCACCAATCAGCAAGGCTGCCTTGCGGGTCAATATCGATCAGCACGACCGGACCAGCGCCTGCGCGCTGTGCCTGAACGGCGAGATGCCCGGACAGGGTCGTCTTGCCCGATCCGCCTTTCTGCGATGCCAAAGCCAGTACACGCAACGCCTGGGTCCCCCTGCACATTGAACCATTGGGTGCCGCTTGATTGCGGCGGGATAGGCATGGGATCGCAGGATACCCCTAATTTAAGGTTAACAGATGTGGCTGTTCCGGGGGTTAGCGGCGCATTGCGGCAGATCGCGGCCTGCCCGTTGCTTCGCTTCCCGCCGCGTGGGGATGGGGCAACGATTTGCTAACCATGGAGCGATTATGGTTGTGCAAGGATTAACCACTCAAGGCACAAGGCATTGATCATGGAACGCGGCAATCAGGCAGCACAAGCGGCTTTCTATCTCGGGATCACCGGCGCGGTTGCGCTCGGGCTTGGGGCGGCGCCAGTGTGGGCTGATGTAAAGGCCGGTGTCGATGCGTGGGAAGCAGGCGACTATGCCGGCGCGGTTGCCGAATGGCAGGGTCCGGCCAGTGCCGGTGATGCCGATGCCTTGTTCAATCTGGCCCAGGCCTATCGGCTGGGCCGCGGTGTTGCGGCAGATAGCACCCGCGCGCGGGAACTTTATGCTGATGCCGCGGCCAAAGGTCATATCAAGGCTGCGGATAATTACGGCCTCTTGCTGTTTCAGGAAGGCGAGCAGCAAAAGGCCATGCCGATGGTTCGCGCCGCGGCCGAGCGCGGTGATCCGCGCGCGCAATATGTTGTCGGCCTTGCGCACTTCAACGGCGATTATGCGCCGCGCGACTGGGTGCGGGCCTATGCCTTGATGACGCTGGCCAATGGCGCAGGCCTGCCGCAGGCAGCAAGCGCTCTTGCGCAGATGGATCAATATGTTCCGCTCAATCAACGCCAGCAGGCGCAGCTGCTCGCCCGCAAGCTGGAGGATGACGCTGTGAGCCAGCGCGCTGCGGCCTTTGCGGCAGCCGATCTGGGTTCGGCTCCTGCGATGGTGCCGCTCGCGGCAGCGGCGCCTGTGCAGGCGGCACCAGCGGTGGCCGTGTCCTCGCCGGTTGCAGCGCCTGTGCCGGCGAGGCAGCCTGCCGTTGCCGGGAGCGCGGCGGGCGCAGCGGCCCTGCCATCTGTTGCCGCCTCTGTCTCAGCGCCCGTTGCGCAGGCCGCGGTTGCTGCGCCAACGGTGGTGGCTCCTGCTGCGGCGCGTTTGGGCGGCACCTGGCGGGTGCAGCTGGGGGCTTTTGGAGTGGCCGGTAACGCCGATAAGCTGTGGGGCCAACTGGCCGGTAACCCGGCGCTTGCCGGCACCAGGAAAGCGCTGGTTGCAACCGGCAACATCACACGGCTGCAAGCCGTCGGCTTTGCTAGCAAGACCGACGCCGAGAAAGCCTGCACCGCTTTGCAACGCCAGGGGCAAGCGTGCATGGTGGCAGGCAACAGCTGATCCTTACCGACGAAGGCAACGCGCCAATCGATCAAGTCCCCTTCGCGCGCTATCTTTAGGCAGAGCGCGTGATAGACTGCGCCCTTCGCTGAAAAGGCAGGGGTGGGCATGGAAAAGGCGGCTGAAGGATTGAACGCGGGCGAGATTGGGCCCGATATGGCCAGCGCCCACGGCGGGTTTTTGCCCATCGCGCCGGGAGAGCGCATTGCGACGCTGGACTTTATCCGCGGGCTGGCAGTGATGGGTATTCTGGCAGCCAATATCGTCGCCTTTGGCCAGCCGTTTGTCGCCTATATGTATCCTGCCGGCTTTATCGGCGAGACAGGCGATCCCGGTGGCTGGATGTGGATTGCCCAGTTCGTGCTGATCGATGGCAAGATGCGCGGGCTGTTCACGCTGCTGTTTGGCGCAGGGCTATACCTGTTCATGGAGCGCGCCTGGGCCAGCGGGGCGACGCGCAAGTTGCAAGCCTGGCGGCTCACTTTGCTGATGCTGTTCGGCATGGCGCATTTCTTCTTCATCTGGCCGGGCGACATTTTGTTCTATTACGGGCTGTTTGGTCTTGTTGCCCTTGCCTGTGTGACCTGGCCGGTGAAGCAACAGTTCGCAGTTGGCCTGACAACCTATCTGTTCGGCGCGATCGTGTATTGCGTGATGCTGTCAATGCCGTTCCTGATTGCAGATACCAGTTTGGGCGAGAGCGCCAGCTTTGCTGAGGCACAGGTGGGCTTGACCGAGGGGATTGATCAGGCCCTGGCACAGGGCGAAGTGCCCAATGCCGCGATCATCGCAGGTGATTACGGCGCGTTGGTGGCGCATCGTTTTGCCGAGCAGTGGAGCGAGCAACTGAGCAATTCTGTGATTTTCGCCCTTGAAACGATCCCGCTGATGCTGCTGGGCATGGCGCTTTATCGCATGGGCTTTTTCAGCGGCGGGTTTGATCCGGCCAAAATGCGCCGGTGGGGCTGGGCAGGGGTGCTGGTGGGGGCGAGCGGCTATCTGGCAGCAGGTCTTGTGGCGCAGGCTTATGGCTTTAGCTATTATGCCACGCTGGCCGCTTTAGTTGCCTGGACGCCCGTGCCCCAATTGCTGATGGTGGTGGGGATGGCCGCCTTGCTGGTGGTCTATGCGCCATCGGCCACTGGCTGGTTGGGTGATCGGGTGCGTGCAGCCGGGCGGGCAGCTTTCAGCAATTACTTGGGCACATCACTGGTGATGATGGTGGTGTTCCATGGCTGGGGGCTGGGACTGTTTGGCCAGCTCAATCGCCCGCAGCTTTATATCGTGGTGGTGCTGGCATGGGTTCTCATGCTGGCATGGTCCAAGCCTTGGCTCGATCGCTTCCGCTATGGCCCGCTCGAATGGCTCTGGCGCTGCCTGACTTATCGCCGGGTGTTTCCGCTCAGGAAGTGATGAGTGAGACTTGACGCACAACTTCGGTCGCGGGACTGGGCCGCAAGCGCGACTGCTTGGCCAGCGCCTTATGGCGCGAAAGCCGAAGCGAAGCTGAACGAGTGAAGCGAGGACAACCGGACGGATGTCCGCCGCCCGGCGCTTGAGGGCGTAAACAAAATAGCGCTTGGTATTGAGAATAATTCGCATATATTGCTGTTGCAAACGCTTCGCAGGAGTGATTCGGCGGCCATGTATATCTGCATCTGCAACGCAATTCGTGAGACTGATCTGCGCCACGCCGCCACGCGTTGCGAAGGCGATGCAGAGGCGACTTACGCCGCGCTCGGCAAACGGCCCAATTGCGGGCATTGCCTTGAAGAGGCTCAGGAAATCATCGAAGAGCAGCGCGCGGGCCAATCCTGCGATCTATTCGCAGTATAAGAGCCCCAATCCGCGATTGCGAATGGATCGCAAACCGCTGATTCTTAAAGAAAAAGTTTGCACCACCCCTTGCGGGCACCGGTCCTTAGGCGCTATTTAGAGCGCAAGGCCGCTGGCCACTTTGATCCATCGCAAGGAGTTTACCCGCCATGAAGGGCGATCCCAAAGTCATCGAATATCTCAATCAGGCGCTCACCAATGAGCTGACCGCGATCAACCAATATTGGCTGCATTACCGCGTGCTGGCCGATTGGGGGGTGACCAAGCTTGCCGACTACGAACGCCACGAATCGATCGAGGAAATGCAGCACGCCGACAAGCTGGCCGAACGCATCCTGTTTCTTGAGGCTCTGCCCAATTTTCAGGCGATCCACAAATTGAAGGTGGGCGAGACGGTTGAGGAAATCCTCAAGGCGGATCTCGCGCTCGAACACGAAGCGATCCCGCTCTTGAAGGATGCGGCTGAATATGCCCGCAGCGTGAAAGATCACACCTCGGCGCAGATTTTCGAGGACATCCTCAAGAATGAGGAAGAGCACGTCGATTTCCTCGAAACCCAGTTCGATATGATCGAACGCATGGGGCTGCAGAATTACGTCCAATTGCAAAGCGCGCCGGCCGGCGACAGTTGAGCCGCGCCGCGGGATAAGGGGGGAGGGCGGGGCAGCGATGCTCCGCCCTTTTGCTATGGAAGACTGCACCTCATACCGGCGCGCCAACGCCAAGGCTCACTGATGTGAGCCCACGCGCCTGCCGCCCAACCTTACCATCCATCCAGCCATCACCGATAACCATAGAATAGGGTGGCTGGGTGGTAAGGTGGGACGGGAAGTCTGAAGCAATCTCAGCGAGCATTGGTATCAGCTGCGGATCAATCGGATGGCGTCGCCGTTTCGAGAAACCGCTCCAGCTCGTTCGCTGGCATCACCAGCGCAGGGGTCATTTGCGCGTTCACCGCGGCCAGCATGCGCCCATCGGGCAAATAGGCCTTTTCCGTGTAACGGCCCTGCCGATCGCGATCATAGACGACACAGATTTCCTCGTTGCGGAAGGTTTCAAACAACGCGAGGCCAATTGCCACAGTGCCGATATCCTCCACATCCCATTCGGTGTAGGGACTGCGCGCGTAAAGCTCCACGCCGAAATCGCCCGAATAGCACAAGGCATTGCCGCGCTGCTGCCGCTGCATGCTGCTTGCAAACCAGAAGCCTTTGGCAAAAGATGTATAGGCGCGTTCCGCGATGCCGTCTGCTGGCTCAGGCCGCAGCACATAGCGCACGAAACCTGTCGGCTGCGGGGCGGTCTGGCCTGAAAGGTCGCCCACCGTTCGCACCTCAAGATCGGTATCGACCAGCAGGTTGCCGGCAATTCCTCCCTCGCGCAGCGCAAGTTCGGCAAGAATATCCACCCCGGTTTTTTCCCATCCGGGTTTGGCCTTCTTGCCGGGAGCAAGCAGGGTGGCGACAAGTTCTGTGAGCTCCTCCTGCATTGTCTCGCGCGCGGCTGTGATGAGGATCTCGGCCAGTTCTTCATCAGAAAGACCGGCAGGCAGCCGGTCCTGGGCCGCGGCGGGGCTTGCCGTCCACAGGCTGAGCGGCAGCAAAATGGCAAAGAGGCGTATCATGCTTTGCTCCTCAGGAAAGCGGGGCCGCCCCGCGTGCAGCCAGCCGGGTTTCTCGTAGGAAAAACGCAAGTCCCGTAATCAGGAGCGCCATGGTGAGAACCCACAAAGCGGCAATCAGCGTGCCGATCTGCGCCTTGATGTAAGCTGCTATAAACAACAGCGCGATCACCGTGCTGATCATCACCGCAGAGGCAGTGGTGAACAAAATCGCGGTCTGCGCCAATTGGCGGCGCTGGCGCAGCCAGCTGAGTTCATCACTCTGACGCTGGGTGCGCTCGGCTTCGGTGATGTCCTCGATCTTGTCGATGCGGGTGGCGACCCAGATCATCCGGTTCATGATGACATTCATCACCGCCCCAATCCCCCCCAGCAGGAACGCGGGCGCAAGGCTCAATTGCACCACCTGCTGAACGCGCGGGGTCGAGGCGGTGCGTTCGATAATCTCGAAGGCAAACAGCGGATGAGCGCCTGAGGCCAGCCATTCGAGCAGCATCACCCCTCCTTGGCGTAAGGGTTTTTCGGACTTTTCAGCGTGACGCGCACGGGAACAGCATCAAACCCCAGCTTGGCGCGGATGCCGTTCACCAGATAGCGCTCGTAACTTTTGGGCAGCGCGTCGAGCCTCGTGCCGAAAATCACGAAGCGCGGCGGGCGGGTGCCGACCTGGGTGATGTATCTGAGCTTGATGCGCTTGCCGCCGGGCGCAGGGGGCGGGTTGGCTTCGAGTGCATCATCGAACCAGCGGTTGAGCGCCGCCGTGGGCACGCGGCGCGACCATGTTTCGCGCAGTTCAAAAGCCGCGCCCAACATCTGGTCCAACCCCTTGCCCGTCTTGGCGCTGACCGCGAGCAGGGGCAGGCCGCGCACCTGCGCAAGGCCATCGTCGAGCGCCGCGCGGATGCCGTTGAACAGCTTGCTCGCATCCTCGGCCACATCCCACTTGTTGATCGCGACCATCAGCGCGCGGCCTTCTTCGAGCACCAGCGAAGCGATTTTCAGGTCCTGATGTTCGAGGCCTTGCGTTGCATCGAGCAGCAGCACCACAACTTCCGCAAAATCGACCGCGCGGCGGGCATCAGCAACCGAGAGCTTTTCGAGCTTTTCGGTGACATTGCGTTTTTTCCGCATGCCAGCTGTGTCGATCAGGCGAATGTCGCGCACCTCGCCGGTCTTGGGATCACTCCACTGCCAATCAACAGCAATCGAATCGCGGGTGATGCCCGCCTCCGGCCCGGTGAGCAGGCGGTCTTCGCCCAGCAGGCGGTTGATGAGCGTCGATTTGCCAGCGTTAGGCCGGCCCACGATTGCAAGTTTCAAAGGCCCGCGCGGGCGGTCTTCATCCTCGTCGAGAGCAGCCTCGGCGGCTTCCTGCGCCTGTTCAAAAGCCTCGGCCTGTTCGCCAATGATCGGCCACAGCGCGCCGAACAGATCGGCAATGCCTTCGCCATGTTCAGCCGAAAGCGCAATCGGATCGCCCAGGCCAAGCGCATAGGATTCAAGCACGCCGCCTTCTCCGGCAGACCCTTCCGCCTTGTTCGCCACCAGCACCACCGGCACGGATTGTTCGCGCAAATAGCGGCCGATTTCCTCGTCCAGAGGCGTGAGGCCTGCGCGCGCGTCAATCACGAACAGCGCGGCATCGGCGCCTTCAAGACTCGCCTCGGTCTGGGCGCGCATCCGGCCGGGCAGGGTATAGGGGTCTTCATCCTCCCAGCCGGCAGTGTCGACAATGGTAAAGGCCAGCCCGGCAATCACCGCATCGCCCATCCGGCGATCACGGGTCACGCCGGGCTGATCGTCCACCAGTGCGAGTTTCTTGCCCACCAGCCTGTTGAACAGGGTGGATTTACCCACATTGGGCCGACCGATGATGATAACTTGCGGTTTTTGGGGCGCGTTCATAACGCCTGCCAACTGCGCGCAAACGCGCCATTTGGCAAGCTATCCTGCCCGTTCAACCCTTACGCGCAATCGGCGCGTCCTCACCAAGGTCTTCGAACCACGCTTCGACTTCGCCGGTCAACTTGATCAGCAGCGGGCGCCCGCGCCGATCCACGGTCTTGCCTGCCTGCACCCGCACCCAGCCTTCGGAGATTGAATATTCCTCGACATCGGTGCGAATTGTGCCCTTGAACCGAATGCCAACCCCGCGGCGCAGCAACTCGCCGTTGAAATGCGGGCTCTCCGGGGTCACGGAGAGGTGATCGGGCGGCAGGTCGGGGCCGGTCTGTGCAGGGGTGTTATCGCTCATGGCGCGCCCCTTAAACGCGCTTTCATCCGCCTTCAAGCGTGTTGCGCTTGCCCTTTTGGTTCAACAGGGATAGAGGCTCGCCGGATAACGCGCGGGGGGCTATGCTTCCCGCGCGGCTTCGTTCGGGCAATGCGGGCGTGGCGAAATTGGTAGACGCGCCAGATTTAGGTTCTGGTATCGCAAGATGTGGGGGTTCGAGTCCCTTCGCCCGCACCAACTTCGCCTTTGACCCGCGCCGCCCGGCTCATTCGGATTTCACTTCAAGAAGGCTTTGCCCATTCCCATGCAAACCAAGCAGACTGTCAACGAAGGTTTGAAGCGCAGCTACGCCGTGACCATTGCGGCGGGCGAAATTGCCACGCGCGTCGATGCGGAACTCAAGAAGATCGCGCCGCAAGTGCGGATGCCGGGTTTTCGTCCGGGCAAGGTGCCGGTTAATCTTCTGAAGAAGATGCATGGCGAAAGCATCCACGCACAGGTTGTCAACGACACGATTCGCGAATCGCTCGACAAGCTGATCCGCGATGAACAACTGCGCCCCGCCATGCAGCCGCAGGTCGAACTGGGTGCAGGCTATGAACAAGGCAAGGATGCCGAACTGACGATCAGCCTCGAAGTGCTGCCCGTGATCGAAGCGCCGAGCACTGAGGGCCTCAAGATTGAACGGCTCGTGGTGCCGGTAACCGATGCGCAGATCGACGAGGCACTGGTCGGGATTGCCGGAAACAACAAAAGCTACAAGGATGCAGCCAAGACCAAGAAGGCTGCCAATGGCGACCAGTTGATCATCGATTTCGTTGGCAAGCTGGATGGTGAACCCTTCGAAGGCGGTTCGGCCGAAGACACCGCTCTCGTGCTGGGATCAAACATGTTCATCCCCGGCTTTGAAGAAAGCCTCGTGGGCGTGAAGACCGGCGAGGAAAAGACCATCACCGTGACATTCCCGGCCGATTATCAGGCCGAACATCTTGCCGGCAAGGAAGTGACTTTCGATGTCACAGTAAAGGCCGTGAAGGTCGAGACCGAAACCAAGATCGACGAAGATTTCGCCAAGAACCTTGGCCTCGATAGCCTTGATAAGCTCAAGGAAATCATGAAGGCGCAGCTTGAACAGCAGACCGCTGGCCTCACGCGCACTCAGATGAAGCGTCAGCTGCTCGATCAGCTGGCAGCGGGCCACAGCTTTGATGTGCCGCCGAGCATGGTTGAGGCCGAGTTCGAGCAGATCTGGGCCCAGCTTCAGCAGGAAGCAGCCCAGGATGCCGACCCCGAAGCTGCGATGAAGCAGATCGAGGAAGAAAAGGACGAATACCGCGCCATCGCTGAACGCCGCGTGCGTCTGGGCCTGCTCCTGTCGGAAATCGGCCAGGCGAACGGCGTTGAAGTGACGGGCCAGGAAATGGGTATGCTGCTGCAACAGGCTGCCCAACAATATCGTCCGGAAGACCGCGAGCGGTTCATCCAGTATATTCAGTCCGAACCCATGGCCGCTGCCCAACTGCGCGCGCCCTTGTATGAAGACAAGGTCGTCGACTTCCTGTTCGACAAGGCCGAGATCACGGAACGCGAAGTGACCGTTGAGGAACTTCAGGCCGCGATCGAAGCGGACGAGGGCGCAGAAGCGGCTCCGGCTGCGAAGAAGGCCCCGGCCAAGAAAAAGGCCCCGGCCAAGAAGGCGGAAAGCCCGGCTGAAGAAGCTCCGGCGGCGGACGAAAAGCCTGCCAAGAAGGCACCGGCGAAGAAGGTCGCTGCCAAGAAAGCCAATGACGATGCCGAGGCGCCGGCTGAAAAGCCTGCCGCCAAGAAGGCCCCGGCCAAGAAGGCGGCTGCCAAGAAGTAAGGCCGTTAGGCCCTTCCCCATAGGGAAGGGCTGCGGGGACTATTCCCCCGCAGGTTTCCACCGCTTAAACGAAGGCGCGGGCAGCTTGGCTGTCCGCGCTTTTTCGTAGGCTGCGCCTGCTTTCAGCACTTCGTGATCGGCCCATTTCGCGCCAAAGATGCTAAGGCCCACCGGCATTGCCTCAATCGTCCCCATCGGCACAGTCAGGTGCGGATAGCCTGCAATCGCCGCCGGGCTGCCGAAGCCGACGCTGCCGTTGAAATTGTCGCCATTCACCAGATCGCTCATCCACGCCGTCTCGCGCGTCGGGGCGATCAGGAATTGGACATCATGCTCGGCGAGCAGTGTGTCGAGCGTTTCCTCACCCGCGATTCGAAGCGCATTGGCGCGCGCTGTTTCATAGGCTGCACGATCGGTGGTGGTTTCAGCCAGTTCGAACAATTCCTGCCCGAACCAGCGCATTTCTGCATCCGCATGGGCGGTGTTGAAGGCGATCAGATCGGCAAGGCTGCGCGGGGTGTCCCCGCTCGCAAATTCGGGAATCGAGGCGAGATATTTGCCCATTTCCTCGCGCAGTTCGAACATCAGCACAGTGAAACTGTCGGTATTCATCTGCCGGTTGGGTTGGAATTCAATATCCACCAGCACCGCGCCGGCGCGCGTCAGATCAGCCAGCGCGGTCTCGAACACAGCCGCTACATCCTTGCGATTGCCGACTTGCCCGCGCATCACTCCAATCCGCACACCTGCCAGCGAATAGTCGGCCAGCCCCGCCGTGTAATCGGCCACGCGGCGCGCTGCCAAGGTCACCGGATCGGCCGGGTCTTCGCCGGCAATCGCCGTCAGCAGCAGGGCTGCGTCATAAACGCTCGTCGTCATCGGCCCAGCGGTGTCCTGCGTGCTGGAGATCGGCACCACATGGGTGCGGCTGACGATCCCGACGCTCGGCTTGAAGCCGACGATCCCGCTGACGCTGGCAGGGCAGGTGATCGAGCCGTTGGTTTCTGTCCCGATGGCCGCCCACGCGAGCCCTGCTGCAATCGCTGCCCCGCTCCCCGATGAGGAGCCGCAGGCGTTGCGATCAATCGCGTGGGGGTTCTTCACCAAGCCGCCCACCGCGCTCCACCCGCTGGTTGACTGGTTCGAGCGGATATTGGCCCATTCGCTGAGGTTGGTTTTGCCCAGCACCACGCCGCCTGCGGCGCGCAAGTTCGCGATCAGCGGCGCATCGCGGCCGGTTGCGTTCTGCGCCAAGGCAAGGCTGCCTGCAGTGGTCGGCCATTCGGCGGTTTCGATGTTGTCCTTCACCAGCACGGTGCGACCGCCGAGCACGCCTGTCGCAGATGCGGCCTTGGCGGCGGCGTCTGCATCGTAAACGATCACCGCGTTCAAGTGCGGCCCGGCATCGTCGAGCGCGCGGATGCGCTCGATATAGCTCTGGGCCGCGGCCGCCGGATTGCTGGGCGGGTCGGTTTGCGCCAAAGCGGCAGTTGCGGTGAAAGCCAAAAGGGCGGTGAGCGCAGCGCGCGCAAAGGTGCAGGTGGTCATGGGCAAAAAGGTGTGCCACGCCCCACGCCTCGCGCAAGCGGGAAAACGCCTGAGCTTGCCGGCTGCTCACAATTCACAGGCCACGCAGTAAACACACTTGAAATTGCCTGCCCGCCTCCGACATAGCGGGGTGGCAAAACACAAAGGATGAAGAGCCTCATGATCGATCTGTCCGGCACTCTCGGCGAAACCTATGGCACTCAGGGCCAATTCACTCGCGATCCGGTAACCGGCGCGCTGGTTCCCGTTGTCGTCGAGCAGACCAGCCGCGGCGAACGCAGTTTTGACATTTTTTCGCGCCTGCTGCGCGAACGCATCGTCTTTGTGACGGGGCAGGTCGAAGACGGCATGGCCAGTCTGATCGTGGCGCAATTGCTCTTCCTTGAAAGCGAAAACCCGTCAAAGCCGATCAGCATGTACATCAATTCGCCGGGCGGCGTGGTGACCGCGGGGCTCGCGATCTATGACACCATGCAATATATCCGCCCGCGCGTTTCGACAGTCTGCATCGGGCAGGCCGCCAGCATGGGCAGCTTCTTGCTGGCCGCTGGCGAGCCGGGGATGCGGATTGCGCTGCCCAATGCGCGCATCATGATCCACCAGCCCTCGGGCGGGGCGCGAGGGATGGCGTCGGACATCGAGATTCAGGCGCGCGAAATCCTGCGCATCCGCAGCCGCATGAATGATCTTTATGTGAAGTTCACCGGCCGCAGCCTCGATGAAATCGAAAAGGCGATGGACCGCGACACTTTCCTCGAAGCCGAGGAAGCCAAGGCTTTCGGCCTTGTCGACAAGGTGTTCGAGAGCCGTCCGGAAACCGAGGAAGACGCTGCTGATGGTTCGGGCGGCGCTCCGGAATAAGTCATCGCAAGCCTGCTCCAAGGCGGGACACTCGTGCGACAGAGTGCTGAATTTTTGGCTCTCTGTCGCCACGTATAGCTTCGCATTGGACAGGAAAAAGCGTGCATCTGGTTGATTCATTCGGCGCGCAAGATACACTTGACGAATCCGCGCGAGGCGCAGCTTCGCTGTGCCATGCGGATTTGAGGACACAGGAATGACCAAATTGAGCGGTTCTGACAGCAAGAGCACCCTGTATTGCAGCTTCTGCGGCAAGTCACAGCACGAGGTGCGCAAGCTGATTGCAGGCCCCACCGTGTTCATCTGCGATGAATGCGTTGAGTTGTGCAACGACATCATCCGCGAAGAAACCAAGGCAGGGATTGCCGGGCGCAAAGAAGGCGAAATCCCGACGCCCATGGACATCTTCACCACGCTTAATGATTATGTGATCGGGCAGGATCGCGCCAAGCGCGTGCTGTCGGTCGCAGTGCACAATCACTACAAGCGGCTGAAGCATTCGGGCAAGGCGGGCGATGTTGAACTCGCCAAGTCGAACATCCTGCTGGTTGGTCCCACGGGTTCGGGCAAGACCCTGCTTGCCCAGACGCTGGCGCGCACTTTCGATGTGCCCTTCACCATGGCCGATGCCACCACTTTGACTGAAGCCGGTTACGTCGGTGAGGACGTTGAGAACATCATCCTCAAGCTGCTGCAGGCTTCCGATTACAACGTCGAGAAGGCGCAGCACGGCATTGTCTACATCGACGAGATCGACAAGATCACGCGCAAGGCGGAAAATCCCTCGATCACCCGCGATGTGAGTGGCGAGGGCGTGCAGCAGGCTTTGCTCAAGCTGATGGAAGGCACCACCGCGAGCGTGCCGCCTCAGGGCGGGCGCAAGCATCCGCAGCAGGAATTCCTGCAGGTCGACACCACCAACATCCTGTTCATCTGCGGCGGGGCTTTTGCGGGCCTCGACAAGATCATCGCCGACCGCCTGCAAAAGCGGAGCATTGGTTTTGGTGCGCATGTGGCCGATCCCGACAAGCGCCGCGTGGGCGAGTTGCTCGAAAAGAGCGAGCCGGAAGACTTGCTCAAATTCGGACTCATCCCCGAATTCGTCGGCCGCCTGCCGGTGATCGCAACCTTGCACGATCTGGATGTCGATGCGCTGGTGACGATCCTCAAGGAGCCGAAGAACGCGCTGGTGAAGCAGTACAAGAAGCTGTTTGAGCTTGAAGACGTCGAACTCACCTTCACCGACGATGCGCTCCAGGCGATTGCCGAGCGCGCGATCAAGCGCAAGACCGGCGCCCGCGGGCTTCGCTCGATTGTCGAAGGCCTGCTGCTCGACACGATGTTCGATCTGCCCGACATGGAAGGCGTGACCGAAATCGTGATCGACAAGGAAGTGGTCGAAGGCAAGAAGGACCCGATCCGGGTGCACGGCGCCAAGGAGCAGAAGGAAGAAGCAGCGTAAGGGCGCGGCGAGCTTGCCAAGCCTTAGCCCACACCTTGTTAAGCGGCGATGACGACAAGCCAAGTTGCAGGCGGGTTGCTTATTGTGCTTTGCAGCCTGTGCGTGACGCTTGGCATTGCCATTTTCCAGAGCGGCAAAGTCACGGCGGGCTTTTCCAAATTCTTGTGCTGGAGCGTGCCGGGGTTCGGGATGCTTTGCCTTATCCTTCTGATTTATGCAGGTTTCGGGGTTCCTTCGGGGGGATACTCGGCCTTTGGCGACCCTCTGCTCAGCTTGGCTTGCTATGTGGTCGCTGGCCTGCTTCCGCTAATGCAATGGGCGGCAGGGCTGATCGCAAGGTTGACCGATACGAGAGCCTGATGCCAAGTCTGGGGGGCGATATTGCTTACCGGAGCGATGCTTCAGCCTTTGCGGAATTGTGTGTTTGCAAGGGGTTCGCTCCAACGAAAAACCCCGCCCGGCTCGTGGAGGAAAGCCGGACGGGGTCCAATCTGCGCTGCTGCGGTGTGGGAGGTGGGGGTATGTCCGCAACAACGCCGAAGATGAAAGCGATCAGCCGGGCAGCAACACGCCATCAGTGACGTGAATAACGCCGTTGGATTGGAACACATCGGTCTGGGTGACAGTCGAAGTGCCACCGGCGGCATCGGTCAACACAACCTTGTCGCCCATGACGCTCGCGGTCAGCTTGCCACCGCTCAACGTGGTCAATTCAGCCTTTCCGCCATTCTGCTGGATCATGCCGATCAGCTCGGCCGCCGAAACCCGGCCGGACACCACATGATAGGCCAGAATTCCGGTCAGGGTTTCCTTGTTCTCTGGCTTCACCAGCGTTTCCACCGTGCCAGCCGGAAGCTTGCCGAATGCGTCATTGGTCGGCGCGAACACCGTGAAAGGCCCCGGGCTGGCGAGCGCTTCCACAAGCCCTGCTGCTTGCACAGCGGCGACTAGAGTCGTGTGGTCCTTCGAATTGACGGCGTTTTCAACGATATTCTTGGTGGGATACATCGGCGCGCCGCCCACCATCGGGACGTCGCTGTTCGCCGCTGCCTTGTGATTGTCTGCAGCAGCCGGCGCAGCGGCAAGGCTCGCGAGGCCCGCGGTTGCTGCCAACGCAAGGGCTGCGCTCTTGAAAGTCAGTTTGGGGGTAACGGACATGGGAATCTCCTTTTGTGGCAAGCCCGTCTGGTCTTGCAGGGGAGATACGCTCCAGCCTGCTTGGCGGATCAAACAACTGCTGCCAAAATGGGTGAAATGACGCGTGCGAGCGACAAGGCGTGGGTGCGCTGTTCGAAGCTGGTTGTTGGTGCGCTGGTCAGCCTTGCTGAAAGCGCCCGGAGCAAGCCTCAGACGCTCGAAAATGCGCCTTTTGCGACAACCGGACCGGGGCTTGCATCGGCTGGCTTGCCGCCCAGCGGCTCACGCGTCAGCAACACCTGTGCACCTGCTGCCAGATTGCGGGTGATCTGTTCGGATAGTGACGAACGTTGCACCTTGCCCGGTGTGATGATGCCCAGGGATTGGACATCCCCGCCGTCGGCCGGCAACAACCACAATTCATGATCGTGCACATTGTCAGCTGACAGTCCGATTGCGGCAACCAGCAATTGATCGCTTTCGGGGATGAACGTCACATCCAGCCGCAACGCAGTTCCTTCGATCGGCAAAACGGCTACCAGCGGCGCCGGGGCTGCAGCCACCATAGGCTCACTGGGCGCGACCGATGTGGTTGTTGGGCTGAAAACGCTGATCATGACCGCGATCGCAGCCGCCGCGGAGGTGACGGCAGAGACCATCTGCCAAGTCTTCAGCCGCGCTTTCAGAGCGACGACCTCAGCCGAACGGGGCTCAGGCTGAGCAATGGCGCTGGCGATGCGCTCCCACACCTGCGCGGATGGCTCGGCAGGGGGAATTTCATCGGCCAGCGGCGCAAACCAGTTATCCCACCACTCTTTGCGCCAGGCGAAATCGGGATCGGAGGCCTGTTTGCCGCGCGCGGCGATCAGATCTTCGCCTTCGAGCAGACCAAGCGACCATTCAGCGGCGAGCAGCGAATCATCGCGCGCTTCATCCGTGTCCGGCAAATTGTCGTCTTGCTCGCTGCTCATGCCCGCTCGCTCGCTTCGAGGCAGGCGCGCAGCCGAAGCAGCCCGCGCCGGATCCAGCTCTTCATGGTTCCTAGCGGGACACCTGCCTGATCGGCAAGCTGTGCATAGGTTTTGCCTTCGAAAAATGCCGCGCGGATGTGGATTTGCGTGCGCTCGTCCAGCGCGCCCAGGCAGGTGTGAATCTGCGCGTTTCGTTCCAGATCAATAAGCAAAGCCTCGGCCAGCGGCGCTTCATCAGCGAGCGGGGCGGCTTCCTCAACCGGCACCGCACCGCCGCGAACCTTGCCCGTGCGCAACCGATCAATCGCGCGGTTGCGCGCAAAGGCCGCCAGCCACGCGATCGGGCTGGCGCGCGCTGGGTCATAGCGGTCCGCCCGCTGCCAGAGGTTGATGTAAACGTCCTGCAAGGCGTCCTCGGCTTCCTTTCGGTCGCCCAAGATACGCAGGCATATGCCAAACAGCTTCACCCGTGTTGCGTGGTAAATTTCCTCGAGCGCGGTCTTGTCGCCATCAGCCAGTCGCAGCATCGCTGCGCGCAAAGCCTCGCGTGCCTCAGCCGATGCAGCAGGACGATCAAGCTGTGGCATCATGCGCGGCTGAGTTCTGGTGCGGGTCGGGTATGCATCACGGCGAGAAACGCACAGGCCAGCGCGCAGGTTCCGGAATTAGTTGTAAACGCAAGCATCAAGACCATCGCGTTTCACGATTGCAATTCGCCGCTCGATCCGGCGCGCATGGCCTGCCAGCCAGCCTCGCGGGTTTTTAACCGATCGGGTCTTCGGGCTGGGCAAGGCGGCCGCCATTCGCGCGGCTTCATTGGGGGTGAGACGAGCCGCCGACTTCCCGAAATAGCGCTGTGCTCCTGCCTCGGCCCCATAGGTTCCGATCCCGGTTTCAGCGACGTTAAGATAGACTTCCATGATACGTCGCTTGCCCCACACCAGCTCGATCCAGAAGGTGAACCACGCCTCGAAGGCCTTGCGGACATAGCCGCCGCCTTGCCACAGGAACACATTCTTGGCGGTCTGCTGGCTGATCGAGGAGCCGCCACGCAACCGGCCGCCCTCCATATTGGCACGCATCGCCGCTTCGATGGCTTCGGTATCAAAGCCATTATGGTTGCAAAAACGCGAATCCTCGGCCGCAATCACCGCGGCGACAAGGTTGCGGTCGATGTTATCGAGACTTTCCCAATCGCGGGTTGCGCCGTTTTCGTCCATCAACATGGTGGCGGTGATGGGAACGGGCACAAATTTGAACGCGAACACCAGCACAGCGGTGAGCGCAATCCACCCGACGATGACCTTGGCGAAAATGCGAGCAGCGGTGAGCATGGGGCGCTTTATCCGGGCTCATCCTGCCGCGCAATGCTGTGCCACTCGCTCGCTGCTTGCCCCTCCCGCGGACGGACGGGAGGGGAGAGGATGGCTGTGCACCTTACGCCAGGAGTCACGCCACTCCCGGCAGCAACCTTTCACCTGCAATCCGGTGCATCGCCTTTTGCAGTTTTTCAAAGGCGCGCACCTCGATCTGGCGGATGCGTTCGCGGCTCACGTCGTAAGCCTGCGAGAGCTCTTCCAGCGTTTGCGGCTTGTCCGAGAGGCGCCGTTCGGTGAGGATGTGGCGCTCACGTTCGTTGAGGCTTTCCATCGCCTGCGCCAGCATTTCCATGCGCATCTGGGATTCTTCGGCGTCCGCGACTGTTTCATCCTGCAAGGGACGATCATCGACCAGCCAGTCCTGCCATTGGCCCGCGCCATCTTCGTCCGCGCGCATCGAGACGTTGAGCGAGGCATCGCCGCCCATCATCATGCGCCGGTTCATATTGATTACTTCCTGTTCCGGCACACCCAGATCAGTCGCGATCTTGGCAACGTCTTCTGCCGACAGGTCGCTGTCCTCGTAAGCCTCAAGCTGCTTTTTCATGCGGCGAAGGTTGAAGAACAGCTTTTTCTGGGCCGAAGTCGTGCCCATTTTGACCAGGCTCCACGAACGCAGGATGAATTCCTGCATCGACGCCTTGATCCACCACATCGCATAGGTCGCAAGCCGGAAACCCCGATCGGGTTCGAACTTCTTGACGCCCTGCATGAGGCCGACATTGCCTTCGGAAATAAGATCCGCGAGCGGCAGGCCATAGCCGCGGTAGCCCATTGCGATCTTGGCGACGAGCCGCAGGTGGCTGGAGACCAGCTGGGCGGCCGCTTCGGGGTCTTCGTGTTCCTGATAACGCTTGGCGAGCATATATTCCTGCTCGGCCGTCAGCACCGGATACTTGCGGATTTCCGCCAGATAGCGGTTAAGGCTCTGCTCACCGCTCAAAGCCGGGAGCGACTGGGTCTTTGGCTTGTTCATGAAATTACCTGACCTTTCTGTAGTCGACCGCTGTGCGCCGCACCTCTGCTGAGCATACGGCGGAATGGGCCACCGGGATCATTTATAGAGGGAAATTTTACAAAATGCTGCTCATTTCATCGATAACTACCACCAAGTTCGTCGATCAGTTCCCGCATATCTGAAGGCAGGGGGCTGGTGAAACGCAAGCCTTCGCCCGTTGCCGGATGGAGGAACCCCAACTCGGCTGCATGAAGCGCCTGGCGGGCAAACCCGGTCCGCTCCAACACAGTCCGCAGCGCCTTGGGGGTGCGTCCATACAACGGATCGCCCAGTAGAGCGTGGCCGATTGACGCACAGTGAACGCGCACCTGATGGGTTCTCCCGGTTTCGAGACGACATTCGATCAGGGCCGCACCATCCAGTTTCTCAAGCGTCTTGTAATGCGTGATGGCGTGTTTGCCGCGCGAGGAATCCTTGGGGAGGACGGACATTTTCTTGCGGTCCGCATCCGATCGGCCCAGCCGCGCGTTGATCGTGCCTTCGTGCGGCAAGGGGTGGCCTGCGCACACCGCCAGATAGCGGCGATGCACGCTATGGGCGGCGAATTGAGCCGCAAGCCCTTCATGCGCGGCATCGCTTTTGGCGACTACCAGAAGCCCGGAGGTGTCCTTGTCGATGCGGTGAACAATGCCGGGGCGCGCGACGCCGCCGATGCCGGATAATTGCCCCTGACAATGGTGGAGCAGCGCGTTGACCAGCGTGCCATCGGGATTACCCGCCGCCGGGTGGACCACCATGCCAGCAGGCTTATCAACCACAATCAGATGCGCGTCTTCGTAAGCGATGGTGAGCGCGATGTCCTGCGGGCGCGCTTCGGCTGCGGCGGCGGGTGGGATGGTGATGCTGAAGGCCGTGCCCTCGGCCACTTTGAGCGAGGCAGATTTGGCCGCTTTGCCGGCGATTTCGACGCGCCCCTCATCGATCAGCGCCTGCACCCGCGCACGCGAAAGCCCGCTGGCCTCGGCCAGCACCTTGTCGAGGCGGCCTGCAGCAGGGGCTGTGCCAGTGATGATTTCTACAGCGGACATGCTAAGGCCATGCGCGATGGATATTGTGCTGACAAGCAAAGTTCACGCTGCGCTGCTTGAGGCTGCGCGCGGCGCATATCCGCTGGAAGCTTGCGGGCTGTTGCTGGGGGCGGGCGCGCGCATCACAGCGGCGCGGCCTGCCAGAAATGTCCACCCCAATCCGCACACCCATTTTGAAATTGACCCGCAGGCGCTGATCGACGCACACCGCGCCGCGCGCGCACCGGGCGCGCCGCAGGTGTTGGGCTATTACCATTCGCACCCCACCGGGCCTGCGCAGCCCTCTGCCATCG
>MEDW01000027.1 GCA_001724215.1 Erythrobacter sp. SCN 62-14 | reverse complement strand
ACGGCCATCATGCGTCGGATCATCGTGTTAGCAAATACATTGCTGCGAGAGGGGCGCGATTGGCAACCAAATAGGCCTTGACCAACACGGATACTCGACCGCCCGTTCCGCAAATGATCGCCTTTATTGACGATTATCGTGACGTTTATGGTGTCGAGCCGATCTGCCGCATTTTGGAGATCGCACCATCAACGTTTTATTCCCGCAAAGCCGTGGAACGCGATCCCAGCATTGCTTCGAAGCGTGCACGCCGTGACCAGTTGCATGCTGCGGCCATCAGGCTTGCTTTTGAGAACAGCCGGGGACGTTACGGTGCTCGCAAGATCTGGCACCAACTGCGACGCGACGGGCATTCCATCGCCCGATGCACAGTGGAGAGACTGATGCAAGGCATGGGATTACAGGGAGTTGTGCGTGGAAAGAAGGTGATCACCACCAACCCAGATGCAGCCCAAACCTGCCCCGATGACAAAGTGAACCGAGCTTTTGTCGCTGATACCCCTAACCAGCTATGGGTCAGCGACTTCACCTATGTCTCCAGCTGGCAAGGTATGGTCTATGTTGCCTTTGTCGTTGATGTCTTTGCGCGCAAAATCGTCGGTTGGCGTGTCTCGACCTCAATGACGACCAGCTTCGTTCTCGATGCTCTCAATCAGGCAATATGTCAGCGCACTCCATCTGAGGCTGACAAGTTGATCCATCACAGCGACAGGGGCAGCCAATATCTGGCAATCAAGTACACCGAACGACTGGCTGAAGCTGGAATAGACACATCGGTTGGCAGCGTTGGCGATTCCTACGACAATGCTCTGGCTGAAAGCATCATCGGCTTGTTCAAGACTGAGGTGATCAAGCTTCTGGGGCCCTGGAAATCCGTTGGCCAAGTCGAATGGGAAACCCTCAAATGGGTCGACTGGTACAACAAAGACCGACTGCATAGCGCCATCGGATACACCACACCAAACGAAGCAGAGGAGGCATTCTACGCAAACTTGAACCAAACCAAAAAAGCAGCATAATCGTTGAACCAAACACCCTCCGGTAAACCCGGGGCGGTTCATGAGGCGCATCGTAGCCAATGATCGGCTCACCCGGATTGGAATGCTGGATACCATCCATCCGGGGCTGCGAGCCGGTGGCGATGATCACCGCATCAGGGGTCTCGGCAAGAATGTCGTCTTCTTCGGCATAACTTGATAATCGCACCTCAACCCCAAGGCGGTAGATTTCCTGTTCGAGCCAAACAGCAATATCGACAATGCCATGGCGCTTGGGCAATTGAGCGGCGAGATGGAGCGCGCCCCCAAGCCTTGGAGATGCCTCAAGCAACACGACACTATGGCCGCGCAGAGCGGCCACGCGGGCGGCCTCCATCCCCGCAAGGCCGCCGCCAACCACCACCACCTTGCGCGGCTCGTCGGCTATACCAATGCGGTCCTGATCAAGCCTCAACTCGTTGCCAGTCTCCACATTCACCGCGCAGCCCAACCGGCCCCGGTCAAACAGCCCCCCGACACAGCCCTGATTGCAAGCAATACAAGGGCGCACCACGTCAGCCTGACCCACGGAACCCAGCGCCGCGCCAGAGCGGTGAAGGTTGGAAGCGACTTAGGCTGCGGCCCCGAGGCAGCTTTCAGGATCGTCTCTGCCTCTGCATCGGTTAGTCCCTTGCCCCGCGTCTGGGTTGGCTTTGGCCCGCGCACTTTCACGCCGAGGGCCGGATTCGACGGGATGAGGCCTTGCGCCACTGCATCGCCAAGAATGATCTTGATCGCGGGAAGGGTAGCTGTCCTGCACTGTCTTGACCGATAGCGGCTTGGCGATGAGTTTCTTGACCCAGCCGTTCACATCCGCAGCCGTGACCTTGGTCGCATCGTCATGCCCAAGGTAATCCACGAAGCTGTGAACGTGGGGCCTCCACTTGGCCACAGTGCGCGGCGAGGATGCACCCGACGCTGCGTAATCCTCAAACAACTGCTTGAGGGCGACAGCGGCCTTGGGTTTCACTGGGGCTGCCTCAAGGGCTGGCAGCGTGTCGGCGAGCGGGTCTGGCCCATAGTCGCCCTGCGCTCGCCGCTCCATCAGCGCGCAGAGTTGCAGCCAAAGGCGGCACATCTCCTGCAAGAGAGACTCTGCTGAGGCAGGGGCGAGCCTCAAACCCCTCTCCAACAGCAGTGCGTCCCGTTCGGCGACAAGCAAGCTATCAGCCGCCGCGCGAAACACTACGGGGCCGTCTGGGTCACCATCAGGATCAAGGCTGAAAAGCTGCACTTCCTCTGCGGAGGCTATCCAGCCCTCCACAGTGCCGGGGTTCTCCTCGTAATGGGCAACCTTGGCCCTGTACCACTCACCAGCCAGCGCGATGGTCTACCGCTGAGACAGCGTGAGCAGAACTTGCGTCTGTGATGATCGCAGGGCCGCTATGCGCTCTTCGATGGGAATCAACCATGAGGCCAACTCAGCCTTCGCCTGCCCAGCCGTGAGTTCAGCTGGCCAACTCTTCTTCTCTTCCCGCTTGCCGTAGGCTGTCCGAACATCTGCCGGAATCTCTTTCCGTGCTGCCCAACGGCCCGTCTTGCTGCGCTTCAATCCGACCATCACAAACGCCATTCCGTACCAACCTTCCGTACCAAGTGGGGGAAAGAGCAACGGAAAGTCAGTAAGTTATTGAGGTTCAAGGCCTCTGAGTGAAGGTGGTGGACAGGGCTGGATTCGAACCAGCGTACGCTTGCGCGGGCAGATTTACAGTCTGCTGCCTTTAACCACTCGGCCACCTGTCCACACCGGGGCCTCTGACAAGCGCATGCACGCTATCAAAAAGGCGGAGCAAATTGCTTCCCTCCGCTGCCGAGAGGCGCCCCTTTGGCGAAGCGATGCTTGCCTGTCAATGGCCGTGCTGGCAGGGGTGCGCAGCAATTTTGCTCACAAGGATCAAAGGGCACATGGCCAAGGGTGAAAAGAAGCGGGCGCTGCGCGGCCGAGCGGGACGCATGAAGGGCGGGCGCGGTTCAGGACGTGCCTCGCCAGGGCAGGTGCGGTTGTGGGGGCGGCACCCGGTTGAGGCCGCGCTCAAGAACCCGGAACGCCGCCACCGCAAGCTGTGGGCAACGCGCGAAGGCATCGCCAGCCTTGACGGCGAATTGCCCGCCGATTTTCCGATCGAATATGCCGATGTTGCCGATCTTGCGCGGCTGGTTGCCCGCGATGCGCCGCATCAAGGACTGGTGCTGGAATGCGAGGCGCTGGAGGATCGTTTTCTTGATGAAGTCACAGATGGCGATCCGGCGCGGCCGATTGTGGTGCTGGATCAGGTGACCGATCCGCATAATGTTGGCGCGATCCTGCGTTCGGCAGCAGCATTTGGCGCCGCTGCAATCGTGACTCAAGACCGCCACGCACCGCCCGAAAGCGGCACGTTGGCCAAATCAGCCAGCGGCGCGCTGGAAATCGTGCCATGGATCCGGGTGGTGAACCTCGCCCGTGCTCTCGATGAACTGGCAGAAGCCGGTTACTGGCGCATTGGCCTTGCAGGCGAGGCCGAGGCGACGCTGGCCGAAACCATGCCGACCGGGCCCATCGCCATTGTGCTGGGCGCTGAAGGCGAAGGCATGCGGCATAATATCGCTGCGCATTGCGATGCGCTGGCGCGCTTGCCGATCTCTTCCGATATCGAAAGCCTCAATGTTTCGAATGCTGCCGCAATCGCGCTATATGCAGCCGCCACACGGGTGGCCTAATACCAATGCCCGTGGGGCGCCTCAGCAATTCCAGCGCGTGATGCGACAGCATCTCAGAGCGCTGGTATAACGCGCCAGCCTGGCATTTTTGAAGGGGGGACATCATGACACAATCTCTATCGCTGCGTGCAGGCGCCGGTGCGCTGTTGATGGCGCTTTCGCTGGTGCTGTCGGGCTGCTTTATGTCGCCGGGCAAGTTCACATCGGAACTTACGCTGACCGGCGGGGATCAGTTCACCTTCACCTATGATGGCGAAATTTTCTTCCTCGCCCTGTCAAAGCTCGCGCAAATGGGTGCTGGCAGCGCGCCAAGCTTTACGCCCGAAAATTGCTATGACGAAGAAACCTTCGAGACGCGCGAATGCACCAAGGCAGAGCTCGACGAACAGCGCCGCGAATGGGACCAAGGCGCCGCAGAACGCGCCAAGGAGGCCAAGCGTCAGGCTGAACAAATGGCGAGCATGATGGGCGGGATTGACCCCTCCGACCCGAAGGCTGCCGAGGAACTGACCAAGCTGCTGCTGCGCCAGCGTGGCTGGGAACAGGCACAGAGCATCGGCGATGGATTGTTCAAGGTGCGCTATCAGATCAGCGGCACTCTCGCGCATGATTTCATGTTCCCGGTGATCGAAGGCTTTCCTGCGACCAATCCCTTTGTGCAGACCTTTGCCCGCAAGAACGGACAGATCCGCATCAACGCCCCCGGTTTTTCGGCGCAGGGATCGGATAATATGATGGGTGGGATGCTGGGCGGCATGGCACCACTGATCGGGATGGGAGCGGCCAATGATCTGGGTATCAGCGATCAGGAAATGCCCAACATCCCGCAAATCGATGGCACCTTCACGATCCGCACCACCGGCAAGATGACGATCCGCGCCAACAACACCGATAATGGCCCGGAGGCCACCACCACCGGCGAAGTACTGACCTGGCGGATTTCGCCGCGCACCAATCAGGTGCCCACGGCGCTGATTGATCTGGGACGCTGATCGGGCCTGATACTCAAGCTCGTTGAGCTTCGCTCATATCTCCCACCCCACCTCCCCGCCCGGCCACCAATGATACCAAGTGGATATGGTGGCCGGGCGAGGAGGTAGGGTGGGAGGCGCATGGGTTCACGCCAGTGAACCTTGGTATGAGCCAAGAAAAAACCCTGCCCGGGCATGACGCGGGCAGGGTTTTATCAATTTGCCGTCGGCGCGGGGCCGGAAAAACGCGATCAATTCACCGCGTCTTTCAGGCCCTTGCCCGCTTTGAATTTGGGCTGGCTCGAAGCCTTGATGGTCATTGGCTCACCGGTGCGCGGGTTGCGTCCGGTCGATGCTTTGCGCTTGGCAACCGAAAAGGTGCCAAAGCCGACAAGGCGCACTTCATCACCGCTCGACAAGGCCTTGGTGATGGTGTCGAATACGCTTTCAACAGCGCTTGCGGCATCAGTTTTCGACAGGCCGCTGCTTTCTGCCACGGCGCCGATCAGATCGTTTTTGTTCATTTTAGCAAAGCCCCCTCACATTTTATGTTTGGTCGGGTGTTTATCGGGTTCGTCGAGATATCGAATCGAAGCGGCGAGATTGACCCGCTTTAACCAGCACTGTCAAAGCCAAACTGGCTGCCGGCCATTGCACGTTGGCAATTCCCGGAAGTGCCAGGTGCATTGGCAATACAGGCTGGGGCAGCGCGACCTTCCCCCCACATGATGATCATGGCCACGAATCGCAGCCAGTGTCAGAGCCTTAAAGGCTTTTGGCCGAGGTTGGTATCATCGCGAACACCACAAACAGCCTAGCGCCGAAAAAAAATGGCAGCGGCCCACTGTGTGTCCTTTGCCAAAATGGGCCGCCTGCTTGGGATCAATGCGCGGTGGGAACTTCTGAACCGGATACAGCCCCTGCCGCCGGATGCGGCGCCGGCTGGCTCGCCAGATCATCAGCTTCGGTCCACTCGATTGGCTCCACCGCTTCGCACAAGGCGTGAGCGAGCACCTCATCGACATGAGCGACTGGGACGATTTCGAGCCCTTCGATCACATTGGCGGGGATTTCAGCCAGATCCTTGACGTTTTCTTCGGGGATCAGCACCTTGGCAATCCCGCCGCGCAGCGCCGCGAGCAGTTTTTCCTTAAGACCGCCGATTGCGAGCACCCGGCCGCGCAGCGTAACCTCGCCGGTCATCGCAACATCGGGACGCACCGCAATGCCGGTCAGGGTCGAGACAATCGAAGTGACCATGCCGATCCCGGCGCTCGGCCCGTCCTTGGGAACGGCGCCTTCGGGCAGGTGGATATGGACATTCTTGCGATGGAACAAGCTTGGGCGGATGCCATAGGCCGGCGCACGCGCTTTCACAAAGCTGAAGGCCGCAGCAACGCTTTCAGTCATCACTTCGCCGAGTTTCCCGGTGGTGCGAATCTCACCCTTGCCCGGCGTGGTGACGCTCTCGATGGTGAGCAGTTCGCCGCCCACCGAAGTCCAGGCAAGGCCCGTCACCGCGCCAACCTGCGGCTCGTCCTCCGAAACGCCGTGCTTGAATTTGCGCACGCCAGCAAACTCACCAAGGTTTTCAGGCGTAATCGTGACGCTGTCGGCTTTCTTTTCCAGAATCCGGCGCAAAGATTTGCGCGCCAGCTTGGCGATCTCACGCTCCAGCGTGCGCACCCCGGCCTCTCGGGTGTAATAGCGGATGAGATCGCGCAAGGCTGCTTCGGTGAGCGTGAACTCGCCCTGCTTCAGACCATGCGCGTCGATCTGCTTGGCAATCAGGTGACGCTGCGCGATCTCGACCTTTTCATCCTCGGTGTAGCCTTCGAGCCGGATGATCTCCATCCGGTCCAGCAAGGGCTGCGGCAGGTTGAGGCTGTTTGCGGTGCACACGAACATGATGTCCGACAAATCAAGGTCGAGTTCGAGATAATGATCCTGGAACTTGGCGTTCTGTTCGGGATCAAGCACTTCGAGCAGCGCTGACGCCGGATCGCCGCGGAAGTCCTGCCCCAGCTTGTCGATCTCATCGAGCAGGAACAGGGGATTGCTGGTGCCAGCCTTTTTCAGATTGGCGACAATCTTGCCCGGCATCGAGCCAATATAGGTGCGCCGGTGGCCGCGGATTTCCGCCTCATCGCGCACCCCGCCTAGCGACTGGCGCACGAATTCGCGTCCGCAAGCCTTGGCAATCGATTTGCCCAGCGAGGTCTTGCCCACCCCCGGCGGGCCGACAAGGCACAGGATCGGGCCCTTAAGCTTGTTGGTGCGCGCCTGCACGGCGAGATATTCGATGATGCGGTCCTTGACCTTTTCGAGCGCATAGTGATCAGCGTCGAGCACCGCTTGCGCTTTGGCAATATCGCGCTTCAGCTTCGATTTCTTGCCCCACGGCAGGCCCAGCAGCACATCGAGATAGTTGCGGATTACCGTGGCTTCCGCACTCATCGGCTGCATGGAACGCAGTTTTTTCAATTCGCTCTGCGCCTTGGCCTTGGCTTCCTTGGAAAGCTTGGTCTTTTCAATGAGCTCGGTCAGTTCGGCGATTTCATTGCCCTCGCCATCATCGCCGCCGCCCAGTTCGGACTGGATCGCCTTCAATTGCTCGTTGAGGTAATATTCGCGCTGGGTCTTTTCCATCTGGCGCTTCACGCGGCCACGGATCTTGCGCTCCACCTGCAGCACCGACAATTCGCCTTCCATGAAGGCCATCACCAACTCCAGCCGCTTTAGCGGGCTCACCTCGGTCAGCAGCGATTGCTTGTCCGAAACCTTGGCCGAAAGAGCAGCGGCGATGGTGTCAGCCAATTGGCCGGCATCATCGACATCGGACAGATCAACATTGCCATCCTCGCCCATCTTCTTGTTGAGCTTGGCGTATTCTCCAAATTGTTCGATGACCTGACGCATCAGCGCGGTGACTTCGCTGCCGGCGACGGTTTCCTCTTCCAAGGGGACCACATCAGCATTGAACAGATTGCCTTCATCGCTCAATGATACCAGCCGCGCGCGGCGCACTCCTTCGACCAGCACGCGCACGGTGCCATCAGGCAGTTTGAGCAACTGCAAAACCTGCGCCACGACACCAATATCGTAAAGATCATCGCCTGCCGGATCATCACAGCCCGGATCAAGCTGAGCGACGAGAAAGATATCCTTGGACGCTTCCATTGCCGATTCAAGCGCGGCCACAGATTTATCGCGGCCCACGAACAGCGGCACCACCATGCCGGGAAACACGACGATGTCGCGCAAGGGAAGGAGAGGGTAGGTCTGAGTCATATACATTTATCCGCGACAGGCATTGGGCCTGCCTTTGTTGGAAATATGGGAAGGCTTGCCCGCGCCCGCAATGGGGAAAGCAGCAAGCTTGTGGATGCCTGTGATCACAGCCCTGAGCGATGAGCCCGTGGCCAGTCCAACAAACACAATGCCGCAAAAACAAACGACGCCATCCCGGTGGCCAGCGCCAAGCCTGCGATCACATCGGTTCCCATGATCGCTAGCCACCCGAGGCAGACGGCCACTGGCCCGCTCAAGGTGAAGATCGCCAGATTGTCTTCGACCCAGCGGGCGAACACCATCACCACCACCAGCAGTCCGCCAAGCAGGGGGAGCGAAGCGGCAAGGCCGATCAGAAAGAAGAACCCGTAATACTGGGCCGATCCGTCACCGCCGCCGAACGAGAAATACCCCGCCAACGCGGCCAATCCCGCCAAATGAGCCAGCATCAAGCGCGCTGCCATGGCAAGATGCAGGCGAATGGCTCTAGCCCGGCTGTGACGAGCCAACGCCCGGCGCATGGCCTTGCATCCCCTGTGGGCATGCTGCGGTGAAGGCTGGATGGGCTCTTTTCACCGCGCTCAGCCGAGACCCGGCAGGTTGAATCCCGGCGGCAGGCCCATCGAGCCCTGCATCTCGCGCATCTGCTGTTCCGAGACGCGGTCCGCCCGGTCGCGCGCGTCGTTGAAGGCGGCGGCCACAAGGTCTTCGAGAATCTGCTTGTCGTCTGGCACCATCAGGCTGTCATCAATGTGCACGCCAAGAATGCGCCCCTTGGCGCTGGCACGCACTTTCACAAGGCCGCCGCCTGCGGTGCCTTCAACCTCGATTGAATCGAGTTTGACCTGCATCTCGTTCATCTGCTTCTGGATCGTCTCAGCCGCTTGCTGAGCCGCTTTCATCATTTCTTCCATCGATTTCATCGGGGGTTCTCCATTATCTGCGAGGGCGACCGCCAGCGGCTTGCGCACTGTGCGGCTCAAGAATTTCGGCATCGGGGAAAGCATCAAGCGCAGCTTTCACTAAGGGATCGCAGCGGATGCGTTCATCACGCGCGCGCGCCTCGGCTTCGGCGGCCTCGCGCAAGGAAGGCTGGGCCTCACCATTGCCGCGCTCGATCTGCCAGCGCTTGCCTGTCACCTTGAACAGAGCCTCGCGCATGTCAGGCGCCGGGTCTTCGGGAAAATTGTCGGCAGGCTGATAGACCAACCTGTCCGGCCCAAGTTCGATCACTCGCACCCGGTCGCGCATGATTTGCGCCACCCGCAGATGCCCGGCGGCATCAATCACATCAACCAGCGCGGCCCAATCGCCTGACGCGCTCGCCGCCGGTGCAGCCATAGGGGAAGGGGCACTGCCCTCGCCCCCCTCGCCGCTGCCGCTAGCAGGAGCTTGCGGGACGGCCGCAATGCCACCCTTGGCGAGTTCCTCAATCCGTCGCATCAAGGCTCCGGGATCGGGCATTTGCCCTGCGTGCAGCACGCGCAAAAGCGCCATCTGCAGCGAGACCACCGGATCCGGCGCGCTGCGCACTTCCTCATGCCCTTTCAAAAGCAATTGCCACAGCCGGTGCAACTCGCCCGGCGCCAGCCGAGCGGCGAAATCAGCAAGAGCGGCGCGCTCCTCCTCGCTTGGCGCATCAGGTTCAACTCCTGCGACCTGCGCCAACGTGATCTTGTGCACCAGATTCATCAATGCGCGCATCAGCGCCAGCGGTTCAACCCCCAGCGCATATTGCTCGTTGATCGCGCCAAGCAGCGCCCCGGCATCGCCCGCCAGCAAATGGCCTAGCACGCGGCGCTGCGCGCTCTTGTCGGCAAGGCCAAGCATCTCGCCCAGCCGCGCTGCCGTCACCTTGCCTTCACCATCCAGATCGGCATGGGCAATCGCCTGATCGAGGATCGAGAGCCCATCACGCACCGATCCTTCGGCAGCCGATGCCACCATGCGCAGCGCTTCGGTCTCGGCCTCAACCCCTTCAGCCTCGCACACCCGCGCGAAATGGGCGGCGAGCAAGTCAGCCGGAATCCGGCGCAAATCAAACCGCTGGGTGCGGCTCAGCACCGTGACCGGAAGTTTATCGACTTCGGTGGTGGCAAACAGGAACTTGACGTGTGCAGGGGGTTCCTCAAGAGTCTTGAGCAAAGCGTTGAAAGCATTGCGCGAGAGCATATGCACTTCGTCGATGATATAGATCTTGTAGCGCGCCGAAACGGCGGCATAGCGCACCTGTTCAATAATCTCGCGCACATCATCAACGCCAGTATTGGAAGCCGCATCCATCTCGATCACATCGATATGGCGCCCTTCTGCAATCGCGACGCAAGCCTCGCACACCCCGCAAGGATCGATCGTCGGCCCGCCGGTGCCGTCTAGCCCTGTGCAATTCAGGGCCTTGGCAATGAGCCGCGCCGTGGAGGTCTTACCGACCCCGCGCACGCCGGTCATCAGAAAGGCGTGCGCCAGCCGATCGCGCGCAATCGCATTGGCAAGCGTGCGCACCATCGCCTCCTGCCCGATCAGCTGGGAGAAGGTTTGCGGGCGATATTTGCGCGCCAGCACACGATAGGGCTGCGCGCTGCCCGCGCCAGAGGACTGAGCAAGCGCTGCAGGCGGAGCGGCGGGCACCTGTGCATCCTGAATGGCTGGCAGGGGTTCCTCAGGCGCTTGTGGCGGAGGTGCTGAAGAAGGCTCAGCGGGCGCGGCAATATCTCCAAAGAGCGCGCTTTGCCCAGCCGCTTCCAGCTCGGCAGCGGTGGGGCCAGCCTCTTCTTCGGGCAGATCGGGATCGGAATCGGTCACGCGCGCAAGCTAGGCGCTTACGGCTGATTTGTCATCGCGCTTGGGTGGAAAAAGCGGGGCAAGCGGCGTCGGCGCACAGCTTGCAAAAGAAAGGAGCCGGGCGACCCGCCGCAATCCACCTGGGCTGCTGCCTTCCGGCCCTGACCCGGTGAGCAGACGCAAACGTCCACCCGACTCCCACGCGGGCATATGGCGGGGGTTTCGCAAGATTTCAAGCCGGGTTTGTCCTGAAAGCCAGGCCCTCAGGCCGGAAGCGCAATTGCGCGCCCGCAGCGGGCGCAGCTTCGCTGCGCGTCTAGCGAGGAAGCAGCCCCGAATGGGACTGCACGCAGCCATCAGCGGAAATTGTCGGCGTAGGCCTGCAGCTTGAGGCTTTTTGTCGGCGCCGCATGAACGCGCGCGGCAATGCCGTATTTGGCAGCGTAAGCCTTAGCCGCTTCCTTAGTGGGAAAAGTCAAGCGCACCTGCGATTGCGTGTCGCGGGTCGCGGTCCAGCCCATCAGCGGATCGGCCCAGCGCGCATCAGCCGGCGCAAATTCGAGCACCCACAGATCGCTCTTGGCCTTGCCCGATTGCATTGCGCTTTTGGGTTGCTGAAAGATTCTTGCCGTCATGGCTATGCCCTTAAATCAGCTTTCGCTCCGGTTGAAGGCATTTTTGGTCTTGAGACTCGGCTTTTCGGTCCATGGCTGATCAGGCCAGCGATGTTTGGGATAGCGGCCCTTCATGTCCTTGACCACATCACCCCATGATCCGCGCCAGAAACCGGGCAAATCACGGGTCGACTGGATCGGGCGGCCCGCCGGGCTGGTAAGTTTCAGGAGAAGCGGCGTGCTACCGATCATGGGATGCGTATCGAGCCCGAACAGCGCCTGCACGCGCACCTCGGTGCTTGGCGCATCATCGCCCTCGTAATCAATTGCATGGCGCGTATCGGCGGGCGAGGTGAAATGCGTGGGCGCAGCGCGATCAAGCGCAGCCCGCGTGTTCCAGTCGGCAAGACCGAGGGCTGCTTCGGCATAGCGTGCAGGCGGCAGATCGAGGTCGCGGCGGCCATGGAGGAGCGGCGCGAGCCAATCGGCAGCGCGCGCGGTGAGTTCTTCTGTGCTGAGCGCCGCAATCCCCGCAAACTGCGCGCGCGCAAGAAAGCCTTCGGGCAGGAGTTCCCCCAGTTTCTCCAGAGCTTTGCCCACTAGGATATCCACAGCCCTTGCGGGGTCGGGCTCCGGGTCTGGTGTGCTCGCGATAAGGATCGCGCCGAGGCGCTTCTCGCGGCGCGCTTCGATAAGATTTTTCTCGCTATTCCAGCGCACTAGAGAGCATTCCTGCAATTCCTTTTGAAACAGCATGGCGATACGATCAGACGCGATCTCCACCCCGCCAGTGATGCGCGCTCCTTTGGCCTCGCCCTGCGCGTCCCCAATCACGATCCATTCGGCGCGCGCGAGCGGCGAGGCGGGATCGAGCCGGAAACCACGCCCGCCTGCGCTGATCCAGTGCTCGCCTGTCCCATCGCGGCGGCGGGCGACAAAATCGCGCCGGGCTAGCGCAAGGCATTCTGCAGGACTGGCAGCAGGCGTTTGCGGCATCCCAGCGACAAGCTTTGCCGCCTGCTGCGCCCAGCCCCTCGCAATTTGCAAGCCCGCCTTGGCTCGGGGGCTGCGATCATCGCGCAGCCGCATTGCGCGCTGGGCCAAGTCCTCGCCGCGTCCGCCCAGCCCGCGTTCCTGCATCAACAGCACCAGCCGCGCGGCGTCTTCGGCACATCCTGCCCGCGCGGCCAGCAGCAGCGCGGCGGCCTGATCGGGCGCCATCGGCAGCGCCGCAATAGCATCGCCCCAAGGCGTAATCCGGCCTGCTGCATCGAGCGCGCCAAGCTCTGCCAGCGAGGCGCGCGCGGCGGACACCGAAGCCTCGGGCGGCGTATCAAGCCATGACAGGCCTGCCGGATCAGCCGTTCCCCATTTGGCGAGGCGCAGCAGCAGCGGAGCCAGATCGGCGCTGGTGATTTCGGGCGGGGCAAATTCGGGCAGAGCCTTGTGCGCGGCCTCCTCCCACAGGCGGTAGGCCACGCCCGGCCCCTGCCGCGCGGCGCGACCAGCGCGCTGGGTGGCAGACGCCTGACTAACGCGCCGCGTCACAAGATGGGTGGTACCGGCTGCGCGATCATATTCGGCCAGCCGCGCCATGCCGCTATCGACCACCACACTCACCCCGTCCAATGTCAGCGAAGTTTCGGCAATGGCGGTGGCGAGCACAATCCGGCGACGCCTCTCGGGATCGCGGCGGATCGCAGCACGTTGGCCTGCCGGTTCGATCTGGCCATGCAAGGGAAGGATCGGCGTATCAGGCAGGCGCGCTTCAAGGCTTTCGCGCAAGCGCTCAATCTCCCGAACTCCGGGAAGAAAAGCAAGGATATCACCGCCCTCCTCGCGCCACGCGGTGAGCACAGCGGCGGCCATGCGGTCTTCAAGGGCTTGTGCAGAAGCGCCGCCAAGCCACTTGATTTGCAGGGGAAAGCTGCGTCCTTCACTCTCAATGATCGGCGCGCTTTCGCCAAGCAGACGAGCAAAGCGCGCGCCATCAATCGTCGCTGACATCACCAGCACACGCAGGTCCTCGCGCAGCACAGCGCGCGTCTCAAGCGCAAGAGCGAGCGCAAGATCGCTGTCGAGGTGGCGTTCATGCGCCTCGTCGAAGAGAAGCGCCGAAACCCCGGGAAGTTCGGGGTCGTCCACCAGCCGGTTCACCAGAATGGCCTCGGTGACAACCAGAATGCGGCTACGCGCCGAAACCCTGCTGTCGAGCCGGGTCAGATAGCCAACAGTCTCGCCCGCGCTCTCACCCAGCATCTCGGCCATGCGTTCGGCTGCCGCGCGGGCGGCCACCCGGCGCGGCGAGGTGATGATAATCTGCCCCTTGCACCACGCCTCGCCCAGCAGGGCCGGCGCCACAGCAGTGGTCTTGCCCGCGCCCGGCGGCGCGATCAGCACGCCTGCGCCCTCACCCGCCAGCGCGGCGCGGATTTGCGGCAGAACAGCGTGAATGGGAAGGTCAGTCATCACATCATTCGTCATGCTGAACTTGTTTCAGCATCCATCCAGCCATCAAGCCCGGAGCATGCTGCACGATGGACCCTGAAACGAGTTCAGGGTGACGATTCAATGTCCGCGCGCAACCGCGAATTGCGCAGCTTCGGCCATGGCGGCGCGGGCTTTGCTGTCGGGGAAGATGGAAATTGCGTCGATCGCCCGGTGCGCAAAGTGGCGCGCACGCTCGCGGGTGTCTTCCAATGCGTTGTGTTTCTCAATCAGGCTGATCGCGTGGGCGAGGTCTTCATCCGAGGTGCGGTGGCCAATGATCGCCGCCTTCCAGAACTTGCGCTCTTCCTCATCGCCGCGGGCATGGGCGAGAATGACGGGGAGCGTCATCTTGCCCTCGCGGAAATCATCGCCCTGTTCCTTGCCCATTTGCGCCGCATCCGAATCATAGTCGATCGCATCATCGACCAGTTGGAAGGCAACGCCGAGATTGCGGCCATAGGCTTCCAAAGCGCGCTCCTGTTCCTCGGAGCATTCCGCCACCACTGCCGCGATCTGACTGGCAGCGGCAAACAGGGCGGCGGTTTTGGCACCAATGATGTGGAGATATTGTTCCTCGCTGGTGGTGATCTGGCGTTGGGCGGAAAGCTGCGAGACTTCGCCCTCGGCAATCACCGCACTTGCCCGTGAAAGGATCGAGAGAACCCGCAAGGAGCCGTCCTCAGTCATCAGTTCAAAAGCGCGGCTGAACAGGAAATCCCCGACCAGCACTGTGGCCGGATTGCCAAAAATTATGTTGGCCGCAGCCTTGCCGCGCCGCAGCTCACTGCCGTCCACCACATCATCATGCAGCAGCGTTGCGGTGTGGATGAATTCAACCGCTGCTGCGAGTTTATGGTGGCGGGTGCCCTTGTAGCCGACCAGTTCAGCGCCAGCCAAAGTCAGCATCGGGCGAAGCCGCTTGCCGCCGCCCGAAATCAGATGACCGGCAAGGCGCGGGATCAGCGGGATTTCGCTCTGCATCCGTTCAAGGATAACGGCATTAACGCAATTCATCCCCGCCGCAGTCAACGACAGCATCGGATCAAGCGTGGGCCTGCTGCGCGGCAGGGGGACGACATCGGCGCTCATGGCTCAAAGCCTTAAGGGCACGCCGCCGCGCTTGGCAAGCGGGGATTTGGTGCTAGGTTTGCAGCCTATGTCCGATCCTGTGCACCCTTCACCCGAACCCGATCCAGTTCTGGCCTCGTTCCGCAAGAGCATCGACAATATTGATGCGGCGCTCATCCATATCCTTGCCGAGCGGTTCCGCATCACGCAGGCGGTGGGCGAGTATAAGGCCAAGGCAACCTTGCCCCCCGCCGATCCAGACCGCGAGGCCAAACAGATCGCACGGCTGAGAAAGCTGTCGGAGGAGGCCGATCTGGATCCGGAATTTTCCGAGAAATTCCTGCGTTTCATCATCGATGAAGTGATCCGCCACCATGAACGGGCGCGCACGCGCTGATCACCTGTTGGGGGACGGCAGGGCCAACGGCGGTGGGCCTGAGACGCTCGCACCTGAGCCGTCCCGCTCGAGTTCTTCGGCGCGCTGACGCAAGCGTTCGCTGCGTTCGCGCAACAAGCGCCTGTCATTGCGCGTAAGCCGCACGCGATTGCCATTGCGATCAACCGCGTATCCACGCCCAAGATAGCTCACTCCATCAAGGTATGGACGCCGCGCCGGATCCACCCCTTCGGGCTCCGGCCCGATACCCTGCTGGCTGATTTCAGGCGCGACATAGGGACTGGCAAAGACACCGCGCTGAGCCTGAAGGGAAGCGAAAGGTTCATGCGCGGCACACCCTGTCAGAAATGCGCATGCCGTAACCGACACACAGATGGCAACGGGGGTTTTGATGTTCATGGCTGGCTCTCTGGCCTGCTGATATCAGGCGGGACATGAACCTTATCACACCCGTATATTCGCTGTGTGTTCAGCCGCCGGTCACGCGCGCGGCAAGCGCAGTTCCACCATCAGCCCGCCCAGATCCTCGCTTTCGCCGGATCGAACCTTACCGCCATAAATTTCCGCAACATCGCGCACGATCGCAAGGCCAAGTCCGGTGCCCGGTTTGTCGGTATCCAGCCGCACTCCGCGCTGGAAGATCGCCTCACGCTCGCTTTCGGGAATGCCTGCGCCGTCATCCTCGATGGTGATCAAACAAACGGACTCGTCAGTCTTATCGGCATCAATCGTAACAAACACGCTGCCCCCACCATATTTGGCCGCGTTCTCAATCAGATTGCCGAGAATTTCGTCGAGATCCTGCCGCTCGATAGCGACCATCACTTGCCGGTCACCATCCAGATCAAAGCGCCCATGGGGATAGAGCCGCTCAACCGCTCGGCGCACCGCTTCGGCGCTGGCCCAGACATTGGTGCGGGCATGGCCGACAGCACGCCGTCCCACTGCGCGCGCGCGGGCCAGATGGTGATCGACATGGCGCTGCATCGTGCGGGTCTCGCGCATCACCGCCTCGCTCAGATCAGGAGCCTGCGCGGTCGCCGCATTGGTCAACACCGTGAGCGGCGTCTTGAGTGCGTGGGCAAGATTGCCCGCATGGCGGCGCGCTTCTTCAGCCTGACGTTCGGTGTGTTCGAGCAGCGCGTTGACTTCATCGACGAGCGGCTGAACTTCGGATGGCAGCGGATCTGTGATGCGGTTGGCGCCGGTGGTGCGCAGGTGCTGGATGGCGGCGCGCACCCGGCGCAAGGGGGAGAGGCCATAGCGGATCTGCAGCACCGCCATCACAAACAGCCCCAAGCCCAGCACGGCAAAGCTCCACAGCAAGATCAATCGCACCCGGGCAATCTGCCGATCCATCTGCGCGGTGGCGCTGGCGACGGCGAAAGTCCACCGCGTCTCACTGCCGGGAAGGATTATGGTGCGCTCGGCAATGCGCAAAGGCTCCCCGACAAATTGATTGGAATTGTAGAAATGAGGCGCGCTGTCGAAATGGTCCTTGCCTTGCGTAATGCCTTCAAGCTGAAGCGTACGATCCCACAGCGAACGCGAGGGCCAAGGTTCATAATTGCCTCCGCTGATCTGCCAGTAAAGACCGCTGCCCGGTTCAAGAAACCGCTGATCGCCGAGCGTGCGGTAAAAATACACCTCACCATTGGGATCGATCTCGGCTGACGCGATCATCGCGGTGAGAATATATTCAAGTTGTTCGTCGAAATTGTCCTCGACCTGCGTTGTCAAGGTGCGCTCAAGCGCCAGCGCTCCGCCCAAGAGGAGCACTGTGATCCACGCTGCGGCAATAAATGCCATGCGCCGCGCAAGGCTGGCGCGGCGGGCGGCGCCGGGCGATCCAGCCTCGTCGAGACCTGCATCATCGACAGGCACGGCTTCAGGCTCGGTGGCTGCACCCGTTCCATCACCGGGCAGCAGCACACTCGCGGCCGGATCAGGCGCGCGGCGCTTCGGCCGGGTCGTCGAGGCTGTAACCGAGGCCACGGATCGTGGTGATCACTTCTGCGCCAAGCTTTTTGCGGATGCGGGTCACGAAAACTTCGATCGTGTTGGAATCGCGATCAAAGTCCTGATCATAGATGTGTTCGATGAGCTCGGTGCGGCTCACCACCTTGCCCTTATGGTGCATGAGGTAGGAGAGCAGCTTGTATTCCTGCGCAGTCAGCTTGACCGGTTCCCCGTTCAAGGTGACCCGCCCCGAACGCGTGTCAAGCCGGACATCGCCAGCCGTCAGTTCGGACGAGGTGTTGCCAGATGCGCGACGGATCAGCGCGCGCAGACGGGCGATCAGTTCTTCGGTCTGAAAGGGCTTTGCAAGGTAATCATCCGCGCCTGCGTCAAGGCCCGCAACCTTGTCGCTCCAGCTGTCGCGCGCGGTCAGCACCAGCACGGGAAAAGTGCGGCCCTCACGCCGCCACATCCCGAGCACCGTCAGCCCGTCAATTTCGGGCAGGCCAAGGTCGAGGATGACCGCATCGTAATCCTCGGTCGAACCCATGAAATGGCCGTCCTCACCATCGGTCGACAAGTCAACCGCATAGCCGGTCTGTTCCAGCGTCGATTTGAGCTGGGCCCCAAGCGTGGGTTCGTCCTCAACAATCAGAATGCGCATATTCCACCATAGTTTTCTGTCTGGCTGCCAGTGATCTGGCCGCTGCTGGTTTGAGGCCAAGGCTTTCCGTGCGGTTTTTGACGCTGGCCGTCAAGCCGATGCGCCCCAAGCCGTTGCTTGCCAGACGCTCATTGTGAACGATTTATGATCCGTCCGGTGCGGGCATCGACATCGACATAGGTGACCCGCCCTTCCTTGATGAATTTGAGCCGATAGGCGCGCGCCACTGCATCATAGGCCGGGCCAAGATATTCGCTGCCCCGCATCTGTGGCAGCACCCGGCGCTCAATCTCGCGCAGTGAGAGGTGCGCGCCCGCCTGCATTTCCTTGCGCGCTTCGCCTTGCGCGCTGCGGAACTGGTCCTGCGGTGCAGCGCTGGCAACGCTGACCGCGCTCGCGCCGACCAGAGCCAACGCGACGCCTGCAACAAACGGCAAACCCAAGGTGAAGAAACGGTTCATGACGATATGGCGTGTAAGATCGGCGCGTTTAACCGACCGTGAATGGGCTGCCAAGCGGGCACCATCATGCCGCGCCTTCCGATTTCACCAGCTCATACTGGATGGTGATGCTGATACCGGTGGCGACCATGCCCGGCTGCACCGGCGGAGCAGCCGAGACCATATCGGCGCTGGCGCGCAGCATTGCGCGTTCGGGCATCGGCGAGAAGCCGGACATACTCTCGCTGATCGCCAGCACACGGGCGCTGTCATAGCCGAGCTGGCGGGCATAATCCTCAGCCCGCGCCGCGGCGCGTTCGAGCGCGCGCTTGCGGGCTGAATCCTTGGCAGGTTCGTCATTTTCAAGGCCGAAACTGGGGCCGTTGAGATCGGTCGCGCCCGCCGCAACGAGTGCATCGAGCACGCGGCCCGTCTCGTCGATCTTGCGCAGCTTCACACTCACCCGGTTCGATGCCTGATAACCGCGGAACACCTGCCGGCGCGCGTTCTGATCATAATCATACATCGCATTGAGATTGATACCCGTCGTCTGGATATCGCGCTCGGGCACGCCAAGCTTCTTCAATTGCTCGATCACCTTCACCATTTCAGCCGAGTTCAAGCGCAGGGCTTCGGTGGCGGTGCGCGCTTCGGTGCTGATGCCCGCGCCGATGGAGACGATATCGGGTTCTGCCGAGACGCTTTCGTGGATGGTAAGTTCAATCACCGGGCCACTGGCCTCGATCTCGATATTGGGGGCTGCCTGCGTGGCGGCCGGAAGCGCCAATGTGAGTGCGGCGAGCGATGTGGTAAGCGCCAAAGCAGTGGTGCGGATCATGGGTGGCTCCTCCTGTCGCGGTGCGCTTTGCGCCGCACCAGCTTTCGCGGGTCTGAACCGCGCCAGACGCTTGTCGTTCGCAAGCCAAGGTCCTAGGGGCACCAACCTATGGCTCAGCCCCCCATCCTCTCGCTTGAAGGCATTGCCCTGCAACAGGGCGCACGCTGGCTGTTTGGCGGGCCGCATGCGGATAGCGGCACACCGCCGATTGATCTCCATGTCCTGCCCGGTGATCGCCTTGCGCTGATCGGCCGGAACGGCGCGGGCAAGACGACGCTCCTGAAGATCATCACCGGCCAGATTGATACGGATCGCGGCGCAAGGCGGGTGAAGCCCGGCGCGCGGATCGTGTTCCTGCAGCAGGAGCCGGACTTTTCGCCTTATGCCACGCTGATGGACTTTGCGCTCGGCGGCGAAGATCCGCCCGCCGCCCACGAGGTCGAAGCCATCGCGGGCCAGCTTGGCATCGACATGGGCCGCGAGGCGGCGACCGCCAGCGGCGGCGAGCGGCGGCGCGCCGCGATTGCCCGCGCGCTGGCGCAGGACCCCGATCTGCTGCTGCTCGACGAGCCGACCAACCACCTTGATTTGGGCGCGATCGACTGGCTGGAAGACTGGCTTACCCGCTATCGCGGCGCGTTTATCACCATCAGCCATGATCGCACCTTCCTCACCCGCCTGACGCGCGCGACGCTGTGGCTCGACCGGGGAACCTTGCGGCGCAAGGAAGTGGGCTTTGGCGGCTATGAGGCGTGGGAAGAGCAGGTCTACGCCGAAGAGGCGCGCGCGGCCGAGAAACTCGATGCCAAGCTCAAGATCGAAGCGCACTGGCTGGAACGCGGCGTCACCGCGCGGCGCAAGCGCAATCAGGGGCGCCTGGAAAAGCTCTACCAGATGCGCGCATCGCGGGCAGCGATGATTTCGGGCGCGGGGACCGCCAAACTCAAGCTGGCGAGCGATGAGGAGTTCAAATCCAAATCGGTGATCGTCGCGGAAAGCATCTCCAAGACCTATGGGGAGCGGGCGATCATCAAGCCCTTCTCCCTGCGCATCCAGAACGGTGACCGCATCGGGATTGTCGGCGCGAATGGCGCGGGCAAAACAACGCTTTTGAAGCTGCTCACCCGCGAGCTTGAACCCGACACCGGCTCTGTCACCCATGCGCGCACGCTGTCCGGCGTGATGATCGACCAGCAGCGCAAGGTCTTGCAGCCCACGCTGACTGTGCGCGAGGTGCTGGCGCAAGGGGGCGACTGGATCGATGTGCGCGGCGTGAGGAAGCACGTCCAAGCCTATCTCAAGGACTTCCTGTTCGATCCCAAGCTGGTCGACACCCGCATCGGCATCCTGTCCGGCGGGGAGCGTTCGCGGCTGCTCTTGGCCCGCGAATTTGCCCGCACCGCCAATCTGCTGGTGCTGGATGAACCGACCAATGATCTCGATCTCGAAACCCTCGATCTCCTGCAGGAAGTGATCGCGGATTTCGATGGTACGGTGTTGATCGTCAGCCACGACCGCGATTTTCTCGACCGCACCGTCACCATCACCTTGGGCCTTGATGGTTCGGGCAAGGTCGATGTGGTGGCCGGCGGCTATGCCGATTGGGAAGCCAAGCGGCGGCAAGGAGGCCCACCTGCAACCCCTTCGCCAAGCGGGAGGGGCGCGCGGCTTGCCGAGCTTAAAAGCGAGGTTAGCCACAGCGAGGCGCCCAAGCCCGCATCCTCGCCCAAGCTCTCCTACAAGGACCAGCGCGATTACGAACTGCTCCCTGTGCGCATTGCGGAGCTTGAGGCCGCCATCGCCAAGGGCGAGGCGATCCTTGCCGATCCCGATCTCTACACCCGCGATCCGCAGCGCTTTGCGACGATCATGAAGGGCCTCGAAAACGCGCGGGCCGAAAAAGACGCCGCCGAAGAACGCTGGCTGGAGATTGCCGAACAGGTCGAGGGGTGATGCCGTGGCTCATTCGTTAGACGCAAAAGCTGAATAATGAGGCATGCAAGACACTGTCTGAAGCAAAACCCCAGTTCACCTGATCCGGTAGAAGTCAGCCACGCGCTCCAAGGCAATTCTCAGCACCAGCTTGCCGCTGCGAACCGGCCAGCCAAGCGATTTTTCCGCGTCGGGTAGCGATTCGCAGGCGCACACCACGCGCCACAGGATATCCTCCAGCCCCTTGCCCGCCGCTGCCATCGCGCCGTCAAACCGCGCGCGCGCTGCAATCTGCTTCTCGCTCGGACTAAGGCCACGATCCGGGCCAGTTGACTTTGCGCGCACCGGATCCCACCGCATTGTAACGCTGGGTGAAAGCTGCGCGCGTTCATAATCTGCGCGCAAGTGTTCGCCAGCATCAAACAGCCTCTCGGGCAAATGCCCGCGCGCGTGCAGCCATGCTAACGGCGATTCGGCGAGGTTGATCGTGACGCTGCGGCGCGGCGTTTTTTCCGGCACGACCCGGCGCGGGCCTTCGCTGGTGAGTTCGCGGGTGGCAAGCTGGCGTTTCATCGGTTGGGCTCCCCTTTGGACATGAAGGCTGCAGACTTGCCAAACTGGGAGCAATGTAGGAAATAACAAACCAATTCGGTTAGTTGTCCGACGAAGGCTTCATCATGATCAACCGCATCCGCGCCATCCGGAAGGCCAAGGGGCTCACGCTCGCTGATCTGGCCGCCGCGTGCCAGCCCCCCACCACCGCGCAGACAATCGGGCGGCTCGAAACCGGCACTCGCAATCTGTCGCTCGTCTGGATGAACCGCATCGCTGCTGCGCTCGACGTTGACCCGCAAAGCCTTGTGCGCGCCGAGGCGCAGGAACCTGCCCGCATCGTCGCCGAACTGGTCGCCAGCGGCGCAGAGGCGATTGCAACCCCGCGCGAGGCTGTGTTGCCACATGAACTCGTCACGCACGAAGATGCGTCTGCACCAGTCGTGATTGAAGTTACCGCCAGCGTTGGTGAATATCGCGTGGGCGATCTGATCTGGCTGAGCCCGCTTGCAGCGGACAACCCCGATCTTACCCGTGCGATCAACCGCGATTGCCTGGTGCCCCGCCCCGGAGGACGCTTTGCCTTTGGGCGGCTGATTGACCGGCAAGGCAAGCTTTTCGGCCTGCTACCGCCCGGGGCGGGCCAAAAACAGCTGGTGGTGGACAATCCGGCGTGGGTTGCGGTTGCCGTGATGCTGGTGCGTGCCCTGTGATCAGCCCCAAGAAGCACGTCTTGAGCCTTGCGACGCTCTACCCCAATCCAGTTACCCCGCGCTTTGGCACTTTTGTTGCCCGCTCCCTTGAAGCGCTGGCCCGGCGCGGGGATTGGCGAGTGAGCGTGGTCAATCCCATCGGCATTCCGCCGCTGCCTTTCGGGAAATACAAGCCGCTCGCGGCCCTGCCCGAGACGTCCGAGGAAGGCGGGCTGGTGGTGCACCGCCCACGCTTTACCCTGATCCCCAAACTTGGCGCGGCGCGCAATCCGGCCGCGATTGCGCGGGCTGTGTTGCCACTGGCGCGCGCGCTCCATGCCGAACACCCGATTGATGTGGTCGACGCGCAGTTCTTCTTTCCCGATGGCCCTGCTGCTGCAATCATTGCACGCGAATTGGGCGCGGCCTTGTCGATCAAGGCACGCGGCAGCGACATCACCTTCTGGGGCGAAAAGTCGGCTCCGCGCCGTCAGATGATCGAGGCTGCCAGTGAGGCCACAGGCCTGCTCGCAGTGAGCGAGGATCTCGCCCGCCGCATGGGCGCGATGGGGATGGATGAAAGCAAGATCACGCTGCACCTCACCGGGCTTGACCGCGACCGCTTCCGCCCGCTTGCCCATCCGCAATTGCGCGCGCAGCTTAGCCGAGAGCTAGGATTTGAGCTGCCATCGGGCGTTCCGCTGTTGGCCTGTGTCGGTGCGCTGATCGAGCGCAAGGGGCAGGCAATTGCAATCGAAGCCTTGGGTGAATTACCGGGCGCGCAGCTTGTTTTGGTGGGCACTGGCGCGGACGAGGCCCGCTTGCGCGCGCTTGCCGCCAAGCTGGGGCTGATCGAGCGTGTGCATTTTGCCGGCAGCCTCGATCATGATGTGCTGCCGCTGATTCTATCGGCCGCCGATGCAATGGTGCTGCCCACCGCCAATGAAGGCATTGCCAATGCTTGGATTGAGGCGCTTGCCTGTGGGACGCGGCTGGTTACCTGCGATGTTGGCGGCGCACGCGAGGTCGTCACAGGGCCACTTGCCGGCCAGTTGGTGGCGCGCGATCCGCAATCGGTTGCTGCTGGCGTGCGCGCGGTTCTGGCTGAACCGGCCAACCGGCTTGAGGTCGCAGCGCTCACGGAAAAATTCAGCTGGGAGGCCAATGCCGCCGCGCTGGCCGCCCACTTCGAGCGACTGACCGCACAGGAAAACTGAGCTTTCAGCCTTCGCCGCGTGCGAGCTTCTCCTGCCGATCGGCCGCGGTTTCGGTTTGCACAAAGCTGTTTGAGGTGACCCCCATCCAGATCAGCAGGGGAGCGGCCATGTAGACGCTCGAATAGGTGCCGATAAACAAGCCCGCCGTGATCGCTGCGACCAGCCCGAACAGGCTCGCCGGGCCAAAGGCCAGCAACGGAACCAGCGCCACCAGCAGAGTAAGCGAGGTCATCACCGTGCGCGCGAGCGTTTCATTGACCGACAGATCGAGCAATTCAGGCAGCGGCATCTTGCGGTATTTCTTCAGATTTTCTCGAATGCGATCATAGACGACAATGGTATCGTTCAGCGAATAGCCAATGATCGCCAGGATCGCTGCGACGATCTGGAGGCTGAATTCCATTCCTGTCAGCGCAAACAGGCCGAGCGTTACCGAAACATCGTGGAACAATGCATAAAGCGCGCCGACACCGAATTGCCACTCAAAGCGGATCCAGATGTAGATCGCCACCGCCAGCATCGCGAGCGCCAGCGCGAAGACGGCCTGATTGCGGAACTCGCCTGAAACCTTGCCCGAAACCGAATCGACGCGTTCAATGCTGATCGCAGGGTAGGCCGATTTCAGCGCCGCGTTGATGTCGCGCGTCATTTGCGCGGCGATTTCCGGATTGTCCTCGGCTGCATCGGGCAATTTGATCCGGATGGAGACTTCGTTGGGCTGGCCGAATTGCTGCACCACCGGGCCATCAACCTGGGGAAGCGCGGCGAGAGTCGCACGCAATTCGGGGATCGGCGCAGGCTCGCCAGCCGGAAAGACCGCGTGGATTTCCTGCCCGCCGGCAAAATCGACCCCGAAATTAAGCCCCTTGGTCAGCACTGCCGCCCATGACCCCAGGATCAGCACCAGACTGAGGACGAAAAACGGCACGCGCAGTTTCAGGAACGCGATGTTGGTGTTGTCAGGAACCAGCTTCAAGAGTTTCATGTCACTGGCTCCTGCTAGATTGTGATGTCAGTGGGACGGGCCTTGCGCAGCCATCCGGCAACCCACATACGCGTAAGGGTGACAGCGGTGAAAACCGATGTGAACAGGCCAATCACAAGCACCACGGCAAACCCGCGCACCGGCCCCGTGCCGAAAATGAACAGCAAGACGCCTGCAATGAAGTTGGTGATGTTGGCATCATAGATCGCTCGGCTGGCCTCTTTGTAGCCCGTCTCGATCGCCGCGATCACCTTGCGCCCGCGGGCGCGCTCTTCGCGGATGCGTTCATTGATAAGCACGTTGGCATCGACCGCTGCACCGATGGTAATGACGAAACCGGCAATTCCCGGCAGGGTAAGCGTTGCGTTGAGCCCCGCCATAATCCCGAGCAGAGTCAGCACGTTGAGCACCAGCGCTGCGGTTGCGTAAATGCCAAAGCGGCCATAGGTGGCGATCATCAGCGTGATCACCGCGAGGCTGCCGATCAGCATCGCAATCATACCGCGCCGGATGGAATCGGCGCCCAGATCCGGCCCGACTGTGCGCTCTTCCACCACCTCCAGCGGCACAGGCAGCGCACCTGAACGCAGCGCAATGGCAAGATTATTGGCGCTTTCGGCGGTAAAGCTGCCCGAAATCTGCGCCCGTCCGCCGAGGATCGGCTCGTTGATGTTGGGCGCGGAGAGCACTTGGCCATCGAGAATGATTGCAAACGGCTTTCCGACATTTTCGCGCGTCAGCTTGGCGAATTTCGCACCGCCTTGCGTGTCAAAACCAATATTGACGACGTTCTGATTGGTCTCGGGACTGACGCCAGCCGTCGCACTGGTCAGATTATCGCCGCGAATGCCGCCCAACCGCCGCACCGCCTCAAAGCTGCCCTCACGCCCGCTGCCCGGTGCATAGGGAAAAATTTCGCTACCCGGAGGCGCTATGCCGGCTGCGACATTTTCCGGCAAAGCCGTCAGATCCACCAGCTTGAATTCAAGCTGCGCCGTCTGGCCAAGCAGCGCTTTCAAGGCTTCCGGGTCTTCAAGGCCAGGCACCTGCACCACAATGCGCGTATCGCCCTGACGGATGATGGTGGGCTCGCGCGTGCCAAGTTCGTCGATGCGGCGGCGCACCACTTCAGTGGCGGCTTCCATCGCATCATTGACGGCATTGTTGATACCGCTCTGCGTGGGGATAAGCACCATGCGCTGCCCGTCGATCACCTGCAGATCCCAGTCGCGGGCAAGGCCAGTGCCCATCATCAAGGGTTCAATCAGTCCGCGGGCGCGATCAATGTCGCTGGCGTCTTCAAGCATGAAAGACAGCCGATCATTGGCGGTCGAGACATCCCCGATGCGGATGCGCGGAGAAGCGCCGCGCATCAATTGCCGCACCGATTCTTCCATATTGGTAAGGCGCTGGGCGGTAACATCCTCCGCCTTGGCCTCGAGCAAAAGATGCGAGCCGCCGGCCAGGTCAAGCCCGAGATTGATCTGCGGCGAAGGCAGCGCCGAGGGCCATGGCAGATTGGCCGCGCCGAACAGCGAAGGCAAGGCAGCGGCAGACAAGGCCAGCGTAAGGCCCCACAGCCAGAGCTTCTTCCAGAGGGGAAATTCAAGCATTACGCCGCAGTCTCACTCATTAACCTTGGGGCGATCAGGGATAGGTATCAGCAGGCCCGCTTAATCATTGGCAGGCTTGCCACCACCGGGCGGCATAACATCGCCAATGGTTTGCTTGACCGCCTTGACCCGAACATTGGGGCCAAGATCGAGCTCGACAAAAGTGTCGTCCACCTTCACCACCTTGCCGACTAGCCCGCCAGCGGTGACGACAGAATCGCCCTTCTTCAGCGCGGAAACCTTCTGCTGATGTTCTTTCTGACGCTTCATCTGCGGGCGGATGATCAGGAACCAGAAAATCAGCACCATGCCGA
>MEDW01000026.1 GCA_001724215.1 Erythrobacter sp. SCN 62-14 | reverse complement strand
CTCCGCACGGTGCGACCCCCGCCGCTGTCCAGCATTTGCATTGCTGGGCAGCGGCTCTTGTCTACCTCAGGAGCCAAGGATTTTCATAAGACAAGCTCCGCCAGCCGGAGGCGAACGGCTGATCTGTCGTCACCAGTCAGCCATGACCATAGGCGTGGCCCGGCCAATGATCCGGGCATGGCGCTGCGGCAAGCACCGGAGCCAAGGCTCCAGCGCTTGCCGCCCTGGTTCTTGGGCGACCCGAAAGGCACCGGGAGGGGGCAATTCTTCTGGTTTTGGGGCTGCTGTGATCCGGACACATGATTGATCATGTCAGAGATTGGCACCCTCGTGCGCTTTCGGTATTGGTGTCGCTTCTGGCGGCGGAGCGGCGGGCTCGCGCGCGGGGTTTGGCCTGTTCCTGCAACAAGCGCAGATCGCGCTTGAGAGCGGCCTTGTCGGTCAACCGGGCGAAACTGCTGCTCACAAAGCCGAGGGCAGCAATCGCGCTGTGCATGATGATCGCTGTCAGCGATGATTGCGCAAACAGGCAGACGATCGCCCCGGCAAGGCCGGCGATAATCAGGAAATCGGCGGCAAAGATTGCCACGGCACGCGTGCGGGTGATGCCGCCGACCAACAGCAATGCGCCCAGCATCGCCCATTGGACTGCGAGGATGGCGCTGGCCGCCCCTTGTTCGAGCCCGGTGATCGGGGCCGCCATGGCAGGTGCTGCCAGCTGGATTGCAGCCAGCACCAGCACCGGCACGCCGGTTGCCGCCGCGATGTGATCCACCGCCACGCCCGAGCGGGTGCGATGGGGCTCTTCAAGCGGCAGAGGCTGGATACGCGATTTTCGGAACATGCCATGCTTTCCAAACAAGTGGTGGCCAATCCAGCCACTCGGGCGGCTGGATTGGCGCAGGTCTCTTGAGGGTTTAGCGCTTGGGCGCTGACTTGATGGCGCGCACGCCGCCCATTGCGATCATCCGTTCCTGCACCTTGGCAAGATCCTGGCTGTCAGACTGGCGTCGGCTCATCTCGCGGCTGAGATTGCGTTCGGCGCTGCTCAAGCGTGATTGCTCACGATCAAGCCGCTTTTGTGCATCGGCCACGCTGCGCCGCTGATTGGCAACATTGCGTTCTTCACGCGCAACCCGCTTTTCGCGGTCCGCGATCTGCTTTCTGAGCTTTTCATCCTCGCGGCGCAGCTTGAACCAATCCTTTTCACTGTCCAGCGTCAGGTTGGCAGGCGCTTTGACGACAATATCGCCTGCTGATTGGGCCTGAGCCTGCCCCAAAGGGGCAATGGCCAAAGCTGCAAAAGCCAGCAGAGGGAGAGCAAATTTCTTCGCCATGATCTTATCCTTGTTGTTCATGCCAGTAAGGATAGGAGGGCACCTTGCATCCGTAAAACGGGATTTACAGGCGTATAAATTCGGAATAACAGGATTTATGGATCTCGCCCAGCTTCGTACCTTTGTCGCCGCTGCTGAAACCGGCAGCTTTCTGGCCGCCGCAGCCGTCGTGCACGCCAGTTCTTCTGCTGTTACCGAAAGGATTGCCGCGCTCGAACACCGGCTTGGTGCAAGGTTGTTTGACCGATCGCGCAAGGGCTGTTCACTAACGGCGGCTGGCGAGGCCTTTCTGCCGCGCGCGCGCACAATGATGTCGGTCTGGGATATCAGCCGCGCCGAAGCAGCGATCCCGCCCCAATTCACCGACAAGGTGCGCATCGGCGGGCAATTTTCGCTCTGGCCGTCCTTCCTGATCGACTGGAGCGAACACTTGCGTGAACAAAACCCGCAATTGGCGATGACGCTGATTGCAGGGTCTGCCAACCGGCTCAATCGCGATCTGGGCGCGGGACTGGTTGACCTCGCCATTCTCTACAAGCCGCAGCTTGGCCCCCTGCTGGAAGCACGCAAGGTCTTCACCGATCGGCTGGTGCTGGTGCATTCGCCGCAGCTTGAACGCTGGCAGGATGGTTGGGTGGATATCGATTGGGGCGAGGATTTGCGGATGCAGATTGCCGGTTCGGTCGATCTTGTCGGCGGCAGCGGCGTGCAGCTTGATCTGGGCGGGCTGGCAATCCGCTGGCTCGAAGATGCCAAGGCAGCAGGCTATGTCCCGCAGCATCTGGCGCAGCAGGCGCTGGCGGCTGGCCGCCTGATTGCGGTGGATGATATGCCGAGCTTCGATTTCCCGGTTCTGGCGGTGTGGCACAGCGCGCAATCCAAGCGGGTCGAACCGCTCGCCTGCTCACTTGCCGATTTCATGGCACAGGCCGCAGGTGTGCCGCATGATGAGACAAGCCAATCATACGCTCTGTCATCAATTGGCTTCACCCGGGCGTGATCATGGGGTCGCTGCTCGCGGGGTAGCTGGTGTCCCGGCAGCGAACGAAGCGGGCACTGCCGGGAGAGGCATTCACTCCGCCGCTTCGGCCTGTTCCTGTTCCAGGGTCGGATAGTCGGTATAACCTTGGGGAATCGGGAAATACCAGCTCTTGGGCACGTCCTTGTTGGGGTTCCAGTGGGCGCCCACGGCGATGCGCTTTTCCAGATCGGGGTTGGAAATGTAGGGGCGCCCGAAACTCACCGCGTCGCATTTGCCGCTGGTCACGTCTGCCTCGGCTTGCTCGGCGGTGTAGTCGCTGTTGAGGATCAAAGCGCCGGTGTAAATCTGGCGAATGAGCGGGCTTTGCTTGGGCACATCGGTCTGGCCGAAGGTGCCATCGGGGCCGGGCTCGCGCAGTTCGACAAAGGCAAGGCCCAATTCCTCGCACACCTTGGCAGCCGCGCCAAAGGTCGCAGGCGGGTTGCTGTCATCGGTGCCTTGCGAATCGCCGTTGGGCGAGAGGCGGATGCCGACGCGGTCTGCGCCCCACACGTCGATCAGGGCTTCCAGCACCTCGCGCATGAAACGGGTGCGGTTTTCCGGGCTGCCGCCATATTCATCGCTGCGGTGGTTCGTGCCATCGCGCAGGAATTGATCGACCAGATAGCCGTTCGCGCCGTGGAGCTGCACCCCGTCAAAACCCGCCTTCTTGGCGTTTTCGGCAGCGCGGCGGTAATCACCGATGGTGCGGCGGATATCCTCGTGGGTCATTTCGCGCGCGGTCGCGTATTCGCTTTTGCCTTGCGGGGTGTGCGCTTCGCCCGGAGCCTTGGTGGCGCTGGCCGAAAAGGGCGCCTCGCCGCCGAGGAAATAGGGGTGCACGATCCGCCCCATGTGCCACAATTGCATGACAATGAGGCCGCCTTCTTCATGGACAGCCTTGGTGGTGGCCTTCCAGGCTTCGGTCTGTTCATCGCTCCAGATGCCCGGCGCGCTCGGCCAGCCAAGCCCTTCGGTGCTGATGCCGGTCGCCTCGGTCAGGATCATGCCGGCCCCTGCGCGCTGGCGGTAGTATGTCGCCATCAGATCATTGGGCACGAACATCGGCTCAGCCGCGCGGCCACGGGTGAGCGGGGCCATGTGGATGCGGTTCTTCGCATGGAGCGCGCCCATCTGGAGGGGCTGGAACAGGGCTTCGTGCATCGGATACTCTCCTTCGATTGCTCTTTGAAACTTGCACTAGGGCCTCACGCGGCTAGGGCGCAAGCATGGAAAATGGTGGGGCGTCCCAAGCACAGGTTTCAGGGCTGAGCAGTCGCTGGCGTGCAGCGCTGCTGCTGGCGGCTTTGCTGGCGGGCAATGTCGCGCTGGCGCTGGGGCCGTGGTTTGTGCGGCTGGCTGATACCGGGCCGGTTTCCGCCGGGTTCTGGCGGCTGTTTCTGGCGCTGCCCTTTCTGGTGCTGCTGGCGCGGGCGAACCAGCAGTCCTTGGGCGGGATGGGCGGGCGCACTTTGGGGCTGGTGGCGCTGGGCGCGGTGACTTTCGCTTTGGACCTCGCCAGTTGGCACATCGGCATCGGGATGACGCGGCTGGGCAATGCGACCTTGTTCGGCAATGCCGGATCGATTGTGCTGTTGTTCTGGGTGTTCCTGTCACGCGGGGTGCTGCCAAGGCCCTTGGAAGGGTTGGCGATTGTCTTCGCGCTTGCGGGTGCTGCGATCCTGATGGGCCGCTCTCTGGAAATTTCCACATCGACCCTGATCGGCGATCTGTTCTGCCTTGCTGCAGGGCTGCTTTATGCGGTGTATTTGCTTACATTGCAGGATGCGCGCAAGGCGTTTGGTTCGTGGAGCCTTTTGGTGTGGGTGAGCATTTTCGGCTGCCCGGTGCTGCTGGCGGTCGCGCTCGCTTTGGGCGAGCCGGTGTGGCCGACCGATTGGACGCCAATTCTGATCCTGTTCGTCTCCAGCCAATTGGTGGGCCAAGGGCTGATGGTCTATTCGCTCGCCCACTTCCCGCCGCTGATTATCGGCCTTGCTTTGCTGACCCAGCCCGCGGTCGCCGCGCTCTATGGCTATTTCGCATTTGGCGAGGTGCTGAGTGCGCTCGATGTCGTGGGGATGGTGCTCGTGGGAGCCGCGCTAGCGGTGGCTAGGGCCAAGGCTTAGGCACTCCCGTCACCCCAGCAAAAGCTGGGGCCTAGGGCGTCAGTCGAAGAAGTCCTCGTCAAAGTCCTTCACATGAAGGGTGTATTTGTCTCGGCAACCGACGTTGTATCTCACCATCAGTCGGCCAAGCTGCTTCCCGTCGATCAGAACGATTCGACCACCAAGTTGTGCGGCGGTTTCGCGCGCACTTTTGGAGAAGCTCGAAGTGGTGACGAAAATGCCCTTCTGGGCTTTCTTCAAGCTCAGAGCGCCAAAGAAATCGCGGATGGCCGAGGCATCGACGATGTTGTCGGCGGCGTATCGCTTCGCTTGCAGATAAATCTGGTCAACGCCCAACGGGTCTTGGTCGATGACCCCATCCACGCCATTATCCCCGGACTGACCAATCGCGCGCCCCGCGTCGTTTGAGCTGCCACCATAGCCCATCGCGAGAAGCAGCTCGACGATGGCCTTTTCAAAAAAGGCGGGGGTGCCGACAAGAAGTCGATCGATCAGTTCGGCGATGAAGGCTTCTTCTATTTGCTGATGTGCTGATGTCAGCACGTCTTCTGGCGAAGAATCGAGCGAGACCTCAGCAACTTCAATAACGGCGGGCCTGCCAGCGTCATCGGCCTTCTTGCTGCGATCCCTGAATGCACGAAACTCTTCAAATTGCTCAAGAAATGCGATGTCGATCCGCGCCGGGGGAGCCTTGAGGATTTGAAGCCCGCGTTCGCTGATCTGGAAATGTGCTCGCTTGGTCGGTTGCAGCAAACCAGCCTGCTTCAGATAAGTCTTGGCCCATTGTGCACGATTATACAGCACACTCTGGCCGCTGCTGGGCAAGGTTTGATCGCGCTCTTCTTGTGTGAGTTGAAAGTCGTCCGCCAACTGAGGGACGAGTTCGGATATGCGGATTTCGCCATTCGCTGCATGCTTGAGAACGGGCAGCATGAGGGTTTGAAAATCAGGAATCACTTGCTCAATCCCCGCTAAAGCGCACCTTCCCCAGATCGCCCAGCCCGACAGTCCCACTCGCCATCTCCAGCATCCGGTCAAGGCTGCGCTTGGCTTTCACGCGCACCTCTTCCTCGATGTGGATCTGCGGCTCCAGATCGCGCAAGCTCACATAGAGCTTTTCCATCGTGTTCAGCGCCATATAGGGGCAGATGTTGCACGAACAGTTCCCGTCTGCGCCCGGCGCGCCGATGAAGGTCTTGTTCGGCAGCGCCTTTTCCATCTGGTGCATGATGTGCGGCTCGGTCGCCACGATCAGCGTGTCGCCTTCAAACTCTTGCGCGAATTTCAGAATGCCGCTGGTCGAGCCGACATAGTCCGCGTGGTCGATGATCGAGGGCGGGCATTCGGGGTGGGCGGCGACAGGCGCGCCGGGGTGCTGCTCTTTGAGCTTCAGCAGTTCTGTTTCGCTGAAAGCCTCATGCACAATGCACACGCCCGGCCACAGCAGCATTTCGCGATTGAACTTGCGCGCAAGGTAACCGCCCAAGTGGCGATCTGGCCCGAAGATGATTTTCTGTTCGGGCGGGATTTGCGCAAGGATTGTCTCGGCGCTGGAAGACGTGACGATGATGTCCGAGAGCGCTTTCACCTCCGTCGAGCAATTGATGTAGGTGAGCGCAATGTGATCGGGGTTTGCTTCGCGAAAAGCGCTGAATTTATTGGGCGGGCAGGAATCCTCAAGCGAGCACCCTGCGTCCATATCGGGCAGGATTACTGTTTTCTGGGGGCTTAAAATCTTGGCGGTTTCTGCCATGAATTTGACCCCGCAAAAGGCGATAACGTCGGCATCGGTCGCCGCCGCCTTGCGCGACAATTCAAGGCTATCGCCCACGAAATCGGCAATGTCCTGAATGTCGGGCGTCTGGTAATAATGCGCAAGGATCACCGCGTTGCGCTCCCGGCGCAAGCGGTCGATCTTGGCCAGCAGATCAGCGCCGGTGGGCAGTTTGGTCATGGTGTTCATCGGTCAAGGCCCCGTCATCAGGTGTGGCGTGCGATATAGGAAGGGCAGCGCGGCTATGCCACCCGCCAGTTTTGCCCGTCAAAACCTGCCAGCCCGCGCTTTTCCAGATCAATCAGATGAGCGGTCACACTCATTTCGGCAGCGGGGATGAGACGTTCATCAAGGCCCTTGTACATCGCCGGGATAAAGCCGCTGACGGGGCGGGCTTCTTCGGCGAGCAAGCGCAAGATCTGGTTTTCGCGCTGGCGGCGGTGGCCGATCATGCCGCGCACCAGTTGGCGGGGCTTTTCAATCGCTGCGCCGTGTGCCGAATGATAGCGCACATCCTCGCGCGCCAGCAATTTTTCAAGGCTCGCCATGTAATCGCCCATGTCGCCATCGGGCGGAATGACGACGCTGGTCGACCAGCCCATGACATGATCGCCGGTGAACAGCGCGCCCGATTCCTCGAGCGCAAAGCACAGGTGGTTGGAGGTGTGGCCCGGCGTCGCCACCGCGGTCAAAGTCCAGCCCGTGCCGCGCATGGCCTCGCCATCTTCCAGAACGCGGGTTGGCGCATAGGTGGTGTCGAACGCTTCGTCCGAACGCGGTCCTTCGACCTGCAGCACCAGCGGCGCGCAGCCGACGACTGGCGCGTTTGTGAGCGCGGCCAAGGGCGCAGCAGCGGGCGAGTGGTCGCGGTGGGTGTGGGTGCACATGATCGCTGTCACCTGCCGCGCGCCAATCGCCGCCATGATCGCATCAATATGCGCCTCGTCCGCGGGGCCGGGATCAATCACCGCGCAATCGGGCCCATCCAGCGGGCCGACCACATAGGTTTGCGTGCCGGTGAAGGTATAGGGGGAAGGGTTGGGGGCAAGCACGCGCGTGACGAGCGGCTCGACCTGATCGGCAAGGCCCGTGGGCCAGGGCTGGGGTGGGATATTGGCCATTGCACCTTTGCCTATGGCGAGGCTGGCACGGCTCGGCAAGAGCCGGGGCGCGAGGGCGACTTTAGTTGCGGTCGCTCAAGCGGCCCAGCTCGCGCTCGATGCGTTCCTGAAAGGCGCGCGCGGGCGAGTGCATTTCGAAACGCTGACGCCATGCCTCATCAAGCCGAGCAATGCGGCGATGGAGCTGTTCTGTCTCGATAATCAGTGCGCGCGTTTCCGGTTCGAGCAGCGCCAGATATTCAGGGTCAGAGCCGCGATCAGGGGGCAGCGCTCCGTGGCGGCGCATCTGTGTTTCATTGATTTCGCCGGCAAACAGCGCCCGCTGGTTGAGCAGCCAGGCCAGCACATGCATCATCCGCGTGGTGGTTTTCAGCCCTTCAGTCGACAGCGCCAACCGCGCCATCGCATCTTCCGTGCCGACCGGCCCCTGCGTGCCGAGCGCGAACACGCCGCGCACATCATCGGCCAGAATGAGAGCTTCGGTGTAGAGCGCCTCGATGATCGGACGGGACAGATTGGTGGTGCGCGGCATAGGTCTCAAGGCTGATACGCCCACCGCTCCGCATGCACCAGCAGGCGATGGTTACTTTCCCGTTCATTTTTGAAAACCGTCCCGCTGCGGGACGATTTGAAGGGGTGCTATGCGTCGCGCGCAAGCGCGCCCCCCCCCACAAAATCACGCGATGATATCGGGCAGCAGCGTGTCTTCAATGATCGCGATCTGATCTTTAAGGCGCAGCTTGCGCTTTTTAAGGCGGGCAATCTGCAACTGATCGGCCGATGCATTGCTGCGCGCAGCCTCGGTCAGCGCGGCAATCGCGGCATCCAGATCGCGGTGCTCGGTGCGCAGCAATTCCAGCTTCTTGCGCAGTTCCTGCTCGTTCATTGTCCTGCCAAACCTGTCTTCGACGCGCACCCTGTGCGAGGCCTGTGCTGCCTGTCGGCGCTATGCAAGGAAGCGGCAAAATGAGCAAGCGCGCTTGCGGTTCCCCGGCCATTTCCTGTGATGGCTGTGCCAGGGGCAGCCCACCGCAAGCTTTTGGCGTTCTGTCCGTTCATGATCCGGTAGTGCTTTGCGTTCTAGCTTTTGTGTGGTTCACTTCGAACCTGCGGCCCGGCCGTTGTTTTGGCCTGAGTCGCTGTGAGCGGGGGCAGCCCCCCGAAACCTGTGAAAGGAGTATGCGATTATGGCATCACAAGCCCTGTCTTCCCACCTCGAGGCATTGAACGCCAAGCACGCCGGGCTCGAAGCGCGGCTGCGAGAGGAACTGGCGCGGCCTGTCCCTGATGCCGGAAAGCTGCAAGCCCTGAAAAAGCAGAAGCTCCGGTTGAAGGAGGAAATCGCCCGCGCGTGATCGTATGATTGCGCGCTACATGAGAGCATTGGCAGTGCGGGAACCGGCAGGCGTGGGTGGGTCTATTCTGCAACTGCGCACTCCCCATTCTCGCTCTGCCATTTGCTCTTTGTGCGCGCGGTGTCTGTTCCATTATCGGCCGCATTGAAGGCTTGCCCGGCCTGTTTGCTGCACAGGCTGGCACTTGCGCCGACCGACAGTAAGGGCGCCATGAACGGGCTTTTGATATCACGCCTTTTGCTTTTCTGCTGCCTACGCCTTAAGCCTTCCCAGCTATGACCGCTGCTGCTGCCGCCCGCCAGATTCTTACCCGGCTTACCGAAGTCATGGCCTCGCGCCTGCATGCGCAGGGTAAGCTTGATCAGGTGGTCGAGATCATTGGCGAATGCCTGTCGAGCGAGGTGTGCTCGATCTACCTTTTGCGCGAAGGAATGCTCGAACTTTTTGCCACGCGCGGTCTCAATCAGAGCGCGGTGCACGTCACCCGTATGGCGATTGGCGAAGGGCTCACCGGGCTGATTGCCGACAAGGTGGAAACGCTCAATCTGGCAGAGGCCAAGGCGCACCCGGATTTCCTCTATCGCCCGGAAACCGGCGAGGAGAAATTCCACTCTTTTGCCGGCGTGCCGATTGTCTATCGCGAACGCGCCGTCGGCGTCTTGTGCGTCCAGCATGTCGACCCGCGCCGTTATGAGGATGTCGAGATCGAGGCGCTGCAGACCACCGCGATGGTGCTGTCCGAACTCATCACCAATGCTGAACTCGTCGATGAGGAGGAAGCGCGCGGGCTGACCGCCGATCAAACCGGGCCGCAGACCCTGTCTGGCCTGACGCTGGTAAAGGGGCTGGGATCGGGATTTGCCGTCTATCACCAGCCGCGCGTTGAAATCACACAGGTCATGGCCGAAGACACCGAGGCCGAGCGCCAGAGGGTCTATCGCGCCTTTGCCCGGATGCGCGAACAGATTGATGGTCTTGCAGGTCAGGCCGAATTCGGCGTTGGCGGCGAACATGAAGAGGTGCTCGAGACCTACAAGATGTTCTCCTATGATGAAGGCTGGTCGCGCCGCATCAACGAGGCGATTGATTCCGGCCTCACCGCCGAGGCGGCGATTGAGCGCGTCCAGCAGCACACCCGGATGCGGATGCGCGAGATTGACGATCCGCTGCTGGCAGATCGAATGCACGATCTGGAAGACCTCGCCAATCGCCTGATCCGTATTGTTGCAGGCCAGATTGGCACAGCGGCCTCGCAAGGGCTGCGCCGCGATACCATCCTGATCGCGCGCAATCTGGGACCGGCGGAATTGCTCGAATATGACCGGCGGCGCTTGAAAGGGGTGATCCTTGAGGAAGGCTCGCTCACCGCGCATGTCGTGATCGTGGCGCGTGCGATGAATGTGCCGGTGCTGGGCCGCGCGCGCGGGGAGAAAGGCGCAGGCCTGCGCGGCGTGATCCGCGAAGGCGACGAAGTGCTGCTTGATGCGACCGCAGGCAATGCGATCATCCGCCCGCTGCCGCAGGTCGCCGAAGCCTTTCAGGCGCGCTTTGCCAAGAGCCGCGAGAAGCAGGCCGCCTATGCAAGCCTACGGGATGTCGAGCCTTTCACCCGCTGCGGCACGCGCATCCAGGTGATGATGAATGCAGGCCTGCGCGATGATATGAGCGCGCTGGCCATGACGGGGGCGGATGGGGTTGGCCTGTTCCGCACCGAATTCCAGTTCCTCGTCTCGGCCACCCTGCCTCAGCGCGAACGCCAGACTAGGCTCTATCGTGATGTGCTCGATGCAGCAGGCGATAAGCCGGTGATCTTCCGCACAGTGGACATCGGGGGCGATAAATCCGTGCCCTATCTTGCTGCCGGCAGCGGCGAGCATGATGAAAACCCCGCGATGGGCTGGCGCGCGCTGCGGCTGGCGCTGGAGCGCGAAGGGCTGATGAAAGCGCAGGCGCGTTCCTTGCTTGAGGCGGCGGCGGGACGTTCGCTTTATGTCATGTTCCCGATGGTGTCGGAACCATGGGAGTTTGACGAAGCCAAAGCCGTGTTCGATGAACAGCTCGCGTTTCTGCGCGCCAAGAAACGCCTCTTGCCCGAACGCATCCATTTCGGCGCCATGCTGGAAGTGCCCGCCTTGGCCGAAGTGCTCGATCTGATGCTGCCCAAGCTCGGTTTTCTGTCGATTGGCACCAATGATCTTACCCAGTTCCTGTTTGCAGCCGATCGCGCCAATCCCAAGCTGGCGCAGCGCTATGATTGGCTATCTGTATCGATTATGCGCTTTTTGCGGCGCGTCATGCAGACCAGCCTTGGCAGCGGTGTGGATATTGGCGTGTGCGGCGAGATGGGGGGACGCCGGTTGGAAGCGCTTGCGCTTCTGGGTATTGGTTACCGCCGCCTGTCGATCACGCCTGCTGCGGTCGGCCCGATCAAGGAATTGATCCGCAAGGTCGACTTGTCAGAGATCACGGCTGCGATGAATGGCTGGCTGTCTGATCCCGGGTGCAATCTGCGGCACGAACTGTCCCTATGGGCCGATGCCCGCGGGATTGAATATGATTGATCGGGGCTTTGGCACGGCTGGGCGAAAGCAAGGCCAATGCCCTTGACTTGCGACAGCCCGATGGGCTGTGTGCAGAGCTAACGAAGAATGATAAGAGCGCTGGGATCAGCGCGGAAAAATCGGGTCATGGAAAGCGAACAGGATAGCACCTCAGGCGAAGCTCCCCGCGCTGCGGACTCTCGCGCGGCAGCCCTGCTGCGTGATGCGCGTGAAGAGCAGGGGTTGTCGCTTGCTGACATTGCAGCACGCACCCGCATCCCGATCCGCCAGCTCAAAGTGATCGAATCAGGTGCATTTGCCTCGTTGCCCTCGCGCACCTACGCGATTGGGTTTGCTCGCACCTACGCGCGTGCGTTGGACCTTGATGAAGACAAGGTGATGGCAGCGGTGCGCGCCGAATTGGATGATGCACCCGAGCAGCGCACACCAACAACCGCGACGATGGAGCCGGGCGATCCGGCGAAGCTTCCCTCCAAAGGGTTGGCATGGGCAGGCGCGATCGCTGGTCTGCTGCTGGCTGCAGGTCTGTTTGCCTGGTTCAGCAACCATTTCGGAGCGGGCAGGGGGGCACCGCCGCTGGCGGTGGAGGCGGAACCAGCGCCGCCTGCCGAAGAGGCCGAAGAGCCAGTCGCTGCCCCTGCTGCCGAAGGCGGCGAGGTTGTGATCACTGCGCTTGCCGATGGGATTTGGGTGCGTTTGTTCGAGCAGGGCGGGGAGCGCCTGCTGGAGAAAACCTTGGCCAAGGGCGAAAGCTTCACCGTGCCTTCCACGGCCGCTGATCCGCGCATCAATACGGCCCGGCCCGATGCGTTGGCGATCACGATTGATGGCAAGCCTACAGCGCCGCTGGCACAGCGCTCTGTGGTGCTGGCAAGCGAGCCGGTGTCTGCGGCCGCCCTGAGCGCTCGCCTGCTTGCGCCCGCTGCACCGGCAGCGCCTGCGACCAGCGCGCCTGCGGCAACGCGCACCACCGCGCCTGTCGCGGCAGAGAATGCGCCAGCCGTTGTGCGCCCGGCTCCGGCCCGGACACCGCCAGCCGAGCCGGACGCCCAGCCAGCTGCCGGCCCTGAAGTGGTGCCAGCACCCGCTCCGCCTCGCGCAGCGCCCGCCGACGGCGACGAATAGGCTGTCGCACGCCCCTGATCATCACTTTGCCGTGAATAGCACAGGCGCAAGGGGTCGACTTGACGCGCTCCAGACGGCAGTGGTTTGGGTGTGGTTCATCATCGCCAACGCAAGGCGCATTGTGCCATGACACTACGCCGCCAAAGGGAGCTTGAGACGCCATGACAACCATCGTTCAAACCCTCAGCCGCCGTCTGGGCGGCGCGATGCTGGCGGGGGCCGTGCTGGCCGCTGCGCCAGTGCCTGCCCTGGCGCAGGACCGCGCCGATGAAGCGCGCATCCGCAAACTCGAAGCCGAAGTGCGCGCGTTGCAGCGCAAGGTGTTTCCCGGCGGTGACGCGCGTTTTTTTGAGCCGGAGATTCAGCCGGGATCGGCGCCAGCCCCTGCCGCCAGTGTGCCAGCCCCATCCACCAGCGCGCTCACCGATGTGCTTGCGCGGCTGGATGGGTTGGAAATGCAGATGCAGCAATTGACTGCGCGTTCCGAAGAACAGGCCAACACCCTCTCGCAATTGGCGGAACGCCTTGCAGCGCTTGAAGGGGCAGGCCAGAACGCCGGGCAGGCAGACGGGCAGGGCTATGTCCCGCCGCCGCCGATTGATCGCAGCGCTGCGGGCAATTCTACGGCGACGTCGGGTAATCTGGCGGCGATGACAGGCAGTGCGCCGTCGGCTGCTCCTGCTCCTGCTGCGGCCGCCCGCCCGGATGCTGCGCGGCTTGCTGCGGTTCAGGCAATTGCCAAGCCGCAAACCGATGATGCCGGTGATGACGAATATTCCTATGGGTTCCGCCTGTGGAACGCGGGCTTTTTCCCCGAAGCGCGCCAGCAGCTCAACAGTTTCGTTGAGAAGTTCCCGCGCCACCGCCGCATCAGTTTCGGGCGCAATCTGCTTGGCCGTGCCTATCTTGATGACGGCATGCCCGAAGAAGCAGCGCGCTGGTTCCTGCGCAATTATCAGGCCGACAAGAATGGCGATCGCGCTCCCGACAGCCTGCTCTATCTCGGCGCCTCGATGATCGCGATGAAGGACACCAAGCGTGCCTGCATCGCGCTGGCCGAATTTGGCGAGACCTATCCGGCGATCGCAACCGGCCGGCTGGCGGCGGAATATCAGGCGAATCGCGCCAAGGTGAAGTGCAACTGAGCACCCCCCAATGGGCCGAACGCTTCGCCGCGGATCTGGCGGAACTGTGGCCGCAGACCGAGCGCGCTGGCCCTTTGGGGCTGGCTGTCTCGGGTGGGCCGGATAGTCTTGCGCTCTTGCTGCTGGCCCACGCTGCCTTGCCCGGACAGATTGCAGTCGCCAGTGTCGATCATGGCCTGAGGCCGCAGGCCGCCGGAGAAGTCGCGCTGGTCGAGCAGGTTTGCACCGCGCGCGACATTCCTTTTACACCGCTCAAGGTGCAGGTCGGATCGGGTAATCTGCAGGCTCAGGCGCGGGCTGCCCGCTATGCGGCGTTGGGGCAGTGGGCCCATGCCTCCGGTCTTGGGGCGATCGCCACCGCGCATCACGCCGATGACCAGGCCGAAACGCTGCTGCTCAGGCTCAATCGCGCCAGCGGACTGTCGGGGCTTGCCGGCGTGCGCCCGGTCAGCCTGCTTGATGACAGCGACCTTCTGGTGCTGCGTCCGCTGCTCGGGTGGCGCAAGGCGGAGCTTGGGCAAGTGGTGGTAAGCGCCGGGATCACTCCTGCGCAAGACCCTTCCAATGCAGATCAGACCTTTGACCGGGTTCGAGCGCGCGCGGAGTTGGCGCGCAATCCGTGGCTCGACGTGCCAGCCTTGGCGCAGAGCGCGGCGCATCTGGCCGAGGCGTGGCGCGCGATTGAGTGGTATGCCAGCCTTGATTGGGATGACATGGTGCACCCCGATGAAGACCGCAGTGATGGCCTGCCCGGCCTTGTCTACTATGCCAATGTGCCGCGGGTGATCGCAATCGAAACGATCCGGCGCATTATCCGGGAGTTGGGCGGGCATTGCAGCCGCGCCGAGGCGGGGCGCGCTTTTGATCGGCTGTGGCGCGGAGATCATGCCTCGCTTGGCGGGGTGCTGGCGGTGCCGGGGGTGGAGCGGATGAAGGGGGTGGGCATCGAACTGCGCTGCTGGCGCTTTGCCCCCGAACCGCCACGCAGGGTGCATTGATTTTGGGCAGACCATCCGCCCCGCCGCTTTGCCTATGGCCCAACCCGGCCACCATATCGTGATGGCATCATTGGCGGCCGGTTGGGGAGACGGGGCAGGTGGTCTGACGAAAGAACGCGCTCAGATCACCTTGTCGCCGACCCCGATCATGCGGCCCTTGGTGATGATCACCTTGTCGCCGCGCTTGGTGGCGGCAAACAGTTTTTCGGCAAAGGGATCGGGCACGCCCACACAGCCGTGGCTGGCATAGCCATTGGTAACGGGCGAGCCGTGGATCGCAATGCCGGTACGGGTCAGCCACAGGCTGAAGGGCATGGGGGCATTATTGTATTTCTTGGAGAAATATTCGCGATTCTTGTCGAGGATCGGAAATGTGCCGATCGGCGTCGGGTGACTTGGCGTGCCCAGCAGCGCCACCGCTGTGCCGATTTCATGGCCATCGCGAAACACGCTGAGGACGCGCGCTTCGAGGTCGATGGTGATGACAAGCTGGCCGGTCTCAGGCGCTGCGCTTTCGTCCCAGAACCAGTCGCCGTATCGGATCGTCCCTTCGACAGGGAGGATCGATTTGACCACGAACGGCTCTTTGCCACGCGCCGCAGGGGGCTGGCCTGCCGACTGGGCTTGTTCAGCCGCCGCAACAGGCGCAGCCGCATCAGCAGGCGCCAGCGGCTGGGCCACTTCCTGCGCGATCATCCGCACCGCCGGGCCGCGCGGGGCGCTGGCATAGGTGACCTCGTCATCCCACTGGCTGCTGATGGTCAGCACAGGGGCAGAAGGCGCCAAAGAGGGGACAGCATAGGGATCGCTGTGGCTCGGATTGGTCACTTGGGAAGGGCCAAGGGTGGTCGGGTCGACCCGCAAGGTCGCGGCTTCAGCGCGGGCGGCAACGGCTTGGGCAGAACGGCCAGCCTCGATTGCGGATTGCGCAGCGCAGGGCGCCGCGAGCATCGCGCCGGCAAGCGCAAGCAACGCCGCGATGCTGCGGCCCTGAAAAGAAACAGCGCGGGACATGGGACACACTATGCCCGCTTGGCGGACTGGCCGCCAGCTTTTTGCTCGGCTACGTCCCTTGCAGGGACGCCAGCGGGTCTTGTGTTAAAGGAGCGGGAGCCTTCCGCAGGACTTGCACTGACTTGCCGGTGAGCTCGCACGCGCCAAACGAGGTCAGGAAACTGACATCGGCGGCATCGCGTCCGACGCCGATCTTCACCGCATCAGCAGCGCACGCCATGCCGGTCGGATCAACAAGATACCATGCGCCGCCATCGGCTGTTGCCGGATCGCACAGGAAGACTTCGGCAACGGCGTGAAAATCCTGCGGATCAACCGCTGGGCTATAAACCGCGACATAGCGCGCCGGTATCGCACAGGCCCGCGCCATGGTGATCAGCACATGAGCAAAGTCACGGCACACGCCGCGGCGTTCCATCAAGGTGTCGCGCGTTGTGGTTTCGCTGTGGCTGGAGCCGGGGACATAGGCGATATTTCTCGCCACCCAATCGCGCATTGCCTCGATCTTGCGGCCGCCAATCGGGTCTTCAAAGGTGCTTGCCGCATAGGATTGAAAGCTGTCGCTTTGGCAGTAGCGCGAATCAAACAGATATTTGACTGCGTCAGCCGGGAGCCGTTCGACAGGCAGGCTATCGAGTGCAGCCAGATCGCAGTCTAAACGGCGCGGCTCGGCTTCGGCGCGGTAGGAGACTTCGACTTCCCCATCGAGCCTGAGCCATCGGCGCGTGCCGATATTTTCATCGCCAGCAATCCGGGTGGAGGAGCCTGCATCACTGAGCGCATCACTGGCGCTGATAATAGTCTGATCGGGAATTGCCGCTGCTTCATATTGCAGCAGAATGTCGGTGGGCGTTCGGGTGCGGATGACAAGGCGGGTTTCAATGGCGATGATCATCCGGCGTGAACCGCCAGAGCGAGCGAAGGTTTCACGATTTGCCCATCAAACTTCGCCTTAACCGGCAATGACCCCATAAAGATCATGGGCGTCGGAATCTTCGATGGTGACATTGACGATGGCGCCCGGTGCAAGGCTGGCAGGCACATTGCGCAAGTAAACCGCGCCGTCGATCTGCGGCGCGTCGGCCTGTGATCGCCCGGTCGCGCCAATATCGCCGTCCTCGTCCGGCTCGCCGACTTCATCAATGATAACCGGCAGCGTGCGACCGACCTTGGCGGCGAGTTTCGCGGCGCTGATGCGTTCCGTCACTTCCATGATGCGGGCGTAGCGTTCTTCCTTGATCGCTTCCGGCACGGGATCGGGCAGGGCATTGGCGCTTGCCCCTTCGACGGGTTCGAAACGAAACGCGCCGACGCGGTCCAGTTGCGCTTCTTCGAGCCAATTGAGGAGGTATTGGAAATCCTCCTCGGTCTCGCCGGGAAAGCCGACCACGAAAGAGCTGCGGATCGCGATATCGGGGCAGATGTCGCGCCATGATTTCAGCCGTTCGAGCACCTTGGCCTCGTTCGCCGGGCGCTTCATCAGCTTCAGAACTTTGGGGCTAGCGTGCTGGAAGGGGATGTCGAGATAGGGCGTGAGCAGGCCGTCTGCCATCAGCGGGATGACTTGGTCAACGTGCGGGTAGGGATAGACATAGTGCAAGCTCACCCACGGCGGCGTGCCTTCGGGCGTGCGAAGGCCGCCAAGCTCACGCGCCAGATCGGTCATGTGGGCGCGCACGGGGTTGCCCTTCCAATCGCGGCTTTCATGGCGGATGTCGACCCCATAGGCCGAGGTGTCCTGACTGATAATCAGCAACTCGCGCGTGCCTGCGGCCACTAATTTTTCCGCCTCGCGTAAGACCGCATCAATCCGGCGGCTCGCCAGTTTTCCGCGCAATTGCGGGATGATGCAGAAGGCGCAGGAGTGATTGCAGCCTTCGGAAATCTTGAGGTAGCTGTAATGGCGCGGCGTCAGCTTGATATCATTCTCCGAGGGTTGGGGAATGAGATCGACAAACGGGCCTTGGGTTGGCGGCGCGTGGGTGTGGACGGCTTCGACCACCTGCTCATATTGATGAGCGCCGGTGACGGCGAGCACTTGCGGGTGGGCGGCGCGGATCGCGTCGGCCTCCTCGCCCATGCATCCGGTTACGATCACGCGGCCATTTTCGGCAATCGCCTCGCCAATCGCGGCAAGGCTTTCCTCCTTGGCGCTATCGAGAAAACCGCAAGTGTTGACCAGCACCACATCGGCGCCTGCATAATCCTCGGCAAAAGCATAGCCATCGGCGCGCAGCCGGGTGAGGATGCGTTCGGAATCGACCAGCGCCTTGGGGCAGCCGAGGCTGACCATGCCAATGCGCTTCTGGTCGGGGATTGAGGTTGCAGGCGTGTTCATAGGCGCGGCCCTCTACACGAGGGCGGCGATCTGCGCTAGCGGTGATCGGACACGCGAAAGGAAGCGCACATGAATGACTTTGCCCTATGGCCGGTGCTGGCGGGAACGGCGGCGTTCTTTGCCGTGGGCGCCTTGTGGTATGGCGTGCTGTTCCAAAAGGCGTGGAGCCGCGCTGCCGGGCTTTCGGACGAGGCGCTCAGATCGGGCAATATGGCGGTGATTTTCGGCCTTGCCTTTGCCTTTGAAATGTTGATCGCGATGGTGCTGTGGCATCTGATTGCCCGCACCGATCCTGCGCCCCATGTGGTGATGATGATGGCAACCGGCTTTGCCGTGGGCGTGATGATCCCCGCAATCGGCATCAATTACCTGTTTATGAGGAAGCGTTTCGCGCTGTTCCTGATCGATGCCGGGCACTTCATCGTCGGCATGGCGGCGATGGGCGGAGCATTTTTGTTGTTTCGATGATCGGGCCGAACGGCCCGCAAGCGCGACTGCGCGCCGGCCGGTAGGCCGCCCCCCGCGGCAGGTGGCGCGCTTGCGCGCTCACCGCGAGCGCAAATGACGCATGGCGGCGATGGGCGGAACGTTCCTGCTGTTCCGGTGAGCTATTCGGTTTCCTTCGCGCGCGAGGGCACGATTTCCACCACCACATCGCCTTCCTGCAGGGCTTGGCATTCCTCCTCCCAGAAGCCGATCGCCCGCCCGTTGCGATAGACGCGCAGGCCCTGTCCGCCGCTTTTGAGATCAGCCAGTGATGAGCCGCATTCCGCAGCGCTCACCACCCGCTGCACCAATTGCACCCGCCCGCTGACGCTGGCGAGATCGGCGAGGTAATCGGCGATGTAAGTGCCCTTGGCGCTGCCTGCCAGCAGCAGCCCGGTAAAGCGCACCGGGTTGATGACATTATCCGCGCCCGCCTGCCGCGCGAGCACTTCGTTGTCTTCGGCGCGCACCACCACGCTGATCGGCACATCAGGCGCAAGGTGGCGCACCGTCAGCACAATCAGGATCGAAGTGTCATCGCGCCCTGCTGACACCAGCACGGCCTGCGCATTGCTCACCCGCACCGCGCGCAGGGTGTCATCGCGGGTCGCATCGCCGCACAGCACATTGACGCCCAATTTTTCGGCTTCGGCAAGGCGTTCCTCGCCCGGATCGACCACCACGATATGTTCGGGCTCGACCCCGCGATCAATCAGCTCGCGCACGCTTTGCGAGCCCGACACGCCGTAGCCCAGCACCACGACATGGCCTGATAGTTTGTCCTGAATGCGCGCCATGCGCCAATTCTCCCAACTGCGGCGGATCACGAAAGTATAGGCCGTGCCGACAAAGATGAAGATCACCGCCAGCCGGATCGGCGTTACCACCAGCGTTTCGATCAGGCGGGCGTGCTGCGACACCGGAGTGATATCGCCAAAGCCGGTGGTGGTGACCGAAACAACCGTGAAATAGGCAACATCAAGAAAACTGACATGGCCATCGAGGCTGTCTTCGAGCCCATCACGACCAAACCAGTGGATCAGGATAAGCAGCAGGATCAGCCCGAGCGCAATCCCCATGCGCAGGCCAATATCGGCCCACACCGGCACCTTGACCTGCCGCCTCAGCGGCCCGCCAAGACGGCGAGCGCGGCTCATGACAACCCGCTCAACCGGAAAACCGTTCGGCCAGCACGCCGATGGTCGAATAATGCGTCAGATCAAGCTGCAGGGGCGTTACCGACACAAAGCCTTCCTCGATTGCTTCGAGATCGGTGCCATGATCGAGCGTGTGTTCGATCGGATCAAGCCCGAACCAGTAATATTTGAAACCGCGCGGGTCTTTGCCTTCGACCACCGTGCCGCGCGCGTAATCGTGAAAGCCTTGGCGCGTTACCCGGATGCCCTTTACATCGGCGGCGGCCACCGGCGGGAAGTTTACATTGATCAGCGTGCGGGCCGCGAGCGGCGTGTCGATGAGCGGGGCCAGCACCTTGGCGCCCCATTCGCTTGCGGCCTCAAACGGCGCGTTGCTGGCAAGGCTTTGCGGGGTGTGCACTTGGCTCAAGGCAATCGAACGCACGCCTGCCAGCGCGCCTTCAATCGCGGCTGAAACTGTGCCCGAATAAGTGATGTCATCGGCCAGATTCGCCCCGCGATTGACGCCGGAGAGGATGAGGTCGGGCGGGCAATCGTCGAGCACTTGGCGCAGGGCCATCACCACGCTGTCGGTTGGCGTTCCGGTGACGGCAAAGCGGCGCTCTGCGAATTTCACCAGCCGCACGGGACGGTTGAGCGTCAATGCGTGGCCTGCGCCCGATTGTTCTTCGGACGGCGCGCATACCCAGATATCATCGGAAAACTGGCGCGCGATGGCCTCGAGCACTTCGAGGCCGGGGGCGTGGTAACCATCATCATTGGTGAGGAGGATTCTCATGCCAGTATCTCCGATCCGTCATGCTGAATTTGTTTCAGCATCCATTTGTCCTTTTCGTGCCGGCGCTTGCCGATTGATGGATCCTGAAACGAGTTCAGGATGACGAGAGGGCTTAGTTGGGCGTGATAACTTCAATCCCGCCCATGTAGGGGAGCAAAGCGTCGGGGACTGTGACACTCCCATCGGCGTTCTGATAATTCTCGATCACCGCCACCAGCGTGCGGCCCACGGCAAGGCCGGAGCCGTTGAGGGTGTGGACGAATTCGGTGCGCTTCTCGCCTGCGACGCGATACCGCGTGCCCATGCGGCGGGCCTGAAAATCGCCGGTGTTGGAACACGAGGAAATTTCGCGGAACGCGCCTTGTACCGGCAGCCAGACTTCGAGATCATAGGTCTTGCGCGCGCCAAAGCCCATGTCGCCGGTGCACAGCAGCAGCTTGCGATAGGGCAGTTCGAGGCGTTCAAGGATGGTTTCAGCCGCGCGGGTCATGCGCTGGTGTTCGGCTTCGCTGTCTTCGGGGCGTACGATGCTGACGAGTTCGCATTTTTCGAACTGGTGCTGGCGGATGAAGCCCCGCGTATCGCGCCCCGCCGCGCCCGCTTCGGAACGGAAGCAGAGCGTCAGCGCGGTAAGGCGCATGGGCAGGGCGCTCTCGTCAAGCAGCTCGCCCATGACGCTGGCGGTGAGACTGACTTCGCTGGTGGGGATGAGCCAGCGGCCATTGGTGGTGGCGAAACTATCCTCGGCAAACTTCGGCAGTTTGTCCGTGCCATACATGGCATCATCGCCCACCAGCACCGGCGGGTTGCATTCCGTATAGCCGTGCTCGCGGGTCTGCACGTCGAGCATGAATTGGCCGAGCGCGCGGTGCAGGCGGGCCATGTCGCCGCGCAGGAAGGTGAAGCGCGCGCCGGACAGCCGCGCGCCGGTTTCGAAATCCATGCCGAGCGCTGGCGCGAGGTCGGCGTGTTCCTTGGGCGTGAAGTCGAACTCTCGCAGGGTGCCCCAGCGGCTTACCTCAACATTGGCTTCCTCGTCCGCGCCTTCGGGCACATCCTCAGCCGGAAGGTTGGGGATTATTTCGAGCGCTTCCTTAAGCCGCTTGGCCGCCTCATCCGCGCGGGCTTCGAGCGCGGGCATCTGCTCCTTGAGCGCGGCGACCTCGGCCTTGATCGCCTCGGCACCCTCGCGGTCGCCCTTGGCCATCGCCGCACCGATCAGCTTGGAGGCCTCATTGCGGCGGCTCTGCGCCACCTGCACCGCGGTCACCGCCTCGCGGCGTTCCTCGTCAATGGCGATCAGTCCGGCGGCCAGCGGCGCCAGCCCCCGGCGTTTGAGGCCACGGTCAAAAATTTCCGGGTTTTCGCGGATAAAGCGGATGTCATGCATGGGCAGGGCCTATGCCCGCTTGGGAGCCATTAGAAAAGGCCCAACAAAAGGATCGATCGGCAGGCGCGCCCAAGACCCCCCAGCCTTTTCACGCGCGCCCGCCGATCAGGGGAAAAGGCGCTGGCCCCGCGGGGAGAGACCCACAGCCAGCGCCCTTGCCCGTTTCATCGATCAGAATGCAAACCCGACCATGATGTTGAAAGTGCGCGGATCGCCGAAATAGATCGTCTGGATATTGCCGACCGAGCTGAATTCCTGCCCATCGGTCGCATAGAGCGCATCGAACATATTCTTAACGCCGCCCTGCACATACCAGTTGCGGGTGGCATTATCGAAACGCACGAAAGCATTGGCGAGCCAGTAGCCCGGCTCCACCAGACCGGGGCGGTTATCGACGCTGAGGAAATGCTTGTCGACAAAGCGTGCATCCGCCCCCAGCGTCAGCGTGCCGGCATCGCCCAGAGGGATGCGGTAATCGCTCTGGATGTTGAAGCTGATCGGCGGGGCAAAGGCGGGCTGGCAAGTGATCTGCTGGCCGGTGGGATTGCACGAGAAGGTCGGCGGGCGGCGGCCGTCGTTGAATTCCTTGTATTGCGCATCAAGCAAGCCCAGCCCGGTTCGCAGCGTCCATTCGCGGGTCGGGCGCACCACGGCTTCGAGTTCTGCGCCCCAGATTTCCATCTGGCCTGCATTCAGCACCGGGAACACGCTCGTCGCCCCCACCGTGCCCCCGCCGACGCGAGCCTGGAAATTACGGAAATCGCTGTAGAAGGCGCTGGCGGCGAGATAGACGCGGCCATCAAGGAAGCTGGCTTTGCCGCCCACTTCGTAGGTCCACACGGTTTCCGGTTCAAAACGGGTAACCAGTGTCGGGACGCCGTCGACCACCAGCGTCAGATCATCACGGCTGTTGGCGCGGCCATTGAAACCGCCTGATTTGAACCCGCGCGAGGCCGAGGCATAGATCTGGCTGTCCTCGCTCGGCTTGTAGGCGAGCGTCAGGCTCGGCGTCCAGGCATCAAAGGTCGCCTTCCGATCTTCGTTGAACGGAGCTGGCAAATCATCGGGGAAGGCGAAATCAAGGCCCCCGAAGAAAAATCCGTTCGAAAACGTGGTGGTGAAACGTTCATAGGTGCGCTCTTCATAGGTGTAGCGCAGGCCTGCCGTCACGCTCAGGCGATCAGTGAAATTATAGGTCGCCTGCCCGAATGCGGCATAGCTTTTGGTGTTCTGAGCATCTTCGATCGGGCGCCGGAATGTAACGGGGAAGCCGAATTCAGTAAAAATGTCATCGCCAAATGCGGTTTGTTCCGACCGGATGTTTTCATTCAAGTAAAACAGCCCGAACACCCCGCTGAAGCGGGTGGTGTCCCATTTCAGCTGCACTTCCTGGCTGAACTGGCGTTGATCAATGCCGACAAAGACATCGCCCAGCTCGGCCTCGCTCGCGTCGATATCAACGAAGAGCTTGGGATCCAGCTTGCGCCAGCCGGTGATGCTGGTGAGCATGAGCTCATCGCTCAATTCCCAATTGGCGGTGATATTGGCGCCCCAATGGTCAAGCCTTTGGCCTTCATCGCCTCTAAAGCTGGTGGAAGCTTGAAAATTATAGGGACCAAATGGATTGGCGGGCACAAGCACGCTTGTTACTGGCGCGAAAGTTGGTGGTGAAAAATCTGTCTGCAACAGCGGCGCGGTGGGATAGCCCAGCGTCAGCGCGTTGCGTTGCCGGTTGTAATCGCCCGACACCAGCACTTCCAATCGTTCGACCGGCTTGACCCGCAAAATGCCGCGCACCGTCGCGCTGTCGCGATCATTATAGCGCCGACCGGTGAGCGGATCGGTGACAAGCCCATCGCGCTTGTCCCATTGGCCCGCAAGGCTCAAAGCGACCTTGTCTTCCACCAGCGGGGCGTTGACATAGCCGTTCAGAACAAACTGATCGAAGCTGCCATACATGGCCGAGCCTTCGACTTTCACATCATTCAAGTCAGGCTTGCGGCTGACGATCGACACCGCGCCGCCGGTGGTGTTCTTGCCGTAGAGCGTGCCTTGCGGCCCGCGCAGCACTTCGATGCGTTCCACGTCAAACAGATTGAGCAGCGCGCCCTGAATGCGGCTGAGGTAGACCCCGTCGACATAGATGCCGACCGCCGGATCAAAGGTTTGCAGCGCATCGGGCTGGCCAAGGCCGCGGATGAAGATGTTGGCGCTGGCGGCAGACCCGCGGCCTTGCACCAGATTGAGGTTGGGGGCCATGGCTTGCAGGCCGGAAAGGTCCACCGCCTGCAGGCGTTGCAGATCGGCCTGACTAAAGGCAGTCACCGCCACGGGCACATCGATCAGGCGTTCTTCGCGGCGGCGCGCGGTGACGACGATTTCGCCGTCGCCCATGGCCATGCTGGCGGCAGGGGCTGTGTCATCAATCTGGTCTTGCGCAGCAGCAGGCGCAGCCAAGGCGGCAAGGCTGGCGCAGCCTGCAAGCAGGACGGCGCGGCGGCAATTGCGGTGTGTGTTTGCCCGATAAATCATGGATTGGTTCCTCTCCTACCCTTGTTGCCTCTCGTGATATTGAAAGGTGAACCAACTTTCAAGTTCTGACTTGCGTCATGCGCCGATGCGGGTTAGCGAAAGGGGCAAGGGAGATGCAGATGAGCAACAGTCGCAAGGCGTTGGGCGGCAAGGTCGCCGATCTGTCTGACCCGCAAGCCGGCGTCGCCAGCATGGTGCGTGAGATCAAGACGCCGCGCACCGAACGCGGGCGGCGCACGCTGCGAAAATTGCTCGATGCCTCGGCCATCGAATTTGGCGAGAAGGGCTTTCACGAGGCTTCCGTCAGTTCGATCACGCGCCGGGCCGGGGTCGCGCTGGGCAGTTTCTACACCTATTTCGACAGCAAAGAGGCGCTGTTCCGCGCGCTGGTGCAGGATATGAGCGAGAACGTGCGTTCAAACGCGCGCGCCGCGCTTGCGCCGCAGATGAGCGCGATTGAGATCGAACGCGCCGCGCTGTCGGCTTTCCTGCGCTTTGCGGCTGAACACAAGGAAATCTACCGCATCATCGACGAGGCTGAATTCGTCGATCCGGCCAGTTACCGCGCGCATTACGAAACTGTCGGCGAACGCATCGCCGCGCGCCTTGCCGCGGGCAGCGCGAGCGGCGAATTCCGCGATGGGCTGGGCGAGGTGGAGGCCTGGGCGATCATGGGGATGAACGTGTTTGTCGGCCTTCGCTATGCGGTGTGGGCTGATGCAGGCGGGGCAGGGGACGACGCCCTCTCGCTTGAAGAGGTCGCCGCCCGCGTCAACGCGTTGGTGGCATCGGGGCTGATGAAATAGCCTTTCGGATTTGGTGTTGCCCGGGCGCTCGGCTAAAGCCTTCGCGTGATGATCCTGATGATTTCCGCGATCCCTGATCCCGCCGCTGTGGCCGCGCTGGCCGCGCGTGCCGAGGCGCTGGAATGGCGCGATGGGCGCACCACTGCGGGGCCTTCGGCGCGCGGGGTTAAGCGCAATCTTCAAGCGGTGATGAACGCGCCTGCCGCGCGCGCGCTGGCGGGCGAGGTGCAGGGGCTGCTGGCGGCCCATCCCGTGCTGCGCGCCGCCGCGCTGCCCCGGCGCTTTTCCCACCTGCTTATCAGCAAGACGCAAGATGGCGGGCATTATGGCGCCCATATCGACAACGCCGTGATCAAGGCGGCGAGCGGCGAGGCGATGCGCAGCGACGTAAGCTTCACCCTGTTTCTCACCCCGCCCGGCGATTACGACGGGGGCGAGCTTGTCATCCATTCGGCCAGCGGGACACAGGAGATCAAGGGCGAAGCGGGCGCGGCAGTGCTGTATCCCTCGGGCACGCTGCATGAAGTGCGCCCCGTTACGCGCGGGCAGCGGATCGTGTGTGTCGGCTGGATCGAAAGCATGGTGGCCGATTGCGCTGCACGCGAAACCCTGTTTGATCTGGAAAACCTGCGCGCTGCCTTGCGCGCGCGGTTGCCGCTTCAGTCGGAAGAATTACTCACTCTCGACAAGACCATCTCGAACCTGCTGCGGCGCTGGGCGCAGCCGTGATGGTGCGGGCTTTTTGGCAGCCTTGGCCTTCACGGTGAAATAGAGGATGAGGCCGACGCCAATCGTGCTTGGCCCGGCCCAGATCAGCGGGTTGAAGACCTGTTCGGGAAAGGCGCGCACCAGCCCGACCGAAAGAAACGCGGTGTAGGCCGAAATCCCCATCCCGATCAGCGCGCGGAAATGCTCTCCGATATAGGTGGATCGCGGATGGGCCGCGCTCCAGATGAAGCGTTGTTGCAGAGCCATCGCGACAAGGCCGATCGCAGCCACAATCATCATCAAGGGATGGCCCACCTTCCAGCCAAACCACCCGCACCACGCGCCCGAAATCATCACCGCGGCAATCACGACCTGATAGCGGGCGCGGCGCAAAGCGGTGTGATCGCGCGCGTGGCGCACCACGGCGAGGCCATAATCGACAAAGCCGATCGTCAGGAATCCGAGATAGAGCATCATCCAGCCGAACAATCCGGCAAATAATGTGCGATCCGTGATCGAGGGGATGCGTTGTTCCGGGCCATAGAGCGAGAGCAACGCCATGCAAATCGCCAGCACGCCTGCGCCCAGAAAGCCATAACAAGCCACGCGCCCCCACTGGCGATGTTTGGATGCGCCCTTACGCGTGACAATCGGCCCCCAGAACGCAATGAGCCCGGTAGTTCCGGTGATGATATGAACAACGACAAGGGCTTCAAACAGCGCCATAGCGGCTACGAGCCTTGCACAGAAAAGAGCCCGTTCCTAGCCCCGGATTTTTGCGCAACTAATACTCAAGCTCGTTGAGCTTCGCTCATACCTCCCACCCCACCTCCCC
>MEDW01000025.1 GCA_001724215.1 Erythrobacter sp. SCN 62-14 | reverse complement strand
CGCCAGCGCTGGCCGCATCGCCTGCGGCAGAGCTTGCTGCCCATGTCGGGCAGGCCGTGCTGGTGGTGCGCGCGGATGAAACAAGCCGCGCTGCGCTCGAAGATGCGCAGCAGCTCTTGTCGGCGTGCGCTGACATCAAACTCTTGCTCAATGCCGCGCGCTACAGCCCCTCGGGGCGGCGTTTTGGCACTTACGGGGAGCCCCGAGCATGACATCTCGCAAGCTTTTCGCCGCCTCGGCGCGCGCGCTGGCACTGGCGGCAAGCGCGCTGCTTGCTGTGCCGCTCGCTGCGCAGGATTTCGGCGGTCAGGATGATTTCGACAACACCCGCGGGCGCGGCAATGCGCGTGCGGTGCAACCCTATATCGAAGTCAATCAAGTGCTTTCGGCAGAATTGTCGCCCGGAAATGATGTGCTCACCTTCACCCAGATCGCCAGCGGGGTTGATGTGAACCTGCAGGGCCGCAACAGCGGCATTGCTGCCTCGGTGCGATTTGAACGCAACATCGGATATGGCGATGCGATTGACAGCAGTTCGGTGAGCGGTCTCCTGCGCGGCACATTGGCGGTGGTGCCCAATAAGCTCAACCTTGAAGCAGGCGCAATCGGTGTGCGCACCCGCGTCGATGCAGGCGGCGGCACGACCATAAACCCGCTGGTGCGCGAGGATCAGACCAGCCAGTTGTACAGCGTCTATGCCGGCCCGACCTACACCGACCGGCTTGGCGTGGTCGATGTCGCGGCCGTCACCCGCGTCGGCTACACCAAGCTTGATCTCAACAGCGCGGTGGTTGATCCGACAGGGGGCCGGCTTGAGGCTTTTGATGATAGCGTGAGCAATGTGGGACAAGTGCGTGCAGGGGTGCGTCCGGGCGATCTATTGCCCATCGGGATTGCTGCCACAGCGGGCGGATTTCAGGAGGATATTTCCAACCTCGATCAACGCGTGCGCGATCTGTATGCGCGCGCCGATGTGACAGTGCCGGTCACCACCTCGCTCGCGCTGGTGGGCGGGGTTGGTTATGAAAAGGTCGAGATATCCAGCCGCGACGCGCTGCGCGATGCCGATGGCAATCCGATCATCGGTGCAGGAGGCCAGTTCCTTACCGATCCGGCATCGCCGCGCATCCTTGCCTTTGATGTCGACGGGCTGTTGTGGGACGTTGGCGTGTTGTGGCGGCCCAGTTCGCGCACCTCGCTCAATGCCCGGGTCGGGCAGCGGTATGGCGACACCACCTATTATGGCAATTTCACTTACGCGCCGAGCCAGCGCAGCACCTTCGCGATCGATGTCTATGATGGCGTCACAGGCCTTGGCGGCATCCTCAACAACGGACTTGCCCGCCTGTCGAATGATTTTGATGTGGTGCGCAACCCGGTGACAGGGGATCTTGGCGGGTTGGTGACGGGCGGTGATGGCGCTTTTGGCATTGGGAATCTGGGGTCGGTCCGTGCGGCGGCTTTCCGTGGGCGCGGCGTGCGCGGTTCCTATCAGCGCCAGCTGGGCCAACTCACGGCAGCGGTGGCAGCAGGCTATGACCGGCGCACCTTCATTGCGGCTCCGGGGACTGTTCTGGGCGCTGCCAACGGCATCACCGACGAGAATTATTACATCAATGCGGGGCTTTCGCGTGATCTGGGGCGTAATGCGAACCTGACGGCGAATGGTTACATCAACTGGTTCCAGACCGGCTTTGGCACCGGCGACGTAACAGCGACGGGCGGCTCCATTGCCTACAACCGCAATCTTACCTCGCGTCTTGTCGGGCGCGCGGCCTTGGGCATCGACTATTTCGATAGCGAATTCTCGCCCGAAGACATCGCCTTTGCCACTGCCCTGTTGGGCCTCAGGTACAATTTCTGATCGGGAAAAGGATTGCCCCTCATATGTATGAACAATTCTATGGCCTGAGCGCGCGTCCGTTCCAGCTGACGCCTGATCCGCATTTCTACTTCGAAAGCGCCAGCCACAAACGCGCGCTGAGCTATCTGGGTTATGGGCTCAATCAGGGCGAAGGCTTTATCGTCATCACGGGCGAGGTGGGCGCAGGCAAATCCACGCTGGTGGCGCACCTGATGCAGCGCGTCGACCCGGCTGCGCTGACAGTTGCCCAGATTGTCACGACTGCGCTGGATGAGGATGAGCTGGTGCATCTGGTGGCGCAGGCTTTCGGGCTGGTGGTTGAAGGCCACGACAAGGCCGGCGCCTTGGGCGCAATTGAACGATTTCTGCAGGACGAAGCGCGTGCAGGACGGCGCTGCTTGCTGATCGTCGATGAATGCCAGAACCTTGATCTGGCAGGGCTGGAGGAGCTGCGGATGCTTTCCAACTTCCAGCTCGGTTCGCACCCCTTGCTGCAAAGCCTGCTGCTCGGCCAGCCCGAGTTTCGCCGCACACTGGCGCATCATCCCGATCTTGAACAATTGCGTCAGCGGATCATCGCATCCCACCATCTGGAAGGCCTGAACGCCGAGGAGGTTGAAGATTATATGTGCCACCGCCTTGCCCAGGTGGGCTGGGATGGGTCGCGCCCGACACTGGATGAAGCCTTGATTGCAGCGATCTATCGCCACACGGGAGGTATTCCGCGCCGGGTCAATCAGGTAATGAACCGCCTTTTGTTGCTCGGTGCAATCGAGGAGCGCCAACAGATCACCACTTCCATGCTGGATGCGGTGATAGTTGAAATGGCCGCCGATCAGACCCGCGGGGCAGCGGCCGAGCCAAACGCCTTGAGCATCGAACCGGCCGCTGGCGCCACTGCCCAGCCAGCGAGCGCAAGCGATAGCGCCGTTCGGCTTGATGAAATGTCTGCGCTGCTCGCAAGCCGCGATCAGCGCACCGCAGAACTTGAAGCGGCTATTCGGGAATTGCAGGCCGCTGGCAATGGCGCGGCTGAGAGCGCAGGTGATCCCGCTTACCGGACGCCGCAGCCGCTTGAGCCTGCGCTCATGACATCGCTGGCGCAGATTGAGGAACGACTGGAAGAGCAGGAACAATCCCTGCGCCATGTGCTCGCCATGCTGATCGAATGGCTCGAAGGCGATGGTTCGCGAAAGGCGGCCTGAACCATGAATATGCAGCATTTCGCGCCGCAAGAGCCCCGCATTATGAACGGCTTGTCGGTGGATGTTGAGGACTGGTTTCAGGTCGGCGCGTTTGAGGATGTGATTGCGCGCGGTGAATGGGACGCGATCAAGACGCGGGTTGAAGACAACGTTTATCGCATCCTTGATCTGTTTGCCGAAGCCGATGTCAGCGCGACTTTCTTCACGCTTGGATGGGTGGCGCAGCGCCACCCCAATATGATGCGCCGGATTGCCGATGCGGGCCATGAAATCGCCAGCCACGGCTATGATCACGCGCGCGTTTTCACCTTTGATCGGGCGACCTTTGCCGAGGATATCCGCAAAGCGCGCGCTGTGATCGAGGATTGCAGCGGGCAGCGCGTCACCGGCTACCGCGCGCCCAGTTTCTCGATCGATCACCGCACGCCTTGGGCGTTCGAAGAACTGGCCGAGCAGGGCTACGCCTATTCCTCCAGCGTCGCGCCGGTGGCGCATGATCACTATGGCTGGCCCGATGCGCCGCGCTTTGCCTTTCGCCCGCTGCCATGGGCGGATCTGGTCGAACTGCCGGTCACAACTGCGATGCTGGGCGGCAGACGAGTGGCGGCAGGCGGCGGCGGGTTTTTCCGGGTGCTGCCCTATGGCTTTTCGCGCTGGGCGATCCGGCAGGTCAACCGCGAGGATGAGCGCCCGGCGGTGTTCTATTTCCACCCGTGGGAGATTGACCCGGCACAGCCGCGCGTCGGCCATGCACCGCTGCGCTCACGCTTTCGCCATTACACCGGCCTTGCGCGCATGGCGGGCAAACTGCGCGAGTTGGTGCATGAATTTCGCTGGGGCCGCATGGATGTGGTGGCGCATCGTGAGGCTTTGCGCCTTGCTGCCGACAAAAAGGTTGAGGCGTGAACGCACCTGTGCGCCTTGCCCCGGTGGTCACCGCCCATGATCCGCGCGATGCGGGTGAGCGCTCGGCGCTGGCGCAATTCGTCGCCGATGAAGGCGGCAGCCTGTTTCATCTGCCCGAATGGCTGGGCGCGGTCGAACGCGGCACGGGCCAGCGCGCGGGCGGATTTATCGCGCGGCAATTGGGCGCTGTGACCGGATGGCTGCCTTTGACAGAAGTGCGCTCTGCCCTGTTCGGCAAGGCGCTGGTATCGAGCGGTTTTGGCGTGGGCGGCGGCATCCTTGCCACCAATCCTGAGGCCGCCAGCAGCCTTGCGCGCGCCGCGATGGATTATGCGGGCGCACAAGGCTTTGCCAGCATTGAACTGCGCGGCGGGCCGATCCCGCAAGGCTGGTCCCGTTGGGACGACAAGCATTGCGGCTTTACCCGCGCGCTTGCCAGCGATGACGAGGCGGAACTCCTAGCCATTCCGCGCAAGGCCCGCGCCGAAGTGCGCAAAGGCATGGCGCTGGGCCACCGCATCACCACCGGGCGCACCAGCAGCGATCTTGCCGCGCATTACGCGTGCTACAGCGCCAGCGTGCGCAATCTGGGAACGCCGGTTTTCCCGCGCGCGCTGTTTGCCGCCATGATCGAAGCCTTCCCCGACACCAGCGACATCCTCACCGTGTGGCAGGGGGACACCCCGCTGGCGAGCGTGCTCAGTTTCTACCACGATGGCGCGGTGATGCCGTTCTGGGGTGGCGGAACCTTCGCCGCCCGCGCGGCGCGCGCCAATGAAGTGATGTATTACGAATTGATGGGCCATGCCCGCCGCAAAGGCATGGTGCGGTTCGATTTTGGCCGCTCCAAAACGGGCAGCGGGCCGTTCGCCTTCAAGAAGAACTGGGGCTTTACGCCAGAGCCGCTGACCTATGGCGTATGGAGCGCGCCGGGCGCTGCCCCGCGCAATATCGACCCCACCGATGCCAGTTACAGCCGCAAGATCGAGCTGTGGAAGAAGCTGCCCTTGCCGGTGGCAAACCTTGTGGGCCCGGTGATCGCGCGGGGGCTGGCATGATGAAGGCGGGAGACGAAATCCTGTTCCTTGCGCACCGCGTGCCGTTCCCGCCCAATCGCGGCGACAAGATCCGCGCGCATCATCTGCTGAAAGCCTTGGCGGCAATCGCGCCGGTTCACGTCGGCTGCCTCAGCGAAAGCGATGAAGACCGCGCGGGCCTTGCCGATCTGGCGCAGATTGCCGCCAGCCATTGCGCCCCTGCGCGGCCCAAACCGCTGGTGCTGGCAGGGATTGAAGCGGTCGCGCAGGGCAAGCCTGTCAGCCTCACCGCGTTTCATTCGCGCAGGCTGGAAAGCTGGGTGCGAGAAATAATCGCCAAGCGGCCGATTGGCGCGATTGTCGTGTTTTCCGGCCAGATGGGCCAATATGTGCCCGCTCACTTTCCGGGCCGCGTGATTATCGACCTGTGCGATGTCGACAGCGCCAAATTCGCTCAATATGCGGCCAATGGTGAGCGCGTGTGGCTGAACGCGCGCGAGGCCCGCTTGCTGGCGCGCGAGGAAGAACGGCTTGGCGCGCGCGCTGATGCAACGATCCTTATCAGCGAAGCCGAAGCCGCGCTTTATCGCCAAGGCTTGCAAGACCCTGCGCGGGTGAATGTGCAGGTGATCGGCAACGGGATTGACGCGAGGCTGTTCGATCCTGCCAAAGTCAAACCGCATCCCGCGATGGCAAGCCTCGCAGGGCCGCATTTCACCTTTACCGGGCAAATGGATTACCGCCCGAATGAACAGGCCGCGATCTGGGCGATTGAGCATCTTTTGCCCGCCTTGCGCGCCCATTGGGCCAGCGCCGAAATCCACATTGTCGGGCGCAATCCAACGCCTGCTCTGCTCGCGCTGAAGGGCAGGGCAGGGGCCAATATCTGGGGCGAGGTTCCCGATGTGCGCCCCTTTATCGCGGCAAGCGATTGCGTGATCGCGCCGTTGATGATCGCGCGCGGAGTGCAGAACAAGGTGCTCGAAGCCATGGCGATGGCGCGGCCTGTGCTGCTCACCCCCGAAGCGGCCACCGGTATTGCCGCGCGCGATGGGGCCGATTGGCTGATCGAGCGCGCTGATCCTGCCGCCATGGCGGCGCGCGCCGCGGCGCTGCTGGGCGATCCTCAAAAGACAGCGGCGATGGGTGCAGCCGCGCGGGCCTTTGTGCTGGAAAGCCATGCCTGGCCTGCCATGCTGGCGCCGCTCGGGGCCATGCTGAACACCGCCCTTCAAGGCGCGCGCCATGCCGCCTGAGAGCCTCAGCCCGCCCGCGCGCGCGCCCGCGCTGATCGAACGCATCGCCCCGCAATGGCGCGAGCCGCTGGTGGCGCTTGCCGGAGCCGCCGCGCTTGTCATGCTGGTTGCCGCGCGCGGATGGGGCGAGATGGCGCATCAATGGTGGAATATCGACACCTACAGCCACATCCTGCTGATCCCGCCGCTCATTATCTGGCTGATCGCCTTGAAGCGTGCAGAACTCGCCAAGATCACCCCGCAGGGCTGGCTGCCCGGATTGGGCGTGGTGGGGGCAGGGCTGCTGCTATGGCTGATCGGACGGGCGAGCGATATTAATCTGATCGCGCACGCAGGAGCGGTCGGCGCGCTGCAAGGCGTGGTGCTGGCGGTGCTGGGGCCAAGGGTGGCGCTTGTGCTTGCGCTGCCATTGGGAATGGGTGTGTTTCTCGTGCCCTTTGGCGATGAGATTATCCCCCCTTTGCAGATGATTACCGCCGCAATTACAATTGCGCTTACCAATGCAAGCGGGGTTGTGGCCGAAATCGACGGGATCAACATCTACACGCCTGCCGGATGGTTTATCGTCGCCGAAGCCTGTTCGGGGGTGAAGTTCCTGATCGCCATGGTGACGCTGGCGGTGCTGGTGTGCTTCACGCGGCTTTCAAGTTGGAAGCGGCGGGCTCTGTTCATGTTGGCGGCGGTGATCGTGCCGGTGCTGGCCAATGGTGTGCGCGCGTGGGGCACGATCTATGTTGCGCAATTCTATGGCGCGGAATTTGCCGCCGGGTTCGATCACATCATCTATGGCTGGGTGTTCTTCGCCATTGTTGTGGCGGTGATGCTGGCGGGCGCATGGCGCTGGTTTGAACGCGAGCCTGAGGATTATGGCTGGAGCGCTGAGGAAGCCTCGGCCCTGCCCCTGTTTGCGCGGCTCGATACCGCCTATGCGCCCCTGCCGATGCTGCTGTCACTGCTGGCGGTAATGGCGCTTGTCGCCAGCGCGCTCGCCGCTTTTATGCCCGCATTGACGGGGACCTAGGGTCCATGTGCGGGATTGCCGGGATCATTGCAGGCGAACGCGCGCGGCCGGTGGACGCGGCGCTCGTTACCGCCATGACCGATGCTTTGGTGCACCGCGGGCCGGATGGCGCGGGCGTGTGGAGCGCGCCGGGCATCGCCCTTGGCCACCGCCGCCTTTCAATCATCGACCTTGCCGGATCACCGCAACCGATGGTGTCGGACGATGGGCGCTCAGTCATCGTCTTTAACGGCGAGATCTACAATTACCGCGAATTGCGCCGCGAATTGCAGGGCGAGGGCTTCACCTTCCAGACCTCGGGCGACACCGAAGTGATCCTTGCCGCATGGGCGCGGTGGGGGACGGCGTGCCTTGATCGGCTCGATGGGATGTTCGCCTTTGTCCTTTAAGATATCGCCAAGGGGCAGGTGCTGCTGGCGCGTGACCGGTTGGGGGTAAAGCCGCTTTATTACGCAGCCCTTGCCGATGGCAGTCTAGCTTTTGCCTCGGAGATGAAGGGCCTGTTGGCGCATCCCTTGCTTGAACGCCGGGTGAGCCGCGCTGGCGTCGATGCGTTCCTTACCTGGGGCTATGTGCCCGATAGCCACGCGATCCTCGAAGGGGTTTACAAGCTGCCTGCGGGCCATTTCTGGCTGTTTGAGATCGGCAAGGGGCGAGGCCAACCGCAGCGGTGGTGGGACATTGATTTCACGCAGCGGACTAAGGCGAGTGAGGCGGAGCTTTCCGAAGAACTCCTGCGTCTCCTGCGCGCTGGCGTTGCATCACGCATGGTTGCCGATGTGCCTTTGGGCGCGTTCCTGTCGGGCGGGGTCGATAGTTCCAGCGTGGTTGCGTTGATGAGCGAGACGAGCAACGCGCCGGTGCAAACCTGCTCCATCGGCTTTGATGTCGCCAGCGTTGACGAGACGACTTACGCGCGCCGCATCGCGGAGCAATTCGGCACAGACCACCATGAACGCATCGTCGGGCGCGATGATTTTGCCGCCGTCGATGCGCTCGCCGCGATGTTTGATGAACCCTTTGCCGATGCGAGCGCGCTGCCCACATGGCGGGTGTGCCAATTGGCGCGCGAGCGAGTGACAGTGGCGCTGTCGGGCGACGGGGCGGATGAAGCCTTTGCCGGATATCGCAGGCAGGTGTTCCACCACCACGAGGAACGGGTGAGGGGGATGCTGCCGCAAGCCTTGCGCTTTCCGGTGTTTGGCGGGCTGGGGCGGCTGTATCCCAAGGCCGATTGGGCGCCGCGCCCTTTGCGCGCCAAGGCAACGCTGCTGGCGCTGGGTGCAAGCGGCGAGGAAGGCTATGCGCGCGGGCTGTGCGCCATGCCGCATGAGGCGCGCCATGCGCTTTATTCAGAAAGCTTCAAGAAAGCCCTCGCAGGTTTCCGCGCCGAGGATGAGTTGATCGCGCTGATGCGGGATGCGCCTGCGCAAAGCGGGCTCGACCGGGCGCAATATGCCGATCTTACGTTCTGGATGCCCGGAGACATCCTTACCAAGGTCGATCGCACCAGCATGGCCGCCAGCCTCGAAGCGCGCGAACCGCTGCTCGATCACCGCTTGATCGAATTTGCCGCTACCTTGCCAGAGGCGATGCGCGTGCAGGGGAAGACGGGCAAGTATCTCCTCAAACGCACCATGGAAGGGCGCTTGCCGCAGGATATTCTCTATCGGCCCAAGCAAGGCTTTGTAACGCCGATTGCCGAATGGCTGCGCGGGCCTTTGGCCGGAGAGGCGAGGGCGATTGCCACCAGCGGCGTGCTGGCAGAAACCGGCTTTTTCTCCGCCCCCGCCCTTGCAGCCCTCGCCGAGGCTCACATTGCTGGTCGCAGCGACAATTCGCGCAGCCTGTGGCAATTGATGATGCTGGAGCGCTCGCTCACCCATTTGGGGGTGAACGGCTGAGGCTTATCCCGTGGTTCCGTGGCCTAGTGCCATGTATTCATCCGATTGCATTTCCATCAAGCGGCTGACTGTGCGTTCAAATTCGAACGCTCCGTCGCCCGCTGTGTAAAGCGCCGCAGGTTCTGCCGCCGCGGTCGCAAACAATTTCACCCGATGTTCGTAAAGCGCATCGATCAGCGTCACGAAGCGAGCTGCCTCATTGCGGTTTTCCGGGCCCATTTGCGGGATGCCGACCAGCACCACGGTGTGAAACTCGCGCGCAATCGCAAGGAAATCGGCTGCCCCGCGCGCTTCGGCGCACAGCTTCTTGAAACTGAAAACGCCAACACCTTTCAGCGACTTGGGAACGTAGAGCTTGCGCCCTGCTCCCACCATCAATTCCTGCGAGGGCACGTGTTCTGCATCCTCGGGCGCAAAATCGGTGAGGCGGAAAAACGCCTCGCGCACATTGGCGGTCGCCGCATCACCCAAGGGCGTGTGCCAGGTTGCGAGGCCACCAATCCGATCAAGCCGGTAGTCCACCGGGCCATCGAGCGTGAGCACATCGAGATCGCTTTCAATCAGCGCGATGAAGGGCAGGAAATGTTCGCGGTTCAGCCCGTCCTTGTAAAGATCACAAGGCGCGCGGTTGCTGGTGGTGACAATCGTGAGCCCATGATCGCGGATCAGTGCGGTGAAGAGCCGGCTCATAATCATGGCATCGGCTGAATTGTTGACCACCATTTCATCAAAGGCGAGCACCTTAAGGCCGCTTGCCAGCCTTGCTGCAACCGGCGGGATCGGATCGCCGCTTTCGCTTTTGCGCGCCTCACGCAAGGCGGCGTGGACTTCCTGCATGAAGGCGTGGAAGTGGACGCGGCGCTTTTCCGGAATGCGCAAGCAATCATGAAACAGGTCCATCAGCATCGATTTACCGCGCCCCACGCCGCCCCACATATAAAGCCCGCGGATCGAGCTGGTCGTCGCAGCACTTCGCGTGAGACGGGCGAGCAGGCCGGGTTTGGGGGCGGGTTTTTCGAGCTTGATTTGAAGCTGCGCCAGATGCTCTGCCGCTGCGCGCTGATCGGGATCGCGGCGCAATTCCCCGCTCGCAATCAATTCCTCATAGCGCGCCAGAACGCCTGTCATAAGCCGTTCACTGGGGACGCGAGCGCATCTTGCGGATGATGCCTGAAAAGCTGGCGATGATTTCTTCCGCCCCATCCGCGCCCGCCTGCACGCATTGGCCGCGCAGGAACAGCATCTTGCCGGTTTCGCGCACGATTTCAGTCACGGCATCCAGCGGCTTTGCCGGATCACCACCGCCAACAAATTGCGTCGACAAATCCACCGTCACCGAAGGGCCAGCCTCGCCGCTGCCGTTGATGTGCATGGCTGAAAACAGCGAGATATCAATCAGCGCCAGCGTCACCCCGCCGTGGACATTATCCGTAAGATTGGTGTGGCGGCGTTCGGGGAACATCCGCAGGCGGCACAGATTGCCTTCGCGCCGCACGCGCATTTCGCCCAGCACTGCGGTGTTGAAGCGGGTCCGGTCGACCATGTTCCAGGTGAACCAGCCTTGCTCACCGCCGCATTCTTCCGCCGAGAGCGGGCGGTATTCGAAGGGAATCGCTCGCCCGCCTGCCGGTGCTTCTGCGTCAGCCATGATCTGATCAGCCGAACGCCTTAAATGGCGCGTTCGGCCATCATCTTCTTGGTTTCGGCGATGGCCTTGGCCGGGCTGAGGCCCTTGGGGCAGACATTCGCACAGTTCATGATGGTGTGGCAGCGATAAAGCCGGAACGGGTCTTCGAGTTCATTCAAACGCTCACCCGTCATTTCATCGCGGCTGTCAGCGAGCCAACGATAGGCCTGAAGCAGGATCGCCGGGCCAAGGAACTTGTCCGAATTCCACCAATAGGACGGGCACGAGGTCGAGCAGCAAGCGCACAGGATACACTCGTAAAGGCCATCCAGCTTTTCGCGTTGTTCGGGCGATTGCAGACGCTCCTTGCCCGAAGGCGTGCCGGTGACAGTCTGAAGCCACGGCTTGATCGAGGCATATTGCGCATAGAAATGGGTGAAATCAGGCACCAAGTCCTTGATCACATCCATGTGCGGCAAAGGCGTGATGCGGATCTCGCCCTTCAGGTCTTCGATAGCGGTGGTGCAGGCCAGACCATTCTTGCCGTTCATGTTCATCGAGCACGAGCCGCAAATCCCTTCGCGGCAGGAACGGCGGAACGTCAGCGTCGGGTCAATCTCGTTCTTGATCTTGAAAAGCGCATCCAGCACCATCGGGCCGCATTCATCGAGGTCGATCTCGAACTTGTCATAGCGCGGATTTTCGCCGCTGTCGGGATCATAGCGATAGACCTTGAACGACTTCACCCGTTTGCCGGTGCTCTTGTGCACCTTGCCATTGCTCTTGATCTTGGAATTGGCCGGGAGAGTGAAGGTCGCCATCTATTGTGATCCCCATGTGCGTGTTCGAGTGCCTATCTAGCGCAGTTGTGACACGAGGCAAGCAGGCGTTGCTTGCGAGGATTGGCACATTTGTTGAGTGCAGCGCGCGCTGGGCAGGTTCGAATGCCTGCGGGAGGCTCTTGCGACATTGTCTTTGGGCAGAAAAGAACAAAACCGTGCAGGAACCGGATGGGTAGGGCGCAGCTTTAGAGGCTATGGAGAATTCAGGACATTCTGAGCCGCACTGGCCGGCGCGCGCGGCCATCTTTGGCGCATCAGGCGGGATTGGCCGGGCGCTGGCCGAAGGGCTTGCCGCACGCGGGACCCAGATGATTTATACCGGATCGCGTTCGGGGGCAGGGCCGCAGGGCGCGCCATTCTGCCCCTTTGCCTTTGATCTGGCCGACGAAGCCAGCATTGCAGAGGCCGCCGCCATGATGCGCGATGCGCCGCCCCAATGGGTGATTATCGCCAGCGGGGTCTTAACACTGGCCGATGGAACCGGGCCGGAACGCACCTATAAACGCCTCGATCCAGCCGCCATGGCCGAAGTCTTTACGCTGAACACGATTGGCCCTGCGCTGATTGCCAAGCACATTCTACCCTTGATGGCGCGCGATGAAGGTTTTGTCTTTGCGGCATTAAGCGCGCGGGTCGGCTCGATTTCGGACAACCGGCTTGGCGGGTGGCATTCCTATCGGGCGAGCAAGGCAGCGCTGAATATGCTGCTTAAGAATTTTGCTTTGGAAATGGCGCGCACGCACCCGCAAGGGGTGGTGGCGGGTCTGCATCCGGGGACAGTGGACAGCGCCTTGTCCAAGCCCTTCCAGACTGGCCTGCCTGATGGACAATTGACCAAGCCTGAGGACGCCGCCAGCAATCTGTTGCGAGTTCTGGCCGACCTCAGACCGGAGCAATCGGGACGCGTGTTCGATTTTCGAGGCTCTGAAGTTCCCGCGTGATCTGTGACCTCGCGGTGCTTTACGCAAACGCTCCGGGCTGCGATGGTGCCGCTGCTATCGCGGGAGGAGATGACAGATAATGGGGCTGGGTGCATGGTACGAAGCCAAGGTGATGCCCAAGCTCATCACCTGTGCCTGTTCGCAAGGTCAGGTGATGAAACGCCGTGCAGCCGTGGTGCCTCGGGCGAGGGGCGATGTGTTTGAACTTGGCTGCGGGGGCGGCATCAATCACGCGTTTTATGATCGGACTGCAATCACATCCTATGCGGGGATAGATCCGCATCCCGCTTTGCTTGATGATGCGCGCGCCGCGGCGCAGGAAAAGGGCTGGACGGCCGATATCCGGCAGGCCAGCGGCGAGGCGATCCCGTTCCGCGATGCGAGCTTTGATCATGTCGTGTGCACCTTTACGCTGTGTTCGGTGGCAGAGCCCGCACGCGTGCTGAGCGAATTGGACCGCATTCTGCGCCCCGGCGGCGCAGTGCTGTTTTGTGAACATGGCGCTGCGCCTGATATCGGCGTGGCGCGCTGGCAGCGCCGGATTGAACCCTTGTGGAAGCGGCTTGCAGGAGGCTGCCACCTCACGCGCCCGATCAGCGCTGCCTTTGCCGATGCGGGTTTCGTGGTCGAAAAAGTGGGCGAGGGCTATACGCCGCAGGCGCCGCGCTTTGCCGGTTGGATGGAATGGGGCGTGGCGCGTAAAGCGGGATAAGAAAGGGCAGGATTGGCTGACCAATCCTGCCCTTTTCAAGGCCTAGAGAAACATGCCTCACTCGCCAAAAGTGCGTTGCCACCAGCCACGCCGCGGTTTGGCAGGCTCGCCCTCCGGCTCAGCGGGAGCTTGTGCAGCGGGTTCGGTTGGCGCTTCATTGGTAACTTCGGCTTCAGCTTCCGCTGCAGGTGCTGCAGAAACCTCTTCAACCGGGGCGCTTACCGCTGCGTCGGCAGCTTCGGCAGCGGCTGCTTTCTTGCGCGGGGCAGCGCGCTTGCGCTTGGGCTTTTCTGCCGGGGTTTGGGTGTCGTCAACCACGGGCGCAATCGCGGGCTCAGTTTCGACCCCGCCTGACGCTTCAGCCTCGACGGGTGCGGGCTCGGCGGCCTTGGGCTTGCGGGGCGCCCGCTTGCGCTTGGGCTTTTCGGCCGGAGCATCTTGCGCCTCAGGCGGCGCTGCGGTTTGCTCGGTTGCTGCCACATCGGTGATCTGCGTGGCAGTCTCCGCCGGAGCCTCGCCTTCAGTCGTCGCTTCTGCAGCGTCATCGACGCCCGGCTGCCCGGATTCGGTCTCCGCTTCGCTCTCACCAGCCGCCTCGCCGTCATCGCCGCGCCGCTTGTTGCGACCACGGCCGCCGCGGCGGCGGCGCTTTTTCGGACGATCCTCGGCTTCTTCCTCACCGGTAGCAACAGCCTCGCGATCGGACTGGCCCTCCTCGTCAGCTTCATCACCTTCGGTCGCCTCGCCGCCCTCGTCTGATGCGCTTTCGTCGCTTTCGTCCCGTTTGCGATTGCGACCACCGCGGCGGCGGCGGCGCTTCTTGCGACGACCGCCTTCATCTTCGCTCTCGGAGCGCTCGCGGACGTCACCGCTCTCGCCGTCAGCTTCGATCTCGTCCTCATCCTCTTCGGGAAGATCGATCTCGTCCTCTTCCTCATCGATGATCGGATCGAAGCGCGGGGCCTGTGCGGGGCGCGGGCCGGCAGAGGAAACGCTCATCTTGGCGCCTTCATTTTCGCCTTCAGGGACGACTTCGACGCTGACGCCATAGCGCTGCTCGATCTCGACCAGATCGCCGCGCTTTTCGTTGAGCAGGTAGATCGCTGCCTCAGTGCTGGCGGCAAGGCGGATTTGCGTGCCTTTGCCCTTGGCGGCCTCGTCCTCGATCAGGCGCAGCGCTGAGAGGCCTGCGGACGATGCAGTGCGCACGAGGCCGGTGCCGTCGCAATGCGGGCAGGGGCGGGTGGTGGCCTCAAGCACGCCTGTGCGCAGGCGCTGGCGGCTCATTTCCATCAGGCCAAAGGAACTGATCCGCCCCACCTGAATGCGCGCCCTATCGTTCTTGAGCGCCTCCTTCATCGCCTTCTCGACCTTCCTCACGTTGGAGGAATATTCCATGTCGATGAAGTCGATCACCACCAGGCCCGCCATATCGCGCAGACGCAATTGGCGCGCGATTTCCTTGGCGGCTTCAAGATTGGTGTGAAGCGCGGTCGCCTCGATGCCGTGTTCCTTGGTGGAACGGCCGGAGTTGATGTCGATCGAAACCAGCGCTTCTGTGGGGTTGATGATCAGATAGCCGCCGGATTTGAGCTGCACCATCGGATCATACATCGCGCGCAACTGATCTTCCGCGCCGTAACGCTGGAACAGCGGCACGGGATCGGAATAGGCCTTCACCCGGCGCGCATGGCTCGGCATCAGCAGTTTCATGAACTGTTTGGCCGCCTTGTAGCCTTCCTCACCCTCGACCACGACTTCTTCGATGTCGCGGTTATAGATATCGCGGATCGCGCGCTTGATCAGGTCGCTGTCGGAATGGATCAGCGCAGGCGCAACCGAGGCAAGGGTCTTCTCGCGGATCTCGTCCCACAGCCGTGCAAGATAATCAAAGTCACGGCGGATTTCCGGCTTGGTGCGCGAAAGCCCTGCGGTGCGGACAATCAGGCCCATCGACTTGGGCAGCTTCATTTCCGCCACGATTTCCTTCAATCGCTTGCGGTCGCTGGTGGAGCTGATCTTGCGGCTGATCCCGCCGCCGCTGGTGCTGTTGGGCATCAACACGGTGTAGCGCCCGGCAAGGCTCAGATAGGTGGTGAGCGCTGCGCCCTTGTTGCCGCGCTCTTCCTTGACGACCTGCACCAACAGCACCTGACGGCGCTGGATTACGTCCTGGATCTTGTAACGGCGGCGCAGCGCCATGCGCTTGGCGCGCACTTCGTCGACTTCCTTGGCGCGGCTGCGGCCCTTGGACTTGTCGCCACCTTTGCCCTGACGGCGGCGACCACGGCGCGAACGGCCCTGATTTTCGTCGCCTTCGCCGGTTTCACCGTCATCGCTGGTGTTGTCGTCATCGTCGTCCGAATCGTTGCCGTCCAGTTCCCCATCCTCGATGGTGGCGACATCGTCCTTGTCCGAAGTGTCGACTTCCTCGAGGCCGTCTTCGGCCAAGTCTTCGGCGAGCGCCTCGCCGCTGTCATCCTCGGCGTCATATTCGTCGCCCGGTGCAATGCCTTCGTCTTCTTCCTCGTCGCGAAGGCGCGCTTCTTCCTCTGCCGCCTCGGCTTCCTCAGCCAGCAGCGCGTCGCGATCGGCCTTGGGGATCTGATAATAGTCGGGGTGAATTTCGCTGAAGGCCAAAAAGCCGTGACGATTGCCGCCAAAATCGACGAACGCCGCCTGGAGCGAGGGTTCGACCCTGGTTACTTTTGCAAGATAGATATTGCCCTTGATCTGCTTGTGCTCAGCAGATTCAAAGTCGAATTCCTCAATCCGGTTGCCTTGCAGAACCGCCACCCGTGTTTCTTCCGGGTGGCGCGCATCGATAAGCATGCGCGTTGCCATGTAATATTCTCCATGCGCCCGGCCTTGCCCGCGAGCGGACGTAAAGGGGGCGCGCATTGTGTCGGGAACCGGCGTTGCCACTGGGCTGGCCGGGGTTGGTTGTCGCAGCCCTGTTGCAACGGGCAAAGGGCGCGAAGTTCGTGTCTGCTGAGCCGAGATTGCGAGCCATTGTCGCGGCCTGTTCCGCATGACCCACTCCGCGCACAGCGGACTGGATACAAACTTGCGGGAAAAAGCGTCTCGTCACTGCATCAACCTGTTATGGGCCGGGCGAAAGGATTGCCGCGGCACGAAAGAGCGCCAAGGTCAAACAGCATCCTTGCGTGTTGTCCTGAGCCCCTTGTGTTTATGTGCTAGCATCGTGGGTTATTTCAAGCAACTCTATTGCACTATTTGTATCGAGGCGATTAAGCGCCGAGGTCTTATGAGCTTGCGCACGCTCTTGTTGCTCGTGGTGCTTGGCCCTGTGCTGGTGCTGGGGGGCTTGGCTGCCTCGGGTCAGCGCGTGGCGGTGCCCGCATTGGGTCGCGACTATGTCCTGCGCTTTGCGCTCGAGGCGCCCGCGCCGCCTTTGGTGCTGCCCGATGTGGCTGGCCCGCAAGACCCCGCGCGGCCGCTGGTGGTGATTGATGCCGGACACGGGGGGCGTGATCCGGGTGCGATTGGCGAAGATGAGACGGGCAGACGATTTGCCGAAAAGGATATCACGCTGGCGCTGGCCAAGGCGCTGCGTGATGAATTGCTCAGGATTGGCACTGTGCGCGTTGCGCTCACGCGGGAGGATGATCGCATTCTGGCGCTGGCTGATCGGCCTGAAATCGCCCGCCAACTGGGCGCTGATCTGTTTATTTCAATCCATGCCGATTCCGCTGGCGAGCGCGATGGTGTCAGCGGTGCGAGCGTCTACACGCTGTCGAACGAGGCATCGAGCGAGGCGGCGGCGCGCTTTGCCGCGCGTGAAAACAACGCTGATCGTGTCAATGGCCTGATGGTGGCGGGGCAAAGCGAGGCGGTGAGCACCATCTTGGTTGAGCTGGCGCAAGCCCGAACACAGGACGACGCGGCGCGCTTTGCCGCACTGGTGCTGCGTGAAGGGGCTGGGGTGATTGCCTTTGTCGCCCAGCCGAAACGCTCAGCCGCCCTCGCGGTGCTGCGCGCGCCCGATGTGCCATCGGTGCTGTTCGAAAGCGGGTTTGTCACCAATGAAAGCGACCGCGCGCGCCTTACCACGCCAGAGGGGCGCCAAACCTATGCCGAGGTACTGGCCCGCGCCATTCGGATTTATTTTGCACGGCGCGTGAGTGAGGAAGGCTAGAATTGTGGCAACAGCCCGTGCTAACCGCGCTTCGCCATGAGTGAAAGCGCTTCCCTCTCAAGCTGGGCCTATTTCCGATATCGCATCAATCGCGATATTGGCGGTGCGGCTGCATGGTTTGGCGAGAAGTGGCGGGCAAGCCTGCTGTTCAAGCTTGCTGCGCTTGCTGTTGGCTTGGGCGTGCTGCTCTGGGTTGCAGTGTTTGTCTGGCTGGCGCGCGATCTGCCCGAAGCCGAAGCGCTTCTGGTCTATGAAACCCCCTTGCCCACGGTGGTGCGCGGGATTGATGGCGAGATTGTTCATTCCTACGCCCGCGAACGCCGGGTGCAGTTGCAATATGCCGACTTCCCGAAAACCATGATCGATGCCTTTCTGGCGGCAGAGGACAAGAATTTCTTCAGCCACGGCGGGGTTGATTTTATCGGCACGGCCAATGCGGTGGTGGATTACACCCTCAAGATGGGTTCGGGTGAACGCGCGGTGGGCGGATCGACCATCACCCAGCAGGTCGCCAAAAACCTGCTGTTGGGCGATGAATATTCTGTGACGCGCAAGCTCAAGGAAATGATCCTTGCAGGGCGCATCGAACAGGTGCTGAGCAAGGAACAGATTCTTGAGCTGTATCTGAATGAAATCCCGCTGGGCCGGCGCAGCTTTGGAGTGCAGGCGGCCGCGCGGGCCTATTTCGACAAGGATGTTGACGAGCTGGAGCTGCATGAGATTGCGTTCCTTGCCACTTTGCCAAAGGCGCCCGAACGCTATGGCCGCAAGGGGCAGGAGCAGGCTGCGCTGGGCCGACGCGCTTTTGTGCTGGAGCGGATGGAAAGCAATGGCTTCATTTCCGGTTCGGAACGCCGCGCTGCGCTCGCACAGCCTTTGGGCCTTGTTCAGCAGCGCGCCGAACGCAGTGCGGATGCAGGATATTTCCTCGAAGAGGTGCGCCGCCAGTTGATCAATCAGTTTGGCGAGACCGCAGACGATAGCCCGAAAAGCGTCTATGCTGGCGGGCTCTGGGTGCGTACATCGCTCGATACGAAAATGCAGGATGCAGCGCGCGATGCCTTGCGTGAGGGGCTGCTGCGTTATCACGGGGGCAGGGGGTGGACGGGGCCGATTGCGACCATTGATGTCGCGCAGGGCAATTGGGCCAGCCAGCTGGCTTCCTCGCCGCTTGGCATTCGCTACAAGGATTGGCGCGTTGGTGTGGTGACACAGCGCAGCGGTTCATCCGCCACGATCGGCTTTGCCGACGGGGTCGAGGCCCCGCTCACTGGTCTGCCCGATCGGCTCAAGGCAGGCGATGTGATTGTCGCCAATCCGCAAGGCAATGGCTGGGCGGTCCGCACCGTGCCCGAAGCGCAAGGCGCGCTGGTGGTGCAACAGGCGCAAACCGGCCGGGTGCTGGCGATGCAGGGCGGGTTTGACAATCGCCTCTCCGATTTCAACCGCGCAACGCAAGCGATGCGGCAGCCGGGATCGACCATCAAGCCTTTCGTCTATGCGACGGGCCTTGATAGCGGGATGACCCCTTCGACCCAGATCGACAATTCGCGCTTCTGCTATTTCCAGGGCCGCGGGCTGGGCGAAAAATGCATTCGCGGCGGGCGCGGCGGGCAGTTTCCGATGCGCTATGGGCTTGAACAGTCGCAGAATATCATGACGGTGCAGATCGGCATGACAGCGGGCATGGGCAATGTGGTGAAAGCCATTGAACGCCTCGATATCGGCAAATTCCCGGCCTATCCTTCCACCGCATTGGGCGCGGGCGAGACAACGGTGAGCCGGATGGTGGCGGCCTATGCCGCGCTTGCCAATCACGGGCGGCTCAATCCGCCCACGGTGATTGATTATGTGCAGGATCGGCGCGGCAAGGTCTTGTGGCGTGCGGACACCCGCGTGTGCCGTGGGTGCACCATGGCCGAATGGGATGGCAAGCCGATGCCGCGCTTGGGAATGCGCGGCGAACAGGCGATGGATGCGCGAACCGCTTTTCAGGTGATGCATATGCTGCGCGGCGCGGTGAGCCGAGGAACGGCAACCGTGCTCAACCCGCTTGGCCTGCCGATTTTCGGCAAGACAGGAACCACCACCGGCCCCAAGGATGTGTGGTTTATCGGTGGCACGCAGCAATTGGTGGCAGGGGCCTATGTCGGGTTTGATCGGCCGCGCAATATGGGGGGCTATGCTTATGGCGGCACGATCGCAGCCCCGATCATCAAAAGCCTGATCGAGAAATCGCGAGATAAATGGTCTGATCTGCCCGCGGTCGCGCCCGAAGGTGTCCGGATGGTCAGAGTGGACCGCCGCACCGGAAAACAGGTTTTCGAAGGTTGGCCAAGTGATGATGCCAAGTCGGCGATCATCTGGGAGGCGTTCAAGCCCGACACCGAACCGGACCGCTACACTCGTCAGGACGAGATCGCTGCCCGCCGCAATGAAATCCTTGCGCTGATCCGCGCAGGGCGGGCCAATGCCCAGGCACGCGATGATGACGACCCTGATGCAATGCCGCGCAATCTTGCCGAGGAAAAGGGCGGCCTTTATTGAGCCTTGGCCGTCGCGGAACTGGTTTTCAGCTCAAAGGTTAAAGGTCACATGATCAAGAACATCACAAAATTCGCCGCAGCGGCGGCGGTCGCTCTGGCCGCAGCGTCACCTGCTTTTGCCCAGCTGGCTGAAGGAGCCAAGGCGCCGACTTTCTCCACCCAGGCTGCGCTTGCGGGCAAGGAATTTGGTTTCTCGCTCGCCGCGGCGCTCGCAAAAGGTCCGGTGGTGCTTTATTTCTACCCCAAGGCTTTTACCAGCGGTTGCACATTGGAAGCCAATGCCTTTGCCGAGGCAATGCCCCAGTTCAAGGCCGCAGGCGCCAGCGTGATCGGGATGTCGAACGATGATATCGAAACCCTGAAGCGCTTCAGCCGCGAAGAATGCCGTGATGCTTTTCCGGTGGGTGTGGCGAGTCCCAAAGTGATTGCTGCCTATGATGTGGCGATGGGTAGTTCTGGGCTTGCAAGCCGCACCTCCTACGTGATCGGACAAGACGGCAAGATCATCACCGTCTATTCGAGCGGCGATTATCGCGGCCATGTTACCAAGACGCTCGATGCGGTAAAGAAGCTGCGCAAATAGGCGCGGTGCAACAGGCTGGCGGCTTTACAATCACGCGCTCGCCGCTAAGCGGCTTGGGCGATTTTGCGTGGCGGAACAGGTGATCTATGCGGGCTGAGGCCCTTTCTTACATCAATCGGATTGAGGCAGCGCTGTCACTGGTGCGTCAGTCGCTTGACTGGGACCGCGCGCTGCGTCGTCTCGATGAATTGAACGCACGGGTTCAGGACCCGAGCCTGTGGGACAATCCCAAGGAAGCGCAAAGTATCAGCCGCGAGCAGAAGACGCTTGAAAGCGCGGTGAACACGGTGAACGAAATCGCCACTGAAATGGCCGACGCCATCGAATTCATCGAATTGGGTGAGGCCGAAGGCGAGGACACCATCGTGGAGGATGGCCTTGCCACACTGGCCAGCCTGGCTGACCGGGCTGACGCTGACAAGGTGCAGGCGCTGTTGTCGGGCGAGGTGGACGGCAACGACACCTATCTCGAAATCCATGCAGGCGCAGGCGGCACGGAAAGCCAGGACTGGGCCGAAATGCTGTTTCGCATGTATGCCCGCTGGGCCGAGCGGCGTGGTTTCAAGGTGGAAACAGTGGAATATCAGGCAGGGGAGCAGGCCGGGATCAAGTCGGCGACGCTGCTGCTGAAAGGCGAGAACGCCTATGGCTATGCCAAGACCGAAAGCGGGGTGCACCGTCTTGTCCGCATCAGCCCCTATGACAGCTCGGCGCGGCGCCACACCAGCTTTTCGAGCGTGTGGGTCTATCCGGTGATCGACGACAGCTTTGAAATCGATATCAACCCGGCCGATCTCAAGATCGACACCTACCGCGCATCCGGGGCAGGCGGCCAGCACGTCAACACCACCGATTCCGCGGTGCGCATCACGCACCAGCCTTCGGGCATTGTGGTCGCCAGTCAGCAGGATCGCAGCCAGCACAAGAACCGCGAAATCGCAATGAATATGCTCAAAGCGCGTCTGTATGAGGCCGAGATGCGCGCCCGCGAGGAGGCCGCCAGCGCGGAACACTCCGCCAAAAGCGATATTGGCTGGGGCCATCAGATCCGCTCTTATGTGTTGCAGCCCTATCAGATGGTGAAAGACCTGCGCACCGGCGTTGTCTCGAACACGCCCGATGATGTGCTCGACGGGGCGATCGATCCCTTTATCGCTGCCGCGCTTGCCCAGCGGGTGACGGGCGAGAAGGTGATGATCGAGGATGTCGAATGAAGCGCGGCGGCGGCCTTGGCATAATTATGCTGGCCGCAAGTCTCGTGGCAGGCTGCGATGCGTTGGCTCCTGCCGGCAGTGGCCCGGATGAACTGCTGCAGTTCCCCAAGCCGGATCGACCGATCTCGGAAACTGTCTCGACCGCGTTCGGCAATGAAGACAGCCGTGATGAACGCGGCGAAGCGCGCATTGTCATGGACCTTGCGAAAATCCGTCCCGGCATGACGGTGGCCGATATTGGTGCGGGCGAAGGCTATTACACAGTGCGTCTTGCTGAACGGGTCGGCCCCGAAGGACGCGTTCTGGCGCAGGACATCAACCGCGAGGCGCTTGAACGCCTTGGTCGCCGGGTCGAGCGCGAAAGACTGGAAAACATCTCGATCAAGCTCGGCGAGCCGGCTGATCCGCAATTGCCGCATGACAGTTTCGATCGCATTTTCCTCGTTCACATGTATCACGAAGTGGCCGATCCCTACGCCTTCCTGTGGCGCATGTGGCCCGCGCTGACTCCAGGGGGGCAGATCATTGTGGTGGAAACCGACCGGCCCAGCGGACGGCACGGCATTCCCCATGCCTTGCTGTTCTGTGAATTCGAGGCGATTGGTTATGAATTGCTCGAATATATCGAACGACCTGACATCAAAGGCTATTTCGCTCGGTTCGGACGGCGCAAGACGCGCGTTGCGCCGCATGCAATCCAGCCGTGCAGGCTTGCATCCTCCTGAGCCGCGCGCCAGAGATTGCTAGCGTCGCAGCAGGTGTTTAAGGGATAGCGCCAAGCGGGCCCATGAAAGCCCGCACACAAGGGGATTTTCATTGTTCAAGGGATTGAGCCCGATTGTTTACGGCGGGCGCGAGGTGTGGCCGCTGGTTGAAGGCGGCAAAGGCGTATCGGCAACCAACCATGCCAGTTCAGGTGCTTGGGCGGCGGCGGGCGGCATTGGCACAGTCTCAGCGGTGAACGCTGATTCGTATGATGCACACGGCAATCCGATCCCGCAGGTCTATCACGGCGCAACCCGGCAAGAGCGTCATCAGGAATTGATCCAATATGCCATCGAAGGCGCCGTGACACAGGTGAAGAAAGCCTACGACATCGCCAGCGGCAAGGGCGCCATCAACATCAACGTGTTGTGGGAAATGGGCGGGGCGCAGGCGGTGCTCGAAGGCGTGCTCGAACGCACCCGCGGCCTTGTGACGGGTGTTACTTGCGGCGCGGGGATGCCTTATAAACTTGCCGAGATTGCGGCGCGCTTCAACGTGAATTACCTGCCCATTGTCAGTTCAGGCCGCGCTTTCCGCGCGCTGTGGAAGCGTTCCTATCACAAGGTTCCAGAGCTGATGGCCGCTGTGGTCTATGAAGACCCCTGGCTGGCGGGCGGGCATAATGGCCTTTCCAACGCCGAAGATCCCGCACAGCCGCAAGATCCCTATCCGCGGGTGAAGGTGCTGCGCGAAACGATGCGCGCCGAGGGCGTGCCCGATAGCGTGCCGATCGTCATGGCGGGCGGAGTGTGGTACCTGCGCGAATGGAACGACTGGATCGACAATCCGGAACTGGGCAGCATCGCCTTCCAGTTCGGCACGCGCCCCTTGCTCACCCGCGAGAGCCCAATTCCCGATATCTGGAAGAACATGCTGCGCGATCTGGAGCCGGGCGACGTGTTGCTCCACAAATTTTCGCCAACTGGGTTCTATTCGAGCGCGGTCAAGACGCCGTTCCTTTATGATCTGATGCATCGGTCTGAACGCCAGATCCCTTTTTTCAAGCGGGGCGAGGAAGAAGGCACGGTGCAACTGGGCGAAGAAGGCAAGGCCAAGAGTTTCTGGGTGAAGCCCGAGGACAAGGTAAAGGCCGATGCGTGGATGCGCGCCGGGCACACCGAGCCGCTTAAGACGCCCGATGGCACCATCGTGTTTGTGACGCCTGACAAGCGCGATGAAATCCGCACCGATCAGCAGGCATGTATGGGGTGCCTGTCGCATTGCCAGTTTTCGAGCTGGAAAGATCACGACGATTACACCACCGGGCGTCTAGCGGACCCTCGCAGCTTCTGCATCCAGAAGACTTTGCAGGAAATCGCCCACGGCGATGATCCGGCCAACAATCTCGCCTTTGCCGGCCATGCTGCCTACCGCTTCAAGACCGATCCGTTCTTCTCCAACGGCTACACCCCATCCGTGGGCGAGCTAGTCGAGCGGATTTTGACGGGGGATTGAAGCCAGTAGCACCCGCGCCGCTTTGTGAGAATGAAGTGGCGCGGCGATTGCCTGTGTGGTCCGCAATGTCGTGCGTGTTCCTCGATACCGACCTCTCTGAGCGCGATTATGCCGCGATAGCCGCCGCCATTGATCAGGCGGGATTTACCGCTGTTGAGGCGCGCGCAATCTTCAAGGATGAGGTTGCACCCGCCTTCGCGGCTAATCTCCGCAGCGTTGCAGGCGAATGGGCTGGTTGGCCGGATGATTTCGTGCGCGAGCGGGTTTTGGCAAAGCGCGGTTCGCTTGTAGCCAAGGCGCTTAACCGCCTGTTTGATAGAGATGTTCTGTCGCAGGAATGGGGCAAAATCGCCGCCTGCCTTGGCGATTACCCCTAGATCAGCGCCGTCAGCACCTGATCGGGCGGGCGGTGGCCGTCGGCCCACATGCGGATATTGGCGATCACCTTGTGACCGGAATCCTCGCGGCCTTCGGCAGTCGCGCTGCCGATGTGGGGCAGGGTCATCACATTGGGGTGAGCGATAAGACGCGCATCGACCTTGGGTTCTTCGGGGTAAACATCCAATCCCGCGCCCGCGAGTTGACCAGACGCCAACGCTGCGATCAACGCTTCTGTATCGATCAATTCGCCGCGCGCGGTGTTCACGATGCTTGAGCCCGGCTTCATCAGGGCAATCCGGCGGGCATCGATCAGGTGGCGGGTTTCATCCGAGAGCGGGCAGTGCAGAGTGAGAATATCGGCCTCGCCCACCAGCGCATCCACATCGCCCACGTAACGCGCGCCCAGCATCCGCTCCAACGCTTCGGGTAGGGGCTTGCGGTTGTAATAGGCGATCTCGAGGCCAAAGGCGCGGGCGCGGTGGGCAACCGCTTGGCCAATACGGCCCATGCCAATGATGCCCAACACCTTGCCCGCCAGCTTGCGTCCCAAGAGCCCCGAAGGCGCCCACCCGGTCCACTCACCGCGCCGCACCAGCGCCGTGCCTTCGCGCACCCGGCGCGGCACGCCGATAATCATGGCGAGCGTCAAATCAGCGGTGTCGTCGGTGAAGACGCCCGGCGTGTTGGTGACGATGATGCGGCGATTGGCAGCCGCAGCCAGATCAATATGCTCAGTCCCCGCGCCAAAACTGGCGATGAGGCCAAGCCGATCTCCGGCCGCCTCGATCATCGCCGCGTCGATTTTATCGGTCACGGTGGGAACCAGCACATCGCAATCCTGCATCGCTGCGATGAGCTCATCGCGGCTCATCGGCGTGTCGGATTCGTTAAGCACCACATCGAATAATTCGCGCATCCGCGTCTCGACCGCGGGCATGAGGTGGCGTGTCACGACCACGCGCGCTGGCGTTGTGAGCGGGCGGGCAGGGCGAGCGGCGGGAAGGTCTGATGCGGGCATGGGAAGCGGGCTAATGCGTCAGGGGGCGTAAGGTCAAGCATGGCGATGGGGCTGTCAGCCAATGATCTGTCAACAGCCCGCTTGAAAGAGGCACGCACAAAGCCTTAAGTGGCCCATGATGATGGGATTTCGTGTTTTTGCGGTGCTTGGCCTGTGCTTGCTTTTGGCCGCAACACTTGTGTGCGATCCGGCAGCGGCGCAGGATCGCGAAGTGCCTTATTGGGCCGCTTTGCGCCACGACAAGGCGAATATGCGCGTCGGCCCCAGTCAGGAATATCCGATAGAATGGATCTATCGCCGCAAAGGCTTGCCGGTAAAAGTGGTGAGAGTGCGCGAGGGCTGGCGGTTGGTGCAGGATATTGACGGCACACAAGGCTGGATTGCCGCCAGTCAATTGACGCCGGATCGCAGCGTGCTGGTGGTGGGCGATGGCCTTGCCGATCTGCGCGCTGAGCCAAGCCAATCAGCGGCCTTGCGCTGGCGGGCGGAACCGGGCGTGGTGGCGCGTTTCAAGCGCTGCCGCGAGGCTTGGTGCGAGATTGATGCAGGCGGGCGCAGCGGATGGGTGCTGGCCGAACGCCTGTGGGGGATTGAGCCGCTGCCGGGCAGCAAATAGGCCGCCCGGCGCGTTTTCCTTATCAGATCAGTTCAACCGCGACCGCCGTCGCCTCACCGCCGCCGATGCACAGCGAGGCAACGCCGCGCTTCTTGCCCTGTTGCTTCAGGGCGTTGAGCAGCGTCACGATAATGCGCGTGCCGCTGGCGCCAATCGGATGGCCAAGTGCGGTGCCGCCGCCGTTCACATTGATCTTGTCATGAGGAATGCCCAGATCGCGCATCGCGAACATCGCAACGCAGGCAAAGGCTTCGTTGACTTCGAAGAGGTCAACATCATCGACGCTCCACCCGGCCTTATCGAGCACCTTCTGGATCGCGGGGATCGGAGCGGTGGTGAACAGCGCAGGCGCGTGGGCATGGGCGGCAGCAGCCACAATCCTGGCGACCGGAGCAAGCCCCTTGGCCTCGGCCACGCTGGCGCGGGTCAGCACCACGGCGGCAGCGCCGTCCGAAATCGAAGAGGACGTCGCCGCGGTAATCGTCCCGTCCTTGGCAAAGGCGGGGCGCAATTGCGGGATCTTGTCGGGGCGACCTTTCGAAGGGGCTTCGTCATGCTCGACCACCACTTCGCCAGCGCGGGTGGCAACCGTTACCGGCACGACTTCATCGGCAAAAGCGCCGCTTTCGATGGCGCGGTTGGCACGGGCGAGCGATTCGATCGAATAGGCGTCCATCTCCTCGCGGGTGAGCTGGTATTCATTGGCGGTGTCCTGCGCAAAGGTGCCCATCGCGCGGCCCGGCTCATAGGCATCTTCCAGCCCATCGAGGAACATATGATCATAGGCCGTGTCATGCCCGATGCGCGCGCCTGAACGGTGCTTTTTCAAAAGGTAAGGCGCATTCGTCATGCTTTCCATGCCGCCTGCAACCACTACATCAATGCTGCCGCTGGCGAGGGCTTCGGCGCCCATGATAACAGTCTGCATGCCCGAGCCGCACACCTTGTTGACAGTGGTGGCTTCGACCGATTGCGGCAGGCCCGCCTTGATTGCTGCTTGCCG
>MEDW01000024.1 GCA_001724215.1 Erythrobacter sp. SCN 62-14 | reverse complement strand
ATCAGTTCGCACAAATAGTGATCGGCCAGATCAACATAGGAGCGCACGCGTTCGAAATTGGCGGCACCCATTTCGCAGATGATGGTGAAGCTTTCCGGGTCAGTCTGCCAGCGCTCGCGGGAAATGGCGTAGCGGCGGCGGAAGAATTCATACATCTTGCGCTGCGGCGGCAGAGTGGTGGCCATCACCTCCTCCATCGCCGCCATGTGCGGGCGGAGCCACAATTGCGCGACGGCATCGAACAACTCATCATAATCGGCAAACAGCTGTTCAAAGCGAGCACGCGACAGCCCGCTTTCGGCCATCGCCACCTGATAGGGGATTTCGCAACCGCGCTGTTTGACAAGATCAAGCACGGCCTGCGCGATGCGTTCACGCTCAGCCTCGCGCAAAGATGGGGTAAGGGCCATGTCGCTCGCGTCTCCTTGATCCTACGCAACATAGGCCATTGCACGCCTTGCTTAAAGGGCGTGGGGGCATTTTTGTGCGGCGCAGCAACGAGGTTGGTCGATTAATTCTTCGGCGGAAGGGGGAAAAAGGCCGAGACCCGCTTTTGGTAAGCGGCGTATTTGTGACCTTTGGACTGGCTCATACCCTTCTCCAGCAAGGCCGCGCCTGACCATTTGGTAAGCGTGAAGCTGAGGAACAAGGGCCCTACGATGGTGGCCAGAGCATAGCCCCACCCTGCGCTCGCACAGACCAGCCAGATGCCCCACCATGCGGCAAAATCACCGAAATAATTGGGGTGGCGGGTGTAAGCCCACAGCCCACTGTCGAGCACTTTGCCTTGGTTAGCCGGATCCGCCTTGAACCGGGCCAATTGCCAATCGCCCACCCATTCAAAAAAGATGCCAACGGCGTAAATGCTCAAGCCCACCCATGCGAGGCCGGTGATGGGCGCAGGCGCGCTGCTTGCCAGAATGCCTACCTGTGCAGGGCTCGACACCATGAACAAAAGCACCATTTGCAAGCCCCACACCTTGGTGAGCGCGGCCTGAGCAAAGCGCCCCGCCGCGCGGTCTTTCTTGAGTATCGCGGCATAGCGTTTGTCCTCACCATGCGCGCGCCAGCGGCGAAACAGGTAAATGCCAAGGCGAAAGCCCCACGCCGCCGTCATCATCATGATCAGCGTGGCGAGCGCGCCGGGCGTTTCCAGCTGCAGCCAGCTTGTCACCGCCAGCACGCCCATGCCTGCGCCCCAGAAGGCATCGATAAAGCTGACATCCTTGATTTCTACACTGATCGCCCACTGGATCAGCACAAGGATGAGCAGAATGGCGGCGTTCACCGCCAGGCTCTCAAACATCATTCTTGCCAGCGATGATGTCGCGCGCCTGCTGTTCCAGCACCTTGAAACGATCATAATCGGGCAGCTTTGATCGGAACCATTCGGCGATTTTCAGCAAATCCTCGCCGTAATTGCCTGTTGGCATGATCGGCGGGCCGAAACTGATGATAAGGTTGGCGTTGTCGGCAAAAGCGGGGACAATCGGCACATTGGCCGCGCGGGCGATGTGGTAAAAGCCCGAACGCCACTTGCCATCGGTCTTGCGCGTGCCTTCGCACGCAATCACCAGCGCCAATTCATCGCGCGCCGCAAATTCGGCAGCGACCTGTTCGGTGGCGTTGGCCTTGGCCGTGCGATCAACCGGGATGCCGCCCATATCGAGCATGAAATTGCGCATAAAGCCTTGGAACAAAGTATGCTTGCCCACGAAGTTGGGCCGGATGCCTTCTTCATGGGTGGCGCCGGTGAAGAACACAAAGTCCCAATTGGTGGTGTGCGGCGCGCCTGCGATCACATATTTCTTGAGATGCTTGGGCAGGGGGCTGTCGATCTTCCAGCCGCGAATGTACCAGATGGCAAGAATGATCCGCCGCACGATGCGCGACAGCAGCGTGGGCTTGCGAATGACATTATTTGGCAAGTCTCTCTCCCCGAGTGGGACAAGCACCTTGCCCCGCAACGCCTCAGTTACGCAAGGGAAAGTGCGGGGGTTTCAGCACCTACATTCTGAACACGCCAAAGCGCGGGGTTTCCGCAATCGGAGCTTCCAAACACGCTGCAAAGGCAAGCCCCAGCACATCGCGGGTCTGCACCGGATCGATCACCCCGTCATCCCACAGCCGCGCCGTGGCGTAGTAGGGGTTGCCTTCGTCCTCGTATTTCTGGCGAATGGGCTGCTTGAAAGCCTCCGTCTCTTCAGGCGTCCAGCTGTCGGCGTCGCGGTGGACGGTGGCGAGCACGCTCGCGGCTTGCTCCCCGCCCATCACCGAAATGCGCGCATTGGGCCAGGTGAACAGGAAGCGGGGCGAATAGGCGCGCCCGCACATCCCGTAATTGCCCGCGCCAAAGCTGCCGCCGATCACCACCGTCACCTTGGGCACAGTCGCGGTGGCAACCGCGGTGACGAGCTTTGCGCCATGCTTGGCGATGCCTTCTGCCTCATACTTCCCGCCAACCATAAATCCGCTGATATTCTGGAGGAATAAGAGCGGGATGCGGCGCTGGCAGGCAAGCTCGATGAAATGCGCGCCTTTCTGTGCGCTTTCGGAGAACAGCACGCCGTTATTGGCAAGGATCGCCACCGACATCCCCCAGATATGGGCAAAACCGCACACCAGCGTTGCGCCATAATGCGCCTTGAACTCGTGGAATTCGGAAGCATCGACCAGCCGCGCGATCACCTCTTTCACATCATAGGGCGCGCGGACATCCTCGGGGATGAGGGCGTAGAGGTCTTGCGCGTCGTATTTGGGCGGGCGCGGGTCTTTGCTGCCCACGTCCTTCGCCGCCCCGGTGTTCGCGCCCAAATGGCTAACGATATCACGCACGATGGTGAGCGCGTGCTCGTCGTTCTCGGCAAGGTGATCGACCACGCCCGATTTCTTCGCGTGTAAGTCGCCGCCGCCAAGGTCTTCCGCGCTGATCTCCTCACCCGTCGCTGCCTTCACCAACGGGGGGCCCGCAAGGAAGATCGTGCCCTGATTGCGGACGATCACGGTTTCATCCGACATGGCGGGCACATAAGCGCCGCCTGCCGTGCAGCTTCCCATGACGCAGGCAATCTGCGGGATGCCCGCTGCGCTCATATTCGCCTGATTGAAGAAGATGCGCCCGAAATGGTCGCGATCCGGGAAGACTTCGGCCTGATGCGGCAGATTCGCACCGCCGCTGTCGACCAGATAGATGCACGGCAGGCGGTTTTCTGCCGCGATCTCCTGCGCGCGCAGATGCTTCTTCACCGTCATCGGGTAGTAGGTGCCACCCTTCACAGTCGCATCATTGCACACGATCATGCACTGGCGGCCCGAGACGCGGCCAACGCCAGTGATGATTGAGGCGCCATTCACATCGCCCTCATACATCCCATTGGCGGCCAGCTGGCCCACTTCGAGGAAGGGCGAGCCCGGATCGAGCAAGCGCTCCACCCGATCACGCGGGAGCAGCTTGCCGCGCGCAACATGGCGATCGCGATGCTTCTGAGGCCCGCCGAGCGCCGCTTCGGCAACCCGCGCGCGCAGTTCCTGTGCGAGGGCGTGGTTGTGCGCAAACCGCGCCTTGGCCTCAGGTGCCTCGCGGTCGAGTTTGGTGGTGAGGGTGGGGGCGGTCATGGCCTTACCCCGCCGCCCCGATCAGCTCGCGCCCGATCAGCATCCGGCGAATCTCGTTGGTGCCCGCGCCGATGTCGAGCAGCTTGGCATCGCGCATATAGCGTTCCACCGGCCAATCGGTGGTGTAGCCCGCCCCGCCCAGCGCCTGCACGCTTTCCGCCGCCACCTTGAAGGCGTTTTCGGACGCCAGCAAAATCCCCCCCGCCGCATCAAAGCGCGTGGTCTGTCCGGCATCGCAGGCCTTGGCCACCGCATAGGTATAGGCGCGGGCCGATTGCAACGCGACATACATATCGGCGACCTTGGCCTGCATCAGCTGGAAGGAGCCGATGGGTTTGCCGAATTGCTTCCTCTCCCGCAGATAAGGGATGACGCAATCGAGACACGCCTGCATTATGCCGAGCTGCAATCCGGCGAGCACCACGCGTTCGTAATCCAGCCCGCTCATCAGCACGCCGACGCCGCCATTCACCGGCCCCATGATGCGATCTTCGGGGATGAAGCAATCATTGAACACCAGTTCGGCGGTGGGCGAGCCCTTCATGCCGACCTTGCTGATCTTCTGGCCGATGGAGAAACCCTCATCGCCCTTCTCGATCAGGAAAGCAGTGATCCCGCGCGATCCGGCGCTGCCATCGGTCTTGGCATAGACCACCAGCGTATCGGCTTCCGGCGCGTTGGTGATCCAGAACTTGGTGCCGTTCAGCACATAGCCGCCCTGCACTTCGTCAGCCTTCAGCTTCATCGAGACCACGTCTGACCCCGCGCCTGCTTCAGACATGGCGAGGCTGCCGACATGTTCGCCGGAAATCAGCTTGGGGAGATACTTCGCCTTCTGCTCGTCATTCCCCCAGCGGCGGATTTGATTGAGGCACAGGTTGGAATGCGCGCCAAAGGAAAGGCCCACGCTGGCGCTCGCCCGGCTGACTTCCTCGACCGCGATAACGTGTTCGAGATAGCCGAGCCCCAGCCCGCCCCATTCCTCCTCAACCGTGATGCCATGCAGGCCCAGCGCGCCCATCGGTTCCCACAATTCACGCGGGAAGTGGTCTTCGCGGTCGGTGCGCTCCGCCAAGGGCGCGATCTGTTCATCGGCAAAGCGAGCGGTGCTTTCACGGATCATGGTGGCGGCCTCGCCAAGGTGGAAGTCGAAATCGGGAGTAGCGCGCATTTTATGTCCTGCGAGTGAAATGTTTGTTCTGTGCACAGCGCATAGCAAGGCCTTGTGAAAAGGCCAATCGGGCAGAAGTGGCGCTGGCCTGCGAACCTCGCTAGTCGTGGGCGCAATGGAACAATCTGCTCCTTTGCTGGAATTCGACCATGTGGTGTGCCGGTTCGGCGAGGTTACGGCGGTGGGCGACGTTTCTTGCGTGATCGAGCCCGGCAGCTTTGTCGCGCTCGTGGGAGCTTCGGGATCGGGCAAATCGACCTTGCTCAAGACCGTGAACACGCTGGTTGTTCCCTCCCAAGGCCGGGTGCTCTTCGGGGCTGAGGATGTGACCACACTCAAGCCCTCGGCCCTGCGCCGCCGAGTGGGCTATGTGTTCCAGTCCATCGGGCTGTTCCCGCATTTCACGGTGGCCGAGAATATCGCCATCGGCCCGCGTCTGACCGGTGAAAAGCTGCCCAGCGAACGGATTGCCGAATTGCTGGCGCTGGTGGAACTTGACCCGGCTCTCGCTAGCCGGATGCCCGATGAGCTTTCCGGCGGGCAGCGTCAGCGGGTTGGCGTAGCGCAGGCGCTGGCGGGCGGGCCGGAACTGCTGCTGATGGACGAACCCTTTGGCGCGCTTGATCCGATAACGCGCGCAGCGCTGGGGGAAACGGTGCGCGAACTCCACACCCGGCTTGGCCTGACCACTATCATGGTGACGCATGACATGGCCGAAGCCCTGCTGCTGGCCGACCGCGTGCTGGTGATGGACGCTGGCATACTGGTGGCCGATGAAAGCCCCCGGGCTCTGCTTGGCGGACAAGGCGGCGACGTGGCGCAAGGGTTGGTGGCCGTGCCGCGCCAGCAGGCTGAACGGCTGGCAGCCATGGAAAGCCGCCGCTGATGGGCGCTATCTGGGAGATTTTGCCCGGCCTTGGCGACAAGCTGGCAGCCCATGTGGTGCTGTCGGCCAGCGCGATCGGGCTTGCCATGCTGATCGCCCTGCCGCTGGCCGTGTGGGCGAGCCGTTCACAAATGGTGTCGCGCGTGGCGCTCAGCCTTGCGAGCCTTGTCCAGACCATCCCGGCGCTTGCCCTGCTGGCGCTGTTCTTCCCGCTGCTGCTGTCGCTTCGCGCGGTGTTCGGGGAAGGATTGCCAACCCTCGGCTTTCTGCCCGCGCTGATGGCATTGACGCTCTATGCCCTGCTGCCAATCTTACGCAACGCTGTGACAGCGCAGGCCAATCTTGACCCCGGCGTGCTAGAAGCGGCTGACGGCGTGGGCATGACCAAGTGGCAGAAATTGACGCTGGTCGAAGCGCCGCTCTCAGCCCCCTTCATCATGGCGGGCATCCGCACCGCGAGCGTTTGGACAATTGGCGCAGCGACGCTTGCGACGACCATCGGCCAGCCGAGCCTTGGCGATCCGATCTTTGCGGGCCTGCAAACCCAGAACTGGGCGCTGGTGTTGGCGGGGTGTCTGGTAAGCGCGGGGCTGGCGCTGGTCGCCGACTGGCTGCTGTGGTGGATCGAACGCGGCATTGATGAACGCAAGCGCTGGAAATGGGCAGGAGCGCTGGCGATGGTCGCGCTTGGCATCAGCGCTGCGCTCTGGGCGCAAAGCGCGGGCAGCGAGGAACGCCGCATCGTCATCGCCTCCAAGCAATTCTCTGAGCAATATATCCTTGCCCAGCTGATCGGCGCGCGGCTGGAGCAGGCAGGCTATGCGGTCGAATATCGCGACGGGCTGGGCAGCGCGGTGGTGCACAGCGCTGTCGCATCCTCCGCCATTGACATCTCGGTGGATTACACCGGCACAATCTGGACCAATTACCTCAAGCGCGCCGACAATCCGGGGCGCGAGGCAATGTATGAAGCGATTGCCGCGTGGGAAGCCCGCAAGAATGGCGTGCGCGTGCTGGGGCGACTGGGGTTTGAAAACGCCTATGCCTTTGCCATGCGCGCAGACCGGGCGGCTGCATTTGGCGTGGCCTCGCTTGCCGATCTGGCAGCGGTCGCCCCGCGCCTGACAGTGGGCGGCGACCCGGAATTCTTTGAACGGCCCGAATGGATCGCGGTGAAGGATGCCTATGGTTTGCGCTTTGCCCGCAACCGCAATTTCGCGCCGACTTTCATGTATGACGCGCTGCGTTCAGGCGAGGCCGATGTCATCAGCGCCTACACTTCGGATGGGCGGATAGCGGCCGATCGGCTGGTGGTGCTGGCCGATCCCAAAGGAGCGCTGCCGAGTTATGATGCGCTGTTGATGCTGAGCCCTCGGATTGCGCAGGATAGAGGCGTGATTGCGGCGCTCGAGCCGCTGATCGGCGCGATCACGGTCGAGGCAATGCGCGAGGCCAATCTTGCGGTGGATCGTGAGGACGCAGCCAAACTCACGCCCAAACAGGCCGCGGCGAAATTGGCGGTGAAAGCGGGGCTCTAAGAAAGGGCTCGCCCCCGGCCTCTCCCGCAGCCTAACTCACCTTCTTCCATTCCTGAGTGCGGCACAGCGGGCCGAAACAGCCCTTCACCTCGAGCGCGCCTGCACCCTTGCGGCGGACTTCGGAGGTGTAGGTGCGCCCGCTCTTGGGATCATAGATCTCGCCGCGCCAAAGGTCTTTGTCCTCGGTGAGGCTGAGGAGGATCGGCAGGCCCAAAAGGCGCCGCTCGCGCTTGGCGGGATCGGCATTGTTGACATCGCGTTGATCCGTGCCGCCCGCAGGCAGCACCAGAAACTTCTCCAGCGTGCCGCACAATGCCGCCTTGGCCTTGGCGCCGCAGCGCTTGATCGCAATCACCGCGTCCTGTTCCTGCGTCATCCAGCGCCCAGCAATCGGTTCAGCCGCTTGGGCAGGCGCAGCAGCGGCAAGCAGGGCGGCAGCAATCATCACACAGCGCATCATTCAAATCCCACTCCAATCGGCCAGCGCCTGCCGGCAATGCCCAAAACCTTGAACAAGACGCCCATCTGATCATCGCGCACCAGCCGATCACGCTGGCGTTTGAGCTTGGCGGCTTCTGCCGGGTTGCGGCGCATCAATGCTTCAAGCCTTGTGTCGATCCCGAGCGCCATCAACCAGTCACCCTGTGTCGCAAGACCCATCACGTCGGCACCGTAGCGCACAATGATCTGTTGCAGCAGTTCGAAATCAACATGCGCGGTAAGATCAGCTTCGCCCGGAAACGCCAGCGGATCGACTTTTGTGTGCGCGCGCAGGGCCTGCAAGGTGGAGCCTGCACTCAGTTCACGCCCGCCGTAATCAATAATCAGCGCCGCCCCGCCCTGCTCTTTCAGGCGCAGCGCGATTTCAGCGGCCACCGCCACACTCGCCCGGCTGGTTTCGATCAGCGTACCCTGCGGCGCCTTGCGCCAGCTGGGCGGAGCGAGATTATCGGCAGGGGTATCGCCCACCACGAACACCAGATCATCACCATTGAGGCCCACCATCCGTTCGCGCCAGCCTTCGGCGCTGCGCACCAATTGCTGGATCGGCAAGGCATCGAAAAATTCATTGGCGACAATCAACAGCGGCGCATCATCGGGCAGGGTCGACAGATCATGGTGATGGCGGCATTCGGGGAAAGCCTCGGATTGGAGCTTGCGCAAGGCTGGCGAGGTTTCGACGAAATGCACCTGAGGCGCAAAGCCATAGCGCGCCGCTGCCCCCAGCGCGTCTTTTGCCAGCGTGCCGCGTCCGGGGCCCAATTCGACATAGTGGATATGTTCGCGGCTACCCATGCGCACCCACAGATCAGCGAGCCACAACCCGACAAGCTCACCGAACATCTGGCTCACTTCGGGCGCGGTTAGAAAATCGCCTTCTGCGCCCAGCGGATCGCGGGTGGTGTAATAGCGCGCGTTGCTTTCGGCCATGTACTGGGCAAGGCTGATCGGCCCGGTTTCGCGGATCAGGCGGCGGAAGGTTGCGGCCAGATCGGCGGGCGGAGCAGCGGGCGGTGGAGGGGGCGCCGCAGCGGCCTCCGCCGCCAGCTCAGCCTCGCGGCGGGCCTGCTCTTTGGCCGCCGCGTTGGCCTTCGCTTCCGCTTCTGCCTTGGCCTTTGCGGCGGCCTCTGCCTCTTTGCGTGCCTTTGCTTCCGCCTCGGCGCGCTCTTGTGCCTCGCGTTCAGCTTGCGCCTTGGCTTCTGCTTCAAGACGGGCCTGTGCCTCGGCGGCGGCCTTGGCTGCGGCTTGCGCCTCGCGCCGGGCTTTTGCCTGCGCCTGTGCGAGAGCCTTGGCCTCTGCCTCGGCCGCGGCTTTGGCTTTCTTTTCAGCTTCGGCCTTGGCGCGTTCTTCGGCCTTGCGGCGCGCTTCGGCCTCTTTCGCAGCCTCGGCCCGCGCCTGTGCCTTGGCTTCCGCTTCTGACTTGGCCTTTGCTTTGGCGGCCTGCTCTGCCGCCTCACGCTCAGCGCGCTGCTTGTCAGGATCAATCAAACGCAAACCGCGCGGGCGCCATGCGCGCTCGTCGCCTGCCTTCAGGCCGCCTTCGCGGTCCCGCTGCCCAGCATCGGGCGCCTCAGCGCGTAAGCGACGACAATCAATCCAGCCAGTATCAGAGGTATGGTCAGCCATTGGCCCATCGATAGCCCGGTTCGCACCGCAAAGTCAGCCAGTTGTGCATCGGGCTCGCGAAAAAATTCGTTAATGAACCGCGCCGCGCCAATCCCCACCGTGAACACGCCCACCAGCAAGCCGGGGCGATAGCGCGCGCGGGTTTTCCAGAACAAAAGCATCATCACAATCAGCAAGAGCAACCCTTCAAGCCCTGCCTGATAAAGCTGGCTGGGATGGCGCGGCTGCAAGTCTGCGCCGGGAAACACCATCGCCCAGGGCACATCGCTGGCCCGGCCCCACAACTCGCCATTGATGAAATTGGCGAGCCTTCCCAGGAGCATCCCCATCGGCACGGTCACCGAAACATAATCGGCCACCCGCAGGAAATTGAGCTTGTTCCTCCATGCGACCCACAGCATCGCCGCCGTCACCCCCATCAGCCCGCCGTGAAACGCCATGCCGCCGTCCCACAGTCGCAGCAGTTTCCACGAGACAAAGCCATCGCCCGAAAAATCGGTGAAGGCGCTGGGGATGCCGGTTTCCCCGCCTGTATAAAACGCCGCATAGCCCAGCCTGCCGCCGATAATCACACCCAGCGTGCAGTAGAAAAACAGATCATCGGCATGAACCTGCGCCATCGGCGCGCCGGGTTGACTGAGCATCACCGAAACCTGCCAATAGGCAAAGATCACGCCGATGAGATAGGCTAGCGAATAATAACGCAGGGTGAAAAACCCCAGCTCAATCCCCGGCCTCAGACCCAGATCAGCCCATTGGATGGGATCAGCCGCAGCGGTTGCAGCAAGTAGTGACAGCAAGGGTTGAACCTCTTAATGGTGATAGGCATGCCATATCGATAAGCCGCTTGGGCTTGGCGCGGATGCTCTCTTGGCACAGCGCAAAGCTTGGGGGAAGGGGCTGGGGCAGTCGATGGGCCTTGGGATTGGGGAGAGGCGTGCGCCGATGTGTGCGCTGATCCTCGGGATAGACAATAAGAGAGGAGAACACCGCATGCCCACCCCGCTGGACATGGCGCTTGATGCGATCATCACCGAACTGACGAAGCCGGGAATGCCCTTTGCCACTGTGCCGTTTGAGCGCGGCGGAGTGGAAATGCCGGCTTTTGCCGCTGCGCCGCCTAGCCTTGCCCATTATTTCGCCCATTTCTGCAACGAACATAAGGACGTGCCCTTCCTTGTGGATGGCGATGTGCGGCTGACCTTTGGCGAAACTTATGCCGCTGCTGTGTGTGTCGCGGAAAGTCTGGTGAAAGATCACGGCGTTCAGAAGGGCGACCGCATCGGGCTTGCTGCGCGCAATTCGGCCAACTGGATGATCGCTTACATGGGCATCACCATGGCAGGCGGCTGCGCGACGCTGCTCAACGGCTTCTGGTCGGGCGATGAACTGGCCTATGGCGTTGATCTGGCCGAATGCACCATCCTGCTGGCCGATGCTGGCCGCGCCGCGCGGCTTGAAGGCCATGCCCACAATGCCAAGCTGGTGCTGTTCGACCATGGCAATGCGCCTGCTGAAGGCCTTGCCAATGTGTGGCGCGCGCCGGGTGCAGAAGGCCCGGTGGCGCTCGCGCTGCTGGCGCAGATTGGCCCGGATGATCTGGCGACGATCCTGTTCACCTCGGGCTCGACCGGGAAATCGAAGGGCGCTTTTTCCGATCACCGCGGCGTGGTGCATGGCATCATGAGCTATGTCAGCCAGTCGGCAATGGCCAAGATCCTGCTCGAAAAGCAGGGCGAAGACCTCTCCGCCCAGCCCTGCGCGCTGGTAGCTGTGCCTTTGTTCCATGTGACGGGCGAAATCCCGCTGTTCCTGCAAAGCTATGCCATTGCGCGCAAGCTGGTGCTGATGCCCAAGTGGGATGCGACCCATGCGCTTGAACTGATGCAGAACGAGAAAGTCACCTATTTCGTCGGTGTTCCGCTGATGAGCTATGAAATCGCCAGCCATCCTGATCTGGCGAAATATGATATTTCGATGTGCAAGAGCTTTGCCGCGGGCGGCGCGCCGCGTCCGGTTGAGCATGTCAACAAGATCAAGCAGGCTTTTCCGGGCGGCTTCCCGCTGCTGGGTTATGGCCTTACCGAAACCAACGCGGTGGGCTGCGGCAATTTCAACGAGAACTATCTCGCCAAGCCCGGTTCGACCGGCAAAGCGAGCCAGCCGATGGTTGATCTGCGCATTCTCGATGAAGCCGGCAATGAATTGCAGCAGGGTCAGGTGGGCGAGGTCTGCATCCGCTCGGTCGCCAATTTCCGCGGCTACTGGAAGAACGAGGAAGCGACCAAGGCCGCCTTTACCGGCACGGGTTTCTTCCGCACCGGCGACCTCGGCTATCTCGACGAGGACGGCTATCTCTTTATCGTTGATCGCAAGAAGGACATCATTATTCGCGGCGGCGAGAACATCTCGTGCATCGAGGTGGAAGATGCGATCTACGCCCATGATGACATCGCGGAATGTTCAGTGTTCGGAATCCCCGATGAACGTTTTGGCGAAGTGCCGGCAGCGGTGTTCAACCTCAAGGACGGCGCTCCTGCCATGAGCAAGGCGCAGCTGCGCGAATTCCTCCTGTCGCGGATCGCGCCCTTCAAGGTGCCTTTGGAAGACCACATCTGGATTGCCGAAGAGAGCCTTCCGCGCCTTGGCACCCAGAAGATTGACAAGCGCACAGTGCGCCAGATGTTTGCTGGCGAACCGGTCGCTGCCTGATCCGCTGACTGATCGCATCACCATCAGGCCGCAAGGCACAGGCGTTCATGCGGGGGGCTACCCCGCGTGAACGCCAAACGCATCTCGGGCCAGCGCGCCATTATTGATCGGCGCGCATTGGGTGAGGAAGTCACGGCGCTGGCGCTTGGCTGCGGTTCGGATGCGCGGTCTGACGTGCTCGAAGCGCTCCGCCGCGCGCTCGATCAGGGCCGCACAGAACTGGCTCGTCGTCTCGCCGAAGCGCCTTCTGCGGGCCATGAATGTGTCGGCGGGCATTCTTTCCTGATCGATCAGATCATCCGGGTGATCCATGATTATGTGACCACCCATGTTTACCCTGCGTCCAATCGCACCGCTGCTGAACGCCTCGCCGTGCTGGCGGTGGGCGGTTATGGCCGCGCCGAGATGGCACCCCATTCGGATGTCGACATTGCCTTTATCACCCCGATGAAGCGTTCGCCCTGGTGCGAGCAGGTGATCGAGGCGATGCTTTACCTGTTGTGGGACCTAGGGCTGAAGGTCGGCCATTCGAGCCGCACGGTTTCCGACACGATGCGGCTTGCGCGCGAGGATCTCACCATTCGCACCGCCTTGCTCGAAGGGCGGCTGGTTTGGGGCGATTCTGCGCTCTACGAGGAACTGCGCGCCCGGTTCTGGGCAGAGGTGGTGCGCGGCAGCGAGCGACAATTCCTGACGCTCAAACTCGAAGAACGCGACGCGCGGCACAAACGGATGGGCGATTCGCGCTATGTGGTGGAGCCCAATATCAAGGACGGCAAGGGGGGGCTGCGCGATCTCCAGACGCTCTACTGGATCGGCAAATATATGCACCGGGTGGAAACCGCCTCGCAGCTGGTCGATGTCGGGCTGTTCACGGCGGCGGAATATCGCAGCTTCCGCCGCGCTGAAGGTTTCCTGATGGCGGTGCGCTGCCATATGCACATCATCACGGGTCGTGCCGAGGATCGGCTCACTTTCGATCTGCAAAGGCAGGTCGCCGAAATGATGCAATTCGCCGACCGCCCCGGCAAAAGCGCGGTTGAACGCTTCATGCAGTATTACTTCCTGCAGGCCAAACGCGTTGGCAGCCTGTCGGGCGTGTTCCTTTCGGCGCTCGATGCCGAATTCGCCAAGAAACGCACTCGGTCAGGCTTTTTTGCCGGGTGGAAGCAGAAACCCCGGATGCTCAAGGGCTATGTCATCGAAGCAGGCCGCATCCGCGCACCGGGCGATGACTGGTTTGTTAATGATCCGGTGCGCTTGATCGAGGTGTTCCAGCTGGCCGAAGCCGAAGGATTGGAAGTCCACCCGCAGACGATGCGGCAGGCCGATCGCGATTCCAAACTCATCACTGGCGAAGTGCGCCGCGACAAACGCGCCAATGCGCTGTTCCTTGAGGTGCTGTGCGGGCGCAAGGACCCCGAAACCGCGCTCAGGTGGATGAACGAGGCGGGCGTGTTTGGCCGCTTTGTGCCCGATTTTGGCCGCGTGAACGCGCAGATGCAGTTCGATATGTATCACCACTACACCGTGGACGAACACACCATCCGCGCGATTGGCCTGCTCAGCCAGATCGAACGCGGCTTGCTCAAGAAAGATCACCCGCGCGCCAGCGTACTGATCCACAAGGTCGCCTCGCGCCGGGCGCTGTTCGTGGCGGTGCTGCTGCATGATATCGCCAAGGGGCGCGGCGGCGATCATTCGATCCTTGGCGCGGATCTCGCACGCCTGGTCTGCCCGCGGCTCGGGCTCGATGACAAGGAGACCGAGCTTGTCTCATGGCTGGTGCTGCATCACCTGTTGATGAGCCGCACCGCGCAGAAACGCGATCTCACCGATCCCAAGACAATCGAGGATTTCGTGGGCGAGGTGCAAAGCCTTGAACGGCTGCGCAATCTGGCGATCCTGACGGCGGTTGATATCCGCGCCGTGGGGCCGGGGACATGGAACAGCTGGAAAGGGCAGTTGCTCGGCGAACTTTACGATGCCTCCGAAGAACGCCTGCGGCTGGGCCATATGCGACAGGGGCGAAAGGCGAAAGTCGCTGCCAAGAAAACGCGCGTGGCCGAATTGCTGGGTGATGAGGCCGCGCTGGTCGAAGAAGTCGGCAGCCTGCTGCGCGATGCCTACTGGATTGCCGAGCCTGAAGACATCATCGCCGGAAACCTTGCGCAATACGCCGCCGGCAGGGGAAGCGGCGAACACCTGTCGATCCACTGCGCAGTGGATGAAGGACGCGGGGCGACGCGGGTGAGCGTGATCGCGGCCGATCATCCGGGGCTGTTTTATCGCATGGCAGGCGGCATTCACCTGGCGGGCGCCAACATCATCGATTCGCGCATTCACACCGCCACCAATGGCTATGCCTTCGACAATTTCCTCGTGCAGGATCAGAATGGTCAACCATTCCGCGAGGCTCAGCAGATGGCGCGCATCGAACAAGGCATCCGCAACGCGCTGCTGGCCAAGGTGGAACTCGTACCCAAACTCGCAGCGCGGCCCCTGCCCCATTCCCGCGCGCGGGTGTTCAATGTCGCCCCCCGCGTCAACTTCGATAACGAAGCCTCGGGCCGCTACACCGTGATCGAAGTCACCGCCCGCGATCGGGCAGCGTTGCTTAACCGGCTGGCCTATGCCCTGTTCAAAGCCAATCTGATTGTCCATTCGGCCCACATCACCGCCTATGGTGAAAGCGCTGCCGATACCTTCTATGTGACTGATCTTACCGGCGCGAAGATCAAGGCCGCCGATCGCCTTGCCGAGATCGAAGCTGCGCTGCTCGAAGCTGCCAGCGATCAGCGTCAGCGCGAGGCTGCAACAATTTAGCAACACTGCTCCCGAAACAAGCAGTTGCCTTCCCCTACGGCAGATTGCTTTTGGCAATCGAATCGCTACCGGCTCGCTCCGTTCAAAAGGGAGAGCAAACATGAACACCCCCGCTTACCGGCGGCGCACCCTCGCGCTCGCCTTGGCCACCACCGCGTTCATCCCCGTCGCGGCACACGCCCAGTCCACCGATCAGGAAACCGCGCCCGAGCGCACCAGCGTGCTCGACACGATCGGCGATATCATCGTCACCGGCACCAAGACCAAGAACCCCGAAAACGTGCAGGACGTGCCGCTGGCCGTCACCGCTTTCGGCGAAGCCACGCTTGAAGCCTTCAAGATCCGCGACATTCAGGGCCTGTCTTTCCAGGTTCCCAACGTCAGCCTCGATCAGGTCGGCACCAGCCGCGGCACCGCGAACTTCACCGTGCGCGGGATCGGTATCAACTCGTCGATCCCCTCGATTGATCCGACTGTCGGCGTGTTTGTCGATGGCGTGTTCCTCGGCGTGAACGGCGGTGTGGTGTTCGACTTGTTCGACCTGTCCAGCGTCGAAATCCTGCGCGGCCCGCAGGGCGTGCTGTTCGGCCGCAACGTGACGGGCGGCGCGGTTGTCATCAACACCGGCAACCCGACCGAAGATTTCCGCGGCAAGTTCCGCGCTGCGGTTGATGGCCCCGTGGATTCGGGTCGCGGCGGTGCCAATTACACCACCAGCGCGGTGATCTCCGGCCCGCTGATCGAAGACAAGCTGCTGTTCAAGGTCGGCGCCTATTACAACAAAGACGAAGGCTATTTCCGCAACCTCGCTGCGCTGACCAATCCGGATATTCCGAGGAACCACGGCAAGGCCGAAACCAAGATCCTGCGCGGCGCATTGGAAGCGCGCCTTGGCGATCTGACCCTGCTGGGTAAGCTCGATTATTTCACCAGTGAAGGCGATGGCCCGTCGGCCCAGAACCGTGCGTTCTTTGATCGCCGTTCGTTCGATTTTGCGATCGACGAGCCGGGCAATTACAGCAATGACATCTGGACAGGCTCGCTCAAGGCAGACTGGAACGTCGGCCCCGGCACGCTCACCAACATCTTCGGCTGGCGCAAGTTTGATGGCACGACGCGGGGCGACATTGATGCAACGCCGGTCTTCCTGTTCCACTCGAACACCGAAACCGCGCAGGAGCAATTCTCGAACGAATTGCGCTATGCCGTGTCGACCAGCCGGTTCGATCTCGTGTTTGGCGGGTTCTACTTCAACCAGAACCTTGCTTACACCGAGGGCCGCGAATTGCGCCGCGATCTGCCGCCTGCAGCACAGCCGCCCGAATTCTTTGGCGGCGGTCAGCAAGATCACGAAGTGATCGGCGTGTTTGCGAACATGAACTACAAGCTGACCAATTCGCTCACGGTGCTCGCTGGTTTGCGCTGGAACCAGGAAATCAAGGATGCAGACGTTACCTTTGTGCGTCCGCGCTCGGCCTGCTCGGTGGTTCAGGGAACCTGCCCGACCACCGGCATCAATCCCTTGAGCCTCATTCCGGCACTCGCGACCCTCTTCCCCGGTGGAGCGGAGGCGAACGGCTTTAGCGACCGCGTGAAGTTCCAGAACCTCTCGCCCAAGCTTGGCTTGCAGTATGAATGGGCCGCCAGCCAGGTTTATGGCCACTGGAGCCGCGGCTTCCGTTCGGGCGGTTTCAACTTCCGCATCACCGACGTGCCGGTGTTTAACCGCATCGTCGCTGAAACAGGCAGCCTCGGATTTGACGAAGAGCAGGTCGACACCTTCGAAGTGGGCGGCAAGTTCCAGACGCTGGATGGCTCGTTCACTCTGAATGCGGCCGCCTATGTCACCAAGATCGGCGATATGCAGCGCGAAGTGAACGTTGCGGGTGATGCAGGGGTGGTGCAGAACATCGTCAACACCGCTGATGCTACCATCAAGGGCTTCGAAGCTGAAGCGCGCATGCGTGTTTCGCCTTCGCTGGTGTTCACCGCCAATCTCGGCGTGATTGATGCAGGCTATGATTCGCTGCTGTTCAACATCGGCAGCACTGACGGCATCACGGGTAATCCCGAAGATTCCTTGGGTCTCAGCATTCCGCGGGTTGTGCCGATCACTGTGGGCGCTGGCCTGATCCACGAATTGAACGTGGGCCGCAGCCAGTTCCTGACCCGCGTGAACTACCAGTATCGTGATCGTGCAGCCTACACCGATGACAATCTCGGTTGGCTGAACGATATCTCGATGCTGGAAGCCAACATCACCTGGATCACGCCGGTGCGCGGGCTGTCACTGTCGCTCTATGGCCGCAACCTGCTTGATCAGGTGCAGGAAGGCGGAGACACGCAGGTGCCGTTTGATGGTCCGAACTCGACCCTCGTTCGCCAGCCGTTCGGCTTGCAGCCCACGTTTGGCACCTTCTCGCCGCTGATGCGCGGCCGCAACATCGGCCTCGAAGTGTTGTTCGAATTCTAAGGAATGTTTGTGGCGATCGCCCCTCCGGGCGATCGTCCTCGCTAGACGCGCAGCATAGCTCCGCCCGCTACGGGCGGGCGGTCGACCTTGCGGTCGCTTTGCGACCGATGCTTGTAGCGGGAATAAAGGGGGTGCTCCGGCAACGGGGCGCCCTTTTTTATTCGCCTACCGCTTCGCTGCTTGAGGCGGGTTCGTCCGCCTACCGCTGCGCTGCTTGAGGCGTTCTTGTCCGCCTACCGCTTCGCTGCTTGAGGCGGGTTCGTCCGCCTACCGCTTCACTACCTGTGTGAAGGGTTTGCTCGGCTGTGCACACAGCCGCGAGAACAAATTACTCTCGCGCGCCAAACAGCGCGGAGCCAACCCGGACATGGGTTGCGCCCAGCATCACAGCGGTCTCGTAATCGCCGCTCATCCCCATGCTGAGGCCTTGCAAACCGTGATCGGCCGCCAGCTTGGCAAGCAGCGCAAAGAAGGGCGCAGCTTCGGTGTCAGCAGGCGGAATGCACATCAGGCCAGCAAGCGGGATGCCGCTCAGCCGCACTTGGGCCAGAAATTCGGGCAGCTCGCTGATCGGGCAGCCGCCTTTCTGCGGCTCGCCCCCGATATTGACCTGCACAAAGCACGGCACGCGCTTGCCTGTCTTGTCCATCGCCTTGGTGAGCGCAGTGAGCAAGCTCACCCGGTCAAGCGAGTGGATGCAATCGAACAGCTGGGCCGCTTCCTCGGCCTTGTTCGATTGGAGCTGGCCGATAAGGTGCAACTCGATATCGGGGTGAGCCTCACGCAATTGGGGCCATTTGGCGGCGGCTTCAGCCACGCGGTTTTCGCCGAACACTCGCTGCCCGGCTTCAACCAGGGGGATGATGCGTTCAGCGGGGTGGGTCTTGCTGACCGCGATCAGAGTGATGTCGGCAGGCTCACGCCGGGCAGGCTTGCACACACGCGCGATACGCTCGCGAACCTCATCAAGTCGGGATGCTGTGTTTTCCATGGCAGCGCTCTATAGCGGGTGGGTGATGCGAAAGAAGCCCCTCCCGCGCCTCTGGCTGATTACCGACGCGCGCAATGATCGCGGGCTGAGGCGGGCCCTCGCCGCGCTGCCGCGCGGCTCGGGGCTGATCTATCGCCATTATCACCTGACGGATAGCGAGCGCCTCGCGCGCTTTCGCGGGCTGAGGCGGGCAGCGCGGGCGCGGGGACACCTTGTAATCCTTGCGGATTCGGCGCTAACCGCGCGCGAATGGGGCGCGGACGGGATTTATGGCAGCCCCCGCGCGCTTGTCCCGCGCCGGGCGGCTTTGCTCCACCTCGCAACCGTTCACAACCCGCGCGAAATCGCGCTGGCGAACCGGCTCGGCGCAGATGCCATGCTGCTGTCGCCGGTGTTTGCCACACGCAGCCATCCGGGCGGCCAATGGCTTGGACAGGTGCGCTTTCGGCTGCTTGCCCACCTCGCCCGCGCGCCCGTGATTGCGCTCGGCGGAATGACGCGGCAGCGCGCCCGCACGCTCGGGTGGCCGCGCTGGGCGGCGATTGACGGGTTGAGCTGACGCATCGCCCTGTCGCTCTTTCCTTGACCGGCGCGGCGCAAGGATTCATGATGTGTTCTCGCAAGGAGACATTCCATGGCGTCGCGCGCCGTTACCCCCCGCAAGCCATCCACCCGTTCTGCCGATGCAGAATGGCGCATGGGCCTGCGCCGTTCGCTGCGCCGCATCGGCCAGATCATGGGCGCAGGGCTGCTGTGGGGGGCGATGGTGTTCACCGGTCTTGCCCTTATCAGCTACACCCAGACCGATCCCAGCCCATCAACCGCCGCCGCTGGCGATCAGGTGGCCAACTGGATGGGGGTGGCAGGCGCTTTCGTGGCAGACCGCGTGTTGCTCGCCTTTGGCCTGCCTGCCGCGCTGCTGCTGCCGCTGCTCTATATCTCCGGGCGCAAATTGTGGCGCGGGTATGAGCAGGAAGATGAACCCGAAACCACCAGCTGGTGGGTGCCGACGGGCCTTCTGCTGATTGCAATGGCGTTGATCGGCACTGTCCTGTCGCTCGCTTTTGACAGTTCCTCCAGCACCCTGCCGGCGCAAGCCGGCGGGGTGGCGGGCCTCCTCGGCAAGGCCGCGATCGAAGCGGTGGCGGCGCGCTTTGGCACAGGGGCCGAAGGCTGGGTGATCCTTGGCCTTACGCTGGTGTGTCTGGGCGCAAGCGTTGCCATTCTCACCCGGATTTTTGCGATTGATTGGCGCGTGTTGATGACCCTGCCCGAATTTCTGGGCGGAGCATCGCTGATTGCACCGCTTGCGCGGGTGCTGCCTTTCGCGCGCGCCAAGTCGCAAGTGGGCGACGACGAAGCCCTGCTTGACGATGCGCCCCCGTCCACCAAGGCCCGACGCGCAGCCCGGCCCGAACGCGAGCTTGAGGTTGAGCTGTCCTCGCGCCGCGCGCCCGAAATCAGCGATCCGTCTGCCCCGCCCAAACGCGCCCAGCCTGCCAAGGCGAACCAGCGCGACATGTTTGCCGTCTTCAACCTGCCGAGCCTTGATCTGCTCGCCGAACCGCCTGCCGATAATCTGCCCAAGCTGGATAAGCTGGCCTTGGAACGCAACGCGCGCCTGCTTGAAAACGTGCTCGATGATTTCAACGTGAAGGGTGAAATCACCGCCGTGCGCACCGGGCCGGTGGTGACGATGTATGAATTGGAGCCAGCGCCCGGCATCAAGGCAAGCCGGGTGATTGGCCTTGCCGAAGACATTGCCCGCAATATGAGCGCGATCAGCGCCCGCGTTTCGCCCATTCCGGGGCGCACCGTGATGGGCATCGAACTGCCTAACAAAGATCGGCAAGTGGTGATGCTCAAAGAGCTTGCTGCTGCTGCCGCCTTTGCCGATGCCAAGGGCAGCCTGCCGATCATTCTGGGCAAGGATATCGCGGGCGAACCGATCATTGCCGATCTGGCCGCCATGCCGCACCTGCTGGTGGCAGGGACGACCGGTTCGGGTAAGTCGGTGGGGCTGAACGTGATCCTGCTCTCACTGCTCTACCGCTTTACGCCGGCAGAATTGCGCCTGATCCTGATCGATCCCAAGGTGCTGGAGCTCAAGACCTACGACGATATCCCGCATCTGCTCTCGCCGGTTGTCACCGAACCGCACAAATCGGTGCGCGCGCTGAAATGGGCGGTTGAAGAGATGGAGCGGCGTTACCGGATGATGAGCTCGGTCAATTCGCGCAACATCCACTCGTTTAACGAGAAAGTCAGCGCCGCGATTGCCAAGGGCAAGCCGCTGGGTCGCCGGGTGCAGACCGGGTTTGATCCGGACACGGGCGAGCAGCTTTATGAAGAAGAACAGCTCGATTATCAGCCGCTTCCCCAGATCGTTCTGATCGTCGATGAACTCGCCGATTTGATGGTGACAGTCGGCAAGGAAATCGAAGTGCTGATCCAGCGCCTCAGCCAGAAAAGCCGTGCGGCGGGCATTCACCTGATCATGGCAACCCAGCGGCCGAGCGTCGATGTCATCACCGGGGTGATCAAGGCGAACCTGCCCACCCGCATCAGCTTCAAGGTGACCAGCCGTATCGACAGCCGCACCATTCTGGGCGAACAGGGCGCAGAACAGCTGCTGGGTAAGGGCGATATGCTCTACAAGCCCAACACCGGGGCGATGGTGCGTGTGCACGGGCCGTTTGTTTCCGACGAAGAGGTTGAGGCCGTGGCCGATTTCTGGCGCGGACAAGGCGCGCCTGAATATGTCGATGCCGTCACCGAAGAACCCGAAGATGGCGGCGGCTTTGGCTTTGAGGATGAATTCACTGCGTCCGATAACCCCGAAGAACGCAAATATCGCCAAGCCTGCCAGATCGTGATCGAGAACCAGAAAGCGTCGGGTTCTTGGCTGCAACGCCAGATGGGGGTGGGTTATAACACCGCGGCCAAATGGATCGAACGGATGGAGGAAGATGGGCTTGTCGGCCCTGCCAATCATGTGGGCCGCCGCGAGATTTACCGCGACCGGGATGGCAACCCCTTATGATCCCTCGCATTGCCTGATTCAGGGGTTGCATCATGGGCGGATGCGGAGGCTGATGCAGGATTGCAACGTCTCGAAATTGCCATAAGTTCGTCATTGAAACTTAATCGCGCGGTCGTGATGGCGTCATAGCGCGCTGCCACCGCCCAAGGCCTCTCTTTCAAGCAACAGGGAAGCCTTGAGATGTATCGCACCCACTTCGCGCGCGTGTCGCACACCGCGCTCGCCATCACGCTCGCCGCGCTGCCGCAAATCGCGTGGGCACAGGACAATGCCGATGAAAACGCCCAGCCCGATTTCGGCAACCAGATTGTCGTCACCGCGCAAAAGCGTGCCGAGCGATTGAAGGATGTGCCGATCACGATTTCGGCGCTGACCGGACGGCGCATCGAGGAGCTGGGCGCAACCGATCTTGATGAACTCTCCTACTACATCCCCGGCCTGCTGGTGCAGGAACAAAGCGCCAATAACCCCGGCATCGTGATCCGCGGGATCACCTCAGACAGCGGCTCAGCCCAGCAGGGCCCGCGCGTGACGCTCTATTACAACGGCGTGGATATCTCGCGTTCGCGCGGCTCCTATCAGGCGATCTATGATCTGGAACGCGTCGAGGTAATCAAGGGCCCGCAGGCAACTCTGTTTGGCACGGCATCGGCGGTCGGCGCGATCAGCATGGTCTCGGCGCGCCCCAAGCCCGGCTTTGAAGGGCAAGTCACCGCCGGCTATGGCAATTTCAACCAGACCGTGCTGGGCGGCTTCCTCAATGCCGGTTCCGACGTGCTGGCGGGTCGCGTCGCGTTTGAATGGCGCAAGCGCGATGGCTATGTCGAAAATATCAATCCGGGCCAGCGCCGTGATCTTTATGAGCTCGATCAATTCGGCGCGCGCGCCTCGCTGCGCTACACTCCCACAGCTGACCTGACCTTCGATCTGATCGGCACTTATGATCGCCAGCGCAACGGCGGCACGCCCTTTATCTCAGGCCGCTTCCCCGGCTTTCTTGGCGCGCCGGGTGGTCCGGCCAATGCCTTTACCGGCCGCGCCAATCTCAGCGGCAATCCAGCTGCCGCCGCGGTGCTGGGCGATGATCAGCTTGGGCTGGTGCGCGATGTCTATGATGTGAACCTGACAGCCGAATATCAGATCTCGGATAATTGGACCTTCACCACCGTCAACGGCTATCGCCGCTTCGACAGCCGCGAAGTGTTTGATGCCGACGGCACGGCAGCGCCGTTCCTTGAATTCACGGAACTGGCCGACGGCTGGCAGATCAACCATGAGGGACGCTTTACCTATTCGGGCAGCCGATTGCGCGCCAACGCGGGCTGGAACGTCTTTATCGAAGACGGCCGCCAGAACGTGCCTTTCGCCACCGAAGAAGGCGTCTTCCTGCAGTGTCTCACCACGCTGTTCGGCATTCCGGCGGCAGGCCGCCCGTTCGGCGACGCACCCTGCGTCGCACCCGATGGCAGCGTGCCAACGCTGGGGCTCGCGCCCTTCGCTTACAGCTCGGTGTTCGAAAATCAGGGCCGCAACGAAGCCTATTCGGTGTTCGCTGATGTGACCTATCTGCCCACCGACTCGCTGGAACTCACCGCAGGCGTGCGATTGATGCACGAATATCGCCGCTCGGGCTTCTTCGCGAGTGTGCCGAACAGCGTGTTGAGCGGTGCCCCGCTCATCCCCGGACAGATCGACACACGCGGCCAGACCTTCACCGCGAGCGACACATTCTTCGCCGTGCTGCCGCGTTTCAACGCGCTTTACCGCGTGAATAATGACCTCAATCTCTACGCCACGATTTCGAAGGGTCGCCGTTCGCCGGTGGTTCAATTGAACGCCGCGCTCGACGCTGCGCGCAATCCGATCCCCAACGTCAACAGCGTGGCCGAAGAAATCGTCTGGAACTATGAAGGCGGGGTTAAGTTCGCCTCCGGCCCCTTCTCTGGCTCGATGGGCGTCTATTATCAGGTCTATAACAACTTCCAGGTGGCGATCGCTCAGCTCGATGCACAGGGCAATCCGACCGGCGCCTTTGAAACCGCGAGCGCCGGATCAGCCAGCAACCTGGGTGTTGAGGCCGAACTTTACGTGCAAGCAACCGATTGGCTGCAGCTGTTCGGCAATTTCGGCTATATCGAAGGCGGAATTGACCGCGATGGCGCTTTCTCACCTGCGTTCTCTGGTGCGCGCTTCCGCTTGCAACCGGAATTGCAGGCTTCGGGCGGGTTTACGGTGAATTATGATCTGGGCGGCGGCACGCGTTTCTTTGCCACCCCCAGCATCACCCACCGCACCCGGATCTTCTTCGAACTGCCCAATGATCCACTGATCGCGCAAGGCCCGGTGACGCTGGTCAACGCACGCGCCGGTTTCAGCTTTGCGAATAACAAATACGAAATCGCCGCTTTCATCCGCAACGCCTTCAACCAGGATTTCCTGCTGGATGCAGGCAACACTGGCGGGGCGTTCACCATCCCGACCTTTATTCCGGGCGAACCGCGCTTCTTCGGGGTGCAGGCCACCGCGCGGTTCTGATGATCTGACAGCATAAGCAGGAGGCGGGCGGCTTGCGCATCGGTGCAGGCCGCCCGTTTTCTGTATGGCTTTTGCCCTAATCGCCGCGCTGCTCCGGGCCGAACGGCCGCAGCACAATATCAAGCGGCATGATCGTGCCATCAGGACGCAAACGAAACCGCACAAAGGCGCGCTGACTTTGATCGCGCAGCGCCTTGTCGAGTTCGCGCGCGCGGGCTTGCCCGGCATAAAGCCGCCCGCGCCGCAGCGCGTCGCTGCCATAGATCCCCTCGCTTGGCCCGCGCACCGGATGCGCGCAGGTCGCAAGCTCAGCGGCGCTTGCCCGAGCAGCCCGTTCGATCACGGGAGCAGTCCCACTAAGGCACAGGGCACTGAGCGGCGCGCTGAAATCGGCTGCATCAAGGCCCGGCCAATCATAGGTAAACTCGACATAGTGACCGCGCAAAATGTCGCGCGGGTCATAGCCCATGATCGGCACTTCCCATTCATCCCCCTGCCGGCTGAGGTGGTGGCTCCAACCCCACAGGGATGCAAGGCCCGCAAGTGGCAGCACCAGCGCGGCAAGACGCGCCGCGCGCCTCAAGCTGCATTCTCCGGCGCAAAGCGGCGCGACACCGTGAGCGCACCCCAGCCCACGCCCAGCACCAATAGCCCCGCTGCAATCAGGCCGAACCCGCTCAAGAGCAGATCGCTTGCCAGTTCAAAACTGAGGATGATGAGCCGCGCGGCAATCACTCCCACGGCAAGCTGGAACACGCCGCGCCAGCCCGCCTTGAGCGCCGCAGCGGCAATTCCCGCCCACAGCACCGTGAAGAGAGCTGCTGCAGGAATATCCAAATCATTCAACGCATAGGCAAGCGGCAGAACCAGCCCCGCGCCAGCTATGATCGCGCCCGCCATGCGTCCCGACAGGCCAGGTCGCAGCGCCGCCAGCGCCAACCCTGCCGCCACCCCGACGGCTCCTCGCAAAGCCATGGCTGCCAGGGTGGTTGCAGCATCGCTGCTGGAAAACACCCCCGCGCTTGCCATCGCGGCCGCAAAGGACGCGCCTGCGACTGCATAGGCGAGCGCGATCTGTTCAAGCTGCCGCCAGAACTCGCTGCGCGCGCTTTTGCCTCTCAGCGAACCGGCCAGCGGCGCAGCCAGCACGGGCAGCGAAGTGACCAAAGCCAGCCACAGCGCCATCTCCATGCCGCCGCGCAAAGCGCCGCTGATGCGTTCGGCGCTATCGGCGTAATCCCACACCGCCCACAGCAAAACACCCATCAGCGCCGTCGCTACCGGCCAGCCGCGCCCCATCATGAACAGCAGCGGCGCAAACAGCACCAGCCACAGGCCCAAGGGCTGCCACAGCGGGGAATCAGTCTGATAGACCTGCCCCAGATGGCCAAAGAAGGTGAGCCCGAGCGCGCCCGTGATGAACAAGAGCGCTTCGACCACAAAGGGCGAGCGCGCCGCGAGTTTCTGCTCGCGCAAGGCAAGCGCGCCAAGTCCTGTAGCAATCAGCGCCAGATGCACCGCCAGCCGAAAGAGGCCGGGAATCTCCTCCCAATTGGCCGCCACCACCGAAATCAGCCCCAGCGCAATCGCCAGCGCGCCAATCCCGAACACCGCCCACAGCGCCACCGGGCGGGCGTTGTCAGCCTCATAGGCGATTATCGCGTCGCGCGTGGCGGCATCGATGATGCCCGCCTTGTGCCATGCCTCGATCTTGCGCGCCCCCATGAGAGCCAAGATAGCGCCCTATGGGGCCTGCGGCAATCATTCAGCTTGCGCCAGTTCCTCGGGCGTGAGCGGGATCAATTCGCGCACCTTGCGTTCATTCTCGACCATCGCCTCGGGTGGCATGGCCACCATGCCAATGCGCGCCAGCGGCCCACCTTTGCCCCAGCTTTTCGCCCATTCCTGCACGAACGCCTCCAATCCCGGAATGGCGCGCATATGGGCCTTCTTCACGTAGATGTAGAGGGGCCGCGCGCCCGGATAGGCAAAGCTGGAGATGTTATCGAACGTGGGCGGCACCCCGTTCATCGGCAGGCCCTTCACCTTGTCGCGATTTTCATCGAGATAGGAAAAACCAAAAACACCCACAGCGCGGCCATTGGCCTCGATCTTCTGAACAATCAGATTGTCCTGCTCGCCCTGATCGACATAGCCGCCATCGCTGCGCACTTCGGTGCAAATCTGCTGGTAGGATTGCGCATCGGATTTCTTGAGCGCTCCCATTGCCGGATTGCTGTTGCAACCCACTTCGAGCACCAGTTCCTTGAGCGCATCGCGCGTGCCGGAAGTGCTGGGCGGGCCATAGACAAGGATCGGGATGGCCGGCAGCGAGCGGTCAACGTCCGACCACAGCTTGGCCTTCTGCGGTTCGCCATAGGGCTTTGCCGCGAGCGCTTCGTAAACGATTTTGGGCGAGAGGTTCAGCATGATGCCGCCCTGCGCTGAGGCAAAAGCAATGCCGTCGAGCCCGACCTGCACCTCGATCACATCCTTTACGCCATTGGCGAGGCATTTTTCGAACTCGCTTTCCTTGATGCGGCGCGAAGCGTTAACAATATCGGGGGTGTTGGCGCCCAGCCCCGAACAGAACAATTGCATACCATTGCCGGTGCCGGTCGATTCGATCAGCGGCGAGGGATATTCCGGATTGGCGCGGGCGAAATTCACCGAAACCACCTTGGCGAAGGGGTAAACCGTTGAAGATCCAACCGCGCGCACCGAATTGCGCGCTCCGCCGCCCCCTCCATCGCAAGCGCCAAGCGTGAGCGCAGCAAGCGCGGCAAGGGCACAGGAAAGCTTGGTGAAGGGACGAAGGGGCATCAGGAATTCCAAATAGAATGGGGCACCAAAATCGCTATGCGACCCATGTGACAGCCGCGTGACGTGGCAGAAAGCAGGGACAAAGATCAAGGCTTGCGTCCCGCAGGCGGTGCAAGGGGGCTTAACGGTGAAGTAACCGAATAATGCTAGCTGGCGTCAATGGGTCCGCAGAAACTCTTGCGTTGGATGTTGCAGGCTTTGGCTGCTCTGGCCGCGCTTGTGGCCGCTCCGGCGATGGCTGATGAGCATTACGGCCCCAACTTCCGTCCCGCCTGCCATGCAGCAACCGGCGCTGAGGTGACTCTTGCTGCCATGACCAGCGAGGCCCGATGGAATTGCAGCGGCACCGGCTGGCGCTCCAGCCTGCCAGTCAGCTGGCTGAAATTTGATGCAGCCGGATGGCAGGGTGAGGCTTTGCCACGGTACTTTTTTACCCGCACCGCGCGGCACGAGGCGATCACGCTGGCAGCGCTTGACGCAGACGGCACTTTGCGAGAAATCCGCTACCGCGAAGCCGATGGCGAGCCCTTTGCCGCCGGCCCGGTTTTCTCGCTTCGCCTGCCCGAAATCACCGATCAGACCCGCGCGGTGCTGGTGCGGATCGACCGGCCGCATTCGATCCCGCTGCTCACCGAAGCGCGCCTTTCCCGCCACCGCGACAATGCGGATTGGTCAATCATCGAAATGATGCTGCTGCCGCTGGTTATCGGGATGCTGATCCTGCCGCTGCTGTTTGATATTACGTTCTTCATCGTGCTGCGCGAACGCTTTGTGCTGGTGCATGCAGTGATGGTCACCGGCATGATGAGCTATGTGATGTTCGCAGGCGGGCTGATCAGCCTGCTTGTCACTTTGCCCGTCGCCGTCATGGCGATCATGGCGCCGATGTCATGGTCGATTGCCTGCGGGGCGGCGCTGATTTTCCTGACGATGTTCCTCGAACGCGGGGCGCTTTCGCCTGCCACCAAACGTGTGACTTTCTGGGTTGGCATCTGGACGATGGTGGTGCCCAGCCTGTTCGCGCTGCAACTCCATGCCACGCAGGCCTTTGACGACAATGCCTATTTCCTCACCATCACCCCATCGGGGCTGATAGCATCTGCCGCGATTGCGCAGGCGGTGTGGCGGGGCAGCCGATCGGCGCGTTTTGTCGCCTTTGCCTGGGCGCCGCTTCTGATCGCCTCCTTCGAGCGCATGGCGCGCGGCTTCGGGTTTTATGCCGCACCTTCGAGCCTCGATCAGTTCATGTTCCTTGCCACCGGGATCGAGGTGGTGGTGATCAGTCTCGCCATCGCCGACCGCTTTCTTGCAATCCGCCGCGAACGCGACGCGGCGATCAGCGAGGCGCGTATGCTCGAACAATTATCGACCCGCGATTCGCTCACCGGATTGATGAACCGCCGCGCTATCGAAGCGCGCTTTGATGAACTGGTCGAACAAGGCTTCACCACCTTTGCCCTGCTTGATCTTGATCGTTTCAAGGCGGTGAATGATGTCCATGGGCACCAGGTTGGCGATGCCGCGCTGATTGCCTGCGCCGAGGCGCTGCGCAGCGTGGGCGGAGAGCGCGACACGGTGGCGGTGCGGCTGGGCGGTGAGGAATTCGTGGTGCTGCTGCGCGGCGAACAGACCATCGCGCGCGCCGAAGCGCTCCGCCAAGCGATCCCGCGCCGCATTGCTGCCGATGTGCCGGGGCTTGGCTTGCCGGTCACCGCCAGCATGGGGCTGATCGAGATGCCGCGCGCGATGAGCAATCGGGCCAACTTTGCCGAATTCTATGC
>MEDW01000023.1 GCA_001724215.1 Erythrobacter sp. SCN 62-14 | reverse complement strand
GGTTCGATCTTCGCCCACTGGGCGTCTGTCAGCACATAGCGGTCCATCCCAAGCTTGAATCACAATTCAACCCGCTTGTGAATCCCCACAGGCCCTAGAGGGGCAGCTTGCCTATATCGCCGACGTCGGTCCCTGGATGACGAGAACCAAGGGCGACCAGAAGGACGCGCGCCTCAGGATCATCTACGACAACGGCACAGAAAGCGGGCATTTGCTGCGCTCATTCGGCAAGGCCCTCTACCGTGCGGATAACAGTCGGCGTGTGCTGGCACCACAAGCCGGGCCATTGTTCGACGGGCAGCAGGCGCAGGTTACCGGTTGCATCTACGTCGCACGCACCCATTCACAGGATCCGGCGCTAGCTGATCTGAAGCACCACATGGTCAAAATTGGTTCGACAGCCGGAACCGCCCGGGAGCGCATCGCCGGTGCAGCGACTGATCCGACCTTCCTCCTTGCTCCCGCGACCGTCGTTGCCGAATACGAGACGAAGGGTGTCCCTCCGAAAAAGATTGAGGGCCTACTACACCGGTTCTTCGCTGGCGCATGTCTTAACCTCCGGCTGCCCGACCGGCTCGGAAAATCTGTCGACCCTCGAGAGTGGTTCATCGTCTCGTCCGAGGCGGTTGAACAGGCAATCCGGCTCATCGCGACGAGGAAGCTTCATCTCTATCGCTACGATGTTGGCGATGATGTCGTCGTTGAACGGAATGTCTGATGGTGAGGCTTGAAAGGGTAGAGTTCAAGTGAGCGTTGCGGACGATATCAAGAAGAACGCTGCCGATACCTTCGGCGCCAAATGGACCGTCCGTGACGGTCAAGTCGTCCCGGATGCAAGTGACCTCAAGCTAACCAATCATGCGGTGCGCTTTGAAAAGGCTACAGTTCTCTATGCAGATCTCGACCAGTCCACAGACCTCGTCGAGACTAAAAGATGGCAATTTGCAGGCGAGGTCTATAAAACCTTTCTATACGCAGCCTCCCGGCTGATCCGAAACCATGGCGGGAAGATCGTCTCATATGACGGCGACCGGGTGATGGGCATTTTCATTTCCAAGAGCCAACGCAATGACGCCGTCTCTTGCGCCCTAAAAATCAATTATGCCGTCAAAAACTTCGTCCAAGCCGAGAAGGAAAAGCGTTGGACTGGCGACTATAAAATTCGCCATGTCATCGGCATCGATACATCGGAGATCCGCGCTGCACGAACAGGGGTCCGCGGCGACAATGACCTGGTCTGGATAGGCACTGCGGCGAACCTCGCTGCCAAGCTTACATCGCTGAGCGCAGATCAGCCGACCTGGATTACAAAGCGAGTATATGACGGACTCAACGATCCACAGAAGCTTGGTCCACGGGGGGAGAATATCTGGAGTAGCTGGAAGTGGAATCAGCATAACGACGAGGAAATCTATTCCTCGACCTACTGGAGGGAGTTCAGTTGACTGGATTGATCGACCGGTTTCGGGGTGACGCGGGACGCGCCAACCTGATCGACGCAATGCTGCAGCAACAGATCGTGGGCGGTAATCGGGAACTCGCTGAAGAACTCGCCACCAGAGCCGATCTGCTCGAGGTTGCTGAGGATGAAGCGATCATCTCCCAAGGCGGCGATGACAACGATTTATACCTGATTGTCGCTGGCAGCTTCAGGATTGTCATCAATGGACGAGATGTGGCTTCACGGGGGCGAGGGGATCATGTTGGCGAGATGGTAATTCTCGAGCCATCTCAGCGTAGGTCGGCAGATGTTGTGGCAAGTGAGCCTGGGCTGGTCGCCAAGTTCAGATACACTGACATTATCTACGTCGCCTCACGCTATCCCGAGATCTATCGTGCCATGGCGCGAACCCTCGCACGCCGCCTGCTTGAACGTAACAAGCTGGTTGGACAGCACCGTGAGAAAATCAGGGTCTTCATCATCTGCTCTTCCGAAGCAATTGCTGTAGGACGCATCATAGAAAACGCGTTCGCCCATGACGATTTCGTTGTGCGGCTCTGGGCGAATGACGTCTTCAAGGTGGCTAATTACGCTCTGGAGTCGCTCGAAGCCGATGTTGACGAATCGGACTTCGCCATTGCTATCGCACACAGCGATGACGTCACTCTCTTTCGCGGGCAGGAATGGCCTTCGCCTCGCGATAATGTGATCTTCGAGCTTGGCCTCTTCATGGGGCGCCTTGGCCGGAAACGGGCTATCCTTATGGAGCCGAGAGAGGATAGGGTGAAGCTGCCCAGCGATCTTACCGGGGTTACGACAATTCCCTACACATACTCGCCTGGAAGGGATGCAGCAGCTCTTATGGCCCCCGCATGCAATACCCTTCGGGATCACATCCTCGAATGGGGGCCGCATAACGGCTAATGCCTTCCGTCGGCTTGTCGAAGGCACAAACCTGTGAATTGGGGTGGGTTTTTTCAGATCATCATCTGGCGCAGCGATCCTTGTTCTGTCATTGTTCTTTTGCAAACTGGCCTAAATCTGTCTCAGTTCAAAGCAGGCGAGCGAAGGAAGAGCCTAGATGGCGTGGGATGAAGGTAGGGCTAGAGCCCGAATTGCACGGTTTATCGATAGCGTGCCGCAAGGCGATATCCGGGTGGAGGATTTCCGATCCTTTCTGGCTGAGGCAAAGCTGAGCAAGGGTTTTCTGACCGACGCGGCTGCGGCGAGGGCAGCCCTCGTCGACATTCCCAGAAACCGCGCGATCACCACCCACGGTGTCCATGTTTACGCCAACTTGATCGACTTCAACATCGTGCTCGCGGACAGCGGGAGAGAAACTGAGGCCAGCCACCGGCGTGCGCTTGAGTTTCTCCACGCCCACTACCAAGCATGCGACCTCCTAATCGATGAATTCGATATGCAGCGTGTCGATTTTCACGGTGGGCGCCTGCATGCTGTTGTCTTGTCCCCTGAGGGTCTCGAAAATGAGGGCGAACGTGTTCGGGTGGCAGTGGCGTTTGCGGCTGCCTTCCGGGAACTGGTCTCCCGTTTGGGCCAAGAGTTTCCACGGTTTCAGACTGGGGTCTGTGTCGGCATCGATAGTGGGCCGGCAGTAGCGATCGACTCTGGGCGAAAGGACGAGCGAGAACCGCTCTTCATTGGCAGCCCTGCTAATCACGCGGCGAAATTGGCCGCCGGCGATCAAGAAGGCCTTAATCTGGGGCGTAGGGCGGCAGTAGCGCTCAATCGACCAGTAGAACTTGGCCAAACCAAAGTTTTCCTGACCGATGAGCTCACCAAAGGTTTTCTCGCGAATCGGGTTCAGACAGCCGGAGATTTCAGCACCGCGGGCCAACGGGTCGAGAAGGCCTATGAGACTGCCAGTCAGATCATTGTCGACTGGGAGAATGCCAGTCTGCACGGGGCTGATTTCAGGTTCCATCACAAGGAGCCGCCGCTGAAGGATATTGTCTTTGCAGACCATCCCCCCAGCAACGCTATCAGGATGGAACTCGCGTCGATCTTCGCGGACATCGACAACTTCACCGCTTACATCGACAATGCAATTGTGACCGACCGAGTAGCCGAATCGGTTGCAAACTTACATGTCATCAGAGCAGAAATGGGCGCGGTTCTGAGGGATGACTTCAAGGGCCGGAAGGTCAGGTATATCGGCGATTGCATCCATGGGCTTGTTGCAGAAGGCACAAGAACCGAAACGGATACGAAGAAGACGATTAAGGCTGCTGTCGAAGCGGCCGCAGGTATCCGTTCCTCATTTGACCTGTGCAAAGATTTTTTGCCGGGTGTAGCTGATCTTGGGCTCGCAATTGGCATCGATTATGGGACGACGCCGATTTGTCGCTTAGGTCTAAGGGGGGATGCCAGCGTTCGGGCAGCCGCGAGCCGCGCAACCTGCAGTTCGGAAGCGGTCCAGCAGCTATGCAACGGATATGAAACGGCGCTTGGAGAGGCTGCGTTTCGAGCAGCCCCGGCTTCAATCCGGCAGATATTCTCGGGTGTCGGGCACAAGGTTCCCGACTTCGATGTTGATGCTGCCGAAATGCTGCTTCGTGAGATTGGGGCTGCATTTATTTCATCAGGCCAGCAATCCGAGCCACTACGTGCTCATCAGGCACCACCTGCCACGCCGCTAAGAGCTCACTGCAAGGGGTGAAAACGGCCATCACACTCCTCGCTGCTACGGCTCCAGCGTGGTTCGAGATCGAAAGCACAAAGCCTCATGAGATTGTTGGGCTGGCACGTCCTCCCAAGACATCCTGGACTCGTGCCGGATTGCGCTTGCGTATTTCCGGCAGCCCAGTGCCTTCAGTGGAAGAGGAAAAAATTGGGGCACAATTGCCCCTGTTTTGCCCCGAGCGGCACATAAATGGTGATGGGACATTTTGCCTCGGGCTCCCAGCACCCTCCGTTCGTGATGTTGTCGACGCAGACCACTGGTGGGGTCAGCTAGGACAATTCCTCCGGTGTCAAACCGTAGCAGCGAGGACAAAAGTTTGGCCTCCGGCATACGCCTTGGACCACGGTGATGCAGGCAAGCATCACAAGCTTGCAGAGGAATTGGCTGAACAGGCCGGAGTATCCGCGGAGTATCAAGCTGCTCGGCTCGAAGAGGCCATTTGGATTACGGATCGAAGGGTAAAGCTCCACAATCAAGAGGGCGACCCCATCAATGGAAGATCGCCTTGCCCAAGGGGCTGCCGCAAGAAGGCGCGAGGGCGAATGGTCCGGGTGGTGCGTGTCGATTGCAAATACCGCAAAGAGCTGACTGGCATCGCATTTCACGAAAAAAAGAGACGTGAAAAACTTGAGGAATTCTGGAAGGATTTGATTGGAAGGAGGGCAAGATGCTGCGGCACCATGCCCAACTGTCTGCTAAAATGAGATGGGGCGTTAAGATGAGGCAAGTTGAAGTAATTGAACGTCAACTCGATCGTGTGCTTGGCTTCTTTCCAAGGGTTGAAGCACGCATTAACGGGCTATTTGCGTTTAACTCGATCATCCTTACAATGGTCGCGATCAACCTAACCGCATCCGATCTATTGCTCTGGTATGTCATGATCCCTGCAATCGTGACCGGTGTTGGCCTGAGTTTCTCGTATTACTTCCTGTTTAAGGCTAACTTCCCGGATACCAACGGAGGCGAAGGGAACCTCGTGTTCTTCGGTGAGATCAAGAAGCAGAGTGAGGCTGACTATCGAGACGCATTGCTCGGCTGCAGCGAGGATCGATACTGTAAAGACTTGATCGGACAGATTTGGCGAAATTCCCAAATTCTTTGCGCCAAATATCAAGGCGTGAAACTTGCTATCGTCGCGACAGCCATGTCGATTGTTCCGTTTTTATGGTTCCTTAGCGCCACAGCGGTAACCCACGGGCGGATCCCTCTACTCAAAGTGGGGTGAGCCGACCAAGCCAGTAGACTTTGCGTTTCTACGATCGGATCCAGTTCGCTCTTAACCGTGAAAAATGCCCCATCTTGCAAATGCGTAAGTGGTCACCACACAAACGGCAATGACTGAAGCCTCAAGCCTGAGCCATACCTCTGCGAGCTGATCTTTGCCATCATCCCGGTTCTTCAGCTGCACCTGTGATTCCTCCAAAATCGGTCCCAGCGGGCGGCTCATCCTCCGCGCACCATCGCGCAACTGATGTCCCCAGATCGTGGCGAAACGCACCAAGCACCCGTTCGATCACCTCCTGCACTTCCGGTGGAAACACAGCGCATTCGGGGGCCTTCAACCAGGATATGCCCATGTTTCCCGACGCCCTTGCGGGTGCCCAGCAAGTCCACGAGTGCATCTCTCGACGCGAGAGGATCACTCGAGGGGCAGGGATGGCCCGGCGAACAGCTCCCATCGAGCTCGCGCGCTGCGATACCCGCAATCCTAAGCCGCGGGCCTTCCGCACACCAGACTGGGCCGTCACCATCCCAGACATGTGTGGGCGTGCACAGAAACGCCTCGTCGACGGCGACAATTGGCACTTGCAATGCAAAGATTAGGAAACTGAATGACATGTGCGATGCGATAGCACAGTGGCCAGCGATCGGGTCAAGGAGAGATTGCTGATCGAATCGGATGTTTGTGGTCAGTTTTCCGACCGAGAAGAGATCGTGCACGGAAGGGAAGGGGAGGTGCCAATTGAGCAGGCAATTCACGCGGAAGGCATTCTACGAGCTCGTTTGGTCCAAGCCGATGACCCACCTCGCGAAGGAACTGGGGGTCTCGGATGTTGCCCTTCACAAGGTTTGCAAGAAGCATGCGATACCGAACCCGCCTCTCGGCTGGTGGGCAAAGAAGGCGGCCGGCAAGCCCGTTCAACAAACGCCCTTGCCTAAGCTGTCCAAGGGCATATCGGACAGGATCACGATTGCCGCTGGCGAACTGCGTGCCGAAGGCGATCTCCTTGCGACTGCCCGGGAGGAAGCCAGGCTCAAGCTCTCCGATTTTGATCTCGAGGCGGTCGCAGACGAAAATCCCCTCGTCTCGAAGTCGATTGCCACGCTGCGCAAGGCACCCGCCGGGAGTGACGGCTTGGCGCGAGCTACAGCTCCCGACCTAATTCCGTTGAGGATCGCCCCGGCATCCATCGATCGAGTGCGACTGACTCTAAACTCGATCGTAGCCGCGGCTAGGGTCCTGGGCTTCGATCTGAAGAGCAAGAATGATAAAGCTGGGTTCACCAACGGCACTGATCACGTGCCGTTCGTGATAGAAGAGATCCTCGACCGATCGAAGCATCAGCCTTCCGAAAAGACTCTCGCGAAATACGAGGCCGACAAGAAGCGCCGCATGCGAATGCTCGGGAAGACCGTCTGGGACGAGCGGGATGATTACTCGGTGCGTCCAAATTGGCCCGAATGGGATTACAGCCCCTCCGGGCGCATCTCATTCGCCTTCGATACCTACGTCACCTGCGCCGCGAGCATCCGAAAGTCATTCCGCGACGGAAAGACACAGACCCTCGAGAACATGGTTCCTGACATCGCGGTTGGGCTCGCCGTCATTTTCGCTGGCAAGCGCGAAGATGCTCGACGGGCTGAAGAAGCCAGGCTGAGGCGTGAGGAAGACGACCGCCGCCACTATGAAGCGCAACGTCTGGCCTATATTGAGGAAAAGAGGAACAAAGCGCTGGGAACGGTAATCGAGCGGATCGAACACCTGAACAGGCTTCAAAACTTTCAGGACAGACTGACCAAGGAACTGGGGGTCACTGATGCTCCTAGGGTTCGGGAGATGCTTATCTGGCTTGAAGATCGCCAGAAGGCACTGGCACTCGAGGTAGGTGTCGGAGGCTTGGAGACTATATTTCAGGCTCAAAAGGTCTTCGGCCCAGATGAAGGGGACGACTTCTCAACTAGCTTCAGGCGATGGTAGCTTGCGGAGCATTGCGGCAGTCATCTAGGTGAACGGCTACTCAAACGTTCCTAGACCCTCCCCATGTGCATCCTGCAAATTGCGATTGCACCGCCCATGCTTTGGCAATGCTCACACAACTTTATGTCGACTCAATCAACTATATATCCACTCATCTAACTTTATAACCTTCACACACGATCCGGCCATCCAGCGCCAGTTCGCCCACCGCAATCCAATCGCCCAGTTGTTCGGCATCGGTCATGCCCATCGCCGCCAGCAGCGCGAGCGCAATCGGCAGATCATAATGCGAGCCATCCTTGGGCAGATCGGCAGGCGACAGGTTGATGGTGATCCGCTTGGGCGGCAGCGCAAGGCCCATCGCCGCAAGGGCAGCCTGCACCCGTTCGCGGCTTTCGCTCACTGCCTTATCGGCCAACCCCACCACTGAAAATCGCGGCATCCCGGGCGCGATCTGGCATTGCACTTCGATCGGGCGTGCTTCCAGCCCGAGATAAGCGACGGTTTGCACAAGTGCGACCATCAACAACCTCCCATGCCCGCTCTGCGATGACGGGCAAGGAGCTTTCTGGCTATTTAAGAGAGACTTGTCGAGCGCCAACGCGCAAATACTAAGGGTTTTTTAAAGGATAAATCTTGGCAATTTGGCAGGCTGTGACCGGCCATTATTTGCCCCATGATGACATGGCGTGCCTTGGCTGGAGTGGTGAGCGCGGCTTTCGCGCTGATGCTCGCGCCGGTCGACGCAGTGCAGGCCAAATCCGCCAACCCCGCGCGCAGCGTCACCACGATTTCATGGGTTGAGGAATGGGACCCTGCAGCCCAGCGCTGGGTGCGCGTGGTAGATGTTCCGGCCGAACCGATGATGGCGGCTGAAACCACCGCGACCACCCGTTTTGCCATGCGCGCACCGGGCGGTGCGGCCAGCGCCGTGGTGACCGAAACGATCCACACCGCACCCACCCAGTTTGTGGCCGCGCGTCCCAATTCGCTGGCGACCGCGGCGGGGAATTTTCTTGCGCAATATGGGCCTTTCCGTGTGCTCGATGGGACGCGCGCCGCGCTGGTCGGGTCAACCGATGCTGCCAGCCCGCGGCAGTTTGACGCGATGCTGCGCGATTATCCGGGCCTTGCCGTGCTCGAACTTATCGATGCGCCGGGCACCAGCCATGATCTCGCCAACCTTGCTTTGGGCCGCAAGATTCGTGCAGCGGGGCTTGCCACCTATGTGCCGGCTGGCGGTTCGGTGCGTTCGGGCGCGGTGGAACTGTTTCTGGCCGGCCAGCGCCAGACGATTGCTCCGGGGGCGAGTTTTGCGGTGCATTCGTGGATGGATAGCCGCGGACTTGAACCGCGTCATTTTGCGCCCGATGCGCCTGAAAACCGGCTTTATCTCGACTATTACGAAGAAATGGGCATGGCGCCCGATCACGCCCGCGCCTTTTATGCGATGACCAATTCCGTGCCGCATTCGGGGGCATTGTGGCTGGATGCGGCAAGCATGCAGCGCTGGATCGATCCGCGTCCCAAGCCGGAAGCGCAGTCCCGGCCTGCGCGCGTGATCGCTGCTAATCAGGCGTTGGGCTTGCGCATCAGCGCGGCGCTCAAGGCTGCGCGGGGTGCGCGGGCCGCCTTGGCCCGGGCAGAGCAGACCTGCGGGCTTGTGCCGGTGCTGGCATGGTCGGAACTCGGGCAGGTTGCGCTGGCGCGGCTTGACTCAGGCACGGTCTTCCCATAAGCGCGCGTCCTTATTTCACGTCGCTGATAAGGCGGCGGCTCAGTGGCCCGATTCACAAGTATCTTGTGCAGCGGGTGCGGATTTGGATTTCGAGGATATTATGAAGCGGACTTTCCAGCCCAGCAATCTTGTGCGCGCGCGTCGCCACGGCTTTTTTGCACGCAAGGCGACCCCGGGCGGTCGCAAGGTTCTTGCCAGCCGCCGCAAGCGTGGCCGCAAGAAGCTCTGCGCTTAATTTGTATTCCGCAGCCCATCCGGGCTGCGAAATCCTCGCTCACGCGATATGAATATCGCGTCGCTGCGGGCGCGCAGTTGCGCTTGCGGGCTCCCTGTGGGAGCCCGTTTGCTTTTGCAGCGCCGTGGGCGTGTTCGAATCGAACCGCGACAGCGGTTCGCAATCGCAAATGCGCGCCGGCCGATAGGCCGAAAGCCAAGCGGGCCGGATGGCCCGCGACCGGCGTTTGAGGGCGCAAACAAATGACCCGGGCGGCAACCGACACAATCGAAATCAAGACACTGACCAAACGCGCGGATTTTCTCGCCGCCAATTCGGGGCTGCGCAATGCGCGGGCCGGATTCGTGCTGCTCACCCGGCCCAATGACGGCAAGGGCATCCGCTATGGCATCACCGTCACCAAGAAGATCGGCAATGCGGTGGTGCGCAACCGCATGAAGCGGCGCTTTCGCGAACTGCTGCGCGCGGCCTTGCCCACACAGGGCCTTGCTGATCACGATCATGTGCTGATCGGGCGCGCTGGCGGCGTGGAGCGCGATTTTCACCTGATGGCCGAAGAATTGGCAAAATCGCTCGCCCGCGCTGCCGAAGGAAAGAGCGATCCGGCCTATGGCCGCCGCCCGCGCCGTGGCAATAAGGGCAAATGAAGCAGATTCTTATCTTTATCGCCCGCCTGTGGCAGCTTGGCCCCTCGCGCATTTTGCCGCCGACCTGCCGCTATGCGCCTTCGTGCAGCCAATATGCGATCGAGGCGATCGGCAAATATGGCGCCGTGAAGGGTGGATGGATGGCGTTTAAGCGGCTAATGCGCTGCCACCCTTGGGGCGGGCATGGCTATGATCCGGTGCCTTAAGGGTGGAATTTCTGGCGTATTATTCCCATAATACACCTTATCGATAATTAGTGACGGGCTTTATCTTGGACAATCAGCGCAATCTCCTGCTCGCCGTCGTGCTTTCCGGCCTGCTCATTCTGGGCTGGGATGTGGGCATGCGGTTCTTCTATCCCGAAGCCGCGATCACCGCGCCTGCTGACGAGCGCACCGGCGACGTGGTGGCAAGCGATGGGGTGGCAGCGCCTGCTCCCACGGCTACGGCTGCTGCTGGGGCGGCGGAAATCGGCGAAGGCGCGCCTGCGCGCCGCGATCTTGAAAGCGCTCTTAAAAGTCCGGGGCGCATTGTGATCGACACACCGCGCCTTGCCGGATCGATCAATCCGGTGGGGCTGCGCGTGGATGATATCCTGCTCAAAGACCACCGCGAAACCGTGTCGAAGAAAAGCGGCCCGGTGCGCCTGTTCGCGCCCGAAGGCACGCCGGGGCAATATTTCGCGGAATTCGGCTTTGTCACCGAAGGCAAACGCCTGCCTGCAACTGTTCGCTGGGAAGCTGATGGCGCGCGGCTGACGCCCGATAGCCCGGTGACGTTGAGCCACACCGATGCGCGCGGCATTACCTATCAGGTGCGCTTTGAGATCGACGAATATTACATGATCACCGCCAGCCGCACTGTCACCAATGGTTCGGATGCAGCGGCAATCGTTCAACCTTTCGCGCTCATCAACCGCACCAGCGCCACGGCGACCGCCGACGAATTCCTTGTCCATTCGGGCCCGGTCGGCGTGTTTGGCGGCACCTTGTGGGATGAAAACAACTACGAAGACCTCGCCAAGCTGGGCCGCGATTTGCCGCAAGGTGCGGCGAGCTGGCTCGGCTTTACGGATCGCTACTGGCTGTCGGCGCTGGTGCCGGGTGATGGGGTGGTGAGCGAGGCGGGCTTCCGGTCGCTGGGCAGCAACCTGTTCCGCACCGATCTGCTCTATGCGCCCGAAACCGTGGCGGCAGGCGCCAGCGTGACGCAATCGACCAGGCTGTTTGCAGGCGCCAAGGAAAGCCAGATCCTTGAGAAATACGAAGCGCAAGGCATCACCGAATTCGACAAGGCGATTTCATGGGGCTGGTTCTGGCTGATTGAAAAGCCGCTGTTGTGGCTGCTGCTTCAGCTTAATCAGCTCGTCGGCAATTTCGGCATGGCGATCATCCTGATGACAGTGATCGTGCGCGGCGTGATGTTCCCGGTTGCGCAGAAGCAGTTTTCGAGCATGGCCGCGATGAAGGCCGTGCAGCCCAAGATGAAGGCGCTGCAGGAACGCTACAAGGACGACAAGCAGCGTCTGCAACAGGAAATGATGAAGCTTTACAAGGATGAAAAGGTCAATCCGCTGGCCGGCTGTCTGCCGCTGGTGGTGCAGATCCCGATCTTCTTTGCGCTGTATAAGGTGTTGATCCTGTCGATCGAGATGCGGCATGAGCCGTTCATCGCGTGGATCAAGGATCTCTCTGCCCCCGATCCGGCGCACGTCCTCAACCTGTTCGGACTTCTGCCGTTTGATGTGCCGGGCTTCCTGGCGATCGGGCCCTTGGCCATCTTGCTGGGTGTTACCATGTGGCTCACCTTCCGGCTCAATCCAGCCGCGATGGACCCCGTGCAGCAGCAGATTTTTGCCTTCATGCCGTGGATCCTGATGTTCGTGATGGCGCCGTTCGCTGCGGGCCTCCTCCTTTACTGGGTGACCTCGAACATCCTGACGCTGGCCCAACAAAGCTATCTCTATTCCAAGCATCCGCAGTTGAAAGCTGCCGCGGCGCAGGAGAAGGCTGAGGCAGAGCGCAAGAAGGCAGCGCAGGGGCAAGGCGGGTGAGCGAGCAAGCCGAGCAGGCAGCGCGCGAGGAAGCGGCCTCCCGGCTTTTTTCCGGGCCGGTCGATTTCCTGCTGTCCGCGCCGCAGCTCAAATTCCTGCCCGAGCCGATCGTGCCGGAAATCGCCTTTTGCGGGCGCAGCAATGTGGGCAAATCCTCGCTCTTGAACGCGCTGACGGGGCGCAAGGCGATTGCGCGCGCTTCGGTGACGCCGGGTCGCACGCAGGAATTAAACTTCTTCGATGTCGGGCGGCCCGAACGCATCGAGGGCGAAGATGCTGGCCTGCCGCTGTTCCGGCTGGTCGATATGCCGGGCTATGGCTTTGCCAAGGCGCCGGTGAAGGTCGTTGAAAAGTGGAAGAGCCTCGTCAAAAGCTACCTGCGCGGGCGCGCGGTGCTGGCGCGAACGCTGGTGCTGGTGGATAGCCGCCATGGGCTCAAAGACACTGACCGCGAAATGATGACGATGCTCGATGAAGCCGCTGTTGGCTATCGCATCGTGTTGACCAAGGCGGACAAGATCAAGGCGAGCGATTTGCAGGTGGTTGCCGAAAAAACCGCCGCCGAGGCTAAGAAACACGTTGCGGCCTTTCCCGAAATCCACCTCACCAGCAGCGAAAAAGGCATGGGCATCGCGGCCTTGCGCGCAGCGGTTGTGGCCGATGCGCTGGGCGAAGGGTGGCAGGGTTAGCGCGGCAGGTTTTGGTGCGGAATTGAACGCGGCCGGATGGCTGAAAGTGTGAAGGGTTTCGGGCGCAAGCGCCCGAAACCCTTCACAAAAACCCTCAAGCGCCGACCTTGATCAAGCCTACTTCGCAAACAGGCTCGCCATGTCCTTGAACGCCTTGAATTCGAGCGCATTGCCCGCCGGATCGCGTAGAAACATGGTGGCCTGTTCGCCCGGCTGGCCTTTGAAGCGGATGGTCGGCTCGATCACGAAATCAGCGCCGCCTGCGCGCAGCTGTTCGGCCAGCGCCTCCCATTGCTCCATCGCCAGCACCAGCCCGAAATGCGGCACCGGCACGCCGTGGCCATCCACATGATTGTTCGCGCGGTCGCCCGATGCGCCCGGAGCCAGATGAGCCACGATCTGGTGGCCGTGGAAATCGAAATCCACCCATTCCTCGCTCGATCGTCCCTCAGCACACCCCATCACCCCGCCGTAAAAGGCGCGCGCGGCCTCAAGATCATCGACGGGAAAGGCGAGATGGAAGGGCGGCAAATTCATCAGGGGATCCTTTAATCCTCGCGCTTTAGCCTGTTCAGCCTCGACAGTGCCAGTCTGAATATCTAGGGCAATCGTGGGGCGACTTTGCAAGGTGGAGCAAAAGCGCGAATATGAAACTCATTATCGGCAACAAGAATTATTCAAGCTGGTCGCTGCGCGGCTGGCTTGCGATGAAGCAATCGGGCCTGCATTTTGACGAACTCACCGTGCCGATCATGGGCGAGGAGTGGGAGCAGTTAAAGCACGATATGGGCGAGGTGCAGCCTTCCTCCGGCAAGGTTCCGATCCTGTGGGATGATGAGGTGGTGATCTGGGATAGCCTTGCGATCCTTGAATATCTGGGTGACAAGGTCGGGCGCGACCGGTTCTGGCCGAAAGATCCCGCCGCGCGCGGGATGGCGCGTTCGATGGTCGCTGAAATGCATTCGGGCTATCAAAGCTTGCGCCGCGAATTGCCGATGAACATCCGGCGCCGCTTCGAACTTTCCGGCGTTTCCGACGACACCCGCCGCGATATTGTGCGTATCCTGCAACTCTGGGCCGAAGCCCGCGCGCGTTATGGCAATGCGGGGCCCTATCTGTTCGGAACCTTTGGCGCGGCCGATATCTTCTATGCTCCGGTGGTGACGCGCTTTGTTACCTATGGGATTGGCGTTCCGGGCTTTGCACAAAGCTATATGGAGGCCGTGCTGGAACATGCGTGGATGCGCGAATGGACGGGCGCGGCTGAGGAAGAGCAATGGGTGATCGAGCAATACGAACGGGTTGGCTGAGGCTCGCTGCGCTGGCGCTCTTGGCGGCGCTGCCGGCTGAGGCGAGCGCTTGGGGTTTTTACGCCCACCGCCAGACGGCTCGTATTGCCGAGGCAAACATCACGCCAGAGGCCCGCGCCGAAGTGCGCCGCCTGCTGCGCGCCGAACGCATGATCGGCACGCCGCAATGCGCCTTGCAAAGCTTGCAGGATGCCAGCGTCTGGCCCGACTGCATCCGGGGTGATCGGGTGCGCTGGGCCTATACCAGCCCTTGGCACTATCGCACCACGCCGATCTGCGAGGATTACAACCCGCGCGCCAATTGCCCCGATGGCAATTGCGTAACCGCGCAGATTGAACGCAATCACAAGCTGCTGGCCGACAGGAGCTTGCCCGATCATGTGCGGCTGGAAGCGCTGGCGTTCCTCGTCCATTTCGCAGGCGACATCCACATGCCGCTCCATTCGGGCGACAAGGATGACAAGGGCGGCAATGATCGCAAGGCGACTTATGGGATCAAGCCGGGCTATAATCTCCATTCGATCTGGGATGGCCCCTTGGCCGAACGCGCGATCAGCGATCCGGCAGACCCGGTTGTGCGGCGCTATTCGCCTGCTGAACGCGCGGAACTAGGCGGCGGGACTGCGGTGGATTGGGGCCGCGAAAGCTGGCAGATTGCGCGCGACTTTATCTATCCCACCGCCTTTGAAACCGACAATGTGTGCGAGGCCGACCTGCCGATGAATGTCACCTTGTCGCAAGAAGCGATCATTGCAGGCGTGCCGGTGGCAAGGCGGCGGGTGGTGCAGGCCGGATTGCGGATTGCCGAATTGCTCGACACAGCGCTGGTGCCCAAGCGTTAAGCCGCGCCTCAGGGCACGCGGCTGGAAGCATAGCGCGTCCCGTCGCGCCGGGCATAGCCTGCGGCATCAAATACCATGTCGATATCGGGATAGACGCCGGTGTCCTCCGCCCGCGGGCCAGCGCCAATGGCGATAAAGGTGCAAGGGGCATCGCTGCGGTTCTGAAGGTGGTGGCCGTTGGCCTCGCCTGCCGGAAAGGCCAGCACATCGCCGGGCACAACCCGCGTCTCGCCGCTGTCATCGACCAGCACCGCCTCGCCGCTCACCATCACCACCAGTTCATCCTGAACGCTGTGCCAATGGCGCTGGCTCGACCAGGCGCCGGGTTCAAGCGTGACATGGCTCGCTCCCATCTGCGTGAAGCCCGCCACGGGGCCAAGCCTGCGATACCAGCGGGCCTTTACTGGCGCATCATAAGGCGCAGGATAGCCGGTGGCGTTGGTTTGGGGGATCGCTTCAACATCAAGCTTGGGCATTGGCCGCAACTCCGCTAGTCGGGAGCAGAATGAATGACACGCTCTCTCTTGCCAAGCGGCTGATCTCTGCGCCCAGCATAACCCCTGCGACAGGCGCGGTGTTTGATGAAATGCAGGCCATGCTGGAGCCTTTGGGCTTTGCCGTCCACCGTTTCACGCGGGGTGAGGGCGAGGCAGGCAGCGACGAAGCGCCGGTTGAGAACCTGTTCGCCATTCGCCAAGGCCCGCCCGGCACACGGCATTTTGCCTTTGCCGGACACCTCGATGTGGTGCCGCCCGGAGAAGGCTGGGCGAGCGATCCCTTCACGCCCGACGAACGCGGCGAATTGCTCCACGGGCGCGGCGCGGTCGATATGAAAAGCGCGATTGCCGCGATGGTGAGCGCGGCGGGGCAAGTGCCGCAAGAGGCCGGCACGATCAGCTTTATCATCACCGGCGATGAAGAAGGCCCCGCGCTTCACGGCACGCGGGCGCTGATCGACTATATGGCCGAGGCTGGCCATGCGCCCGATCTGTGCCTTGTCGGCGAGCCCACAAGCGTCAAACGGCTGGGCGATATGGTGAAGATCGGGCGGCGCGGTTCGGTCAATATCTGGATCACTGTCGAGGGTGCGCAGGGCCATGTCGCCTATCCGCACTTGGCGGACAATCCGCTGCCCCGGTTGGTGGCGATTTTGGCCGAACTCGATGCGCTCAATCTCGACACGGGCACGCGCTGGTTCCAGCCTTCCAATCTCGAAATCACCGACATCAGCGTGGGCAATCCGGCGACCAATGTGATCCCGCCGCGGGGGCAGGCGCGGGTGTCGATCCGTTTCAATGATCTGCACACCGGCAAAAGCCTGTCCGACCGGGTTTGCGCCATCGCGCAAAAGCATGGCGGCACGGCGCGCCCTGTCATCTCGGGCGAGCCGTTCCTCACTGAACCGGGGGCTTTTTCAAAGTTGGTGGCAGCAGCAGTCGAAGCGGAAACCGGCATCGCGCCCGAACTCAGCACGAGCGGAGGCACATCCGATGCGCGGTTCCTGCGCGCCCTATGCCCGGTGATCGAATTTGGCCTGTGCAACGCCACCATGCACAAGCGCGATGAGGCCGTGGCGATCCCCGATCTGGATGTGCTGGCGCGCATCTATGCCCGCATCGCGCGCGAAGCGCTCGCCTTGAGCGGGGACGCCTGAGCGGTGGCTGCGTGGTTTCGCATCCCGCTGTGGCAGCGCGTGATTGCCGCTCTGGTGCTGGGCATTATCGTTGGCCGCCTGTGGGGGCCTGAGGCTGAAAGCATCAAGATCATCGGCGATGTCTTTGTCGCCTTCATCAAGATGCTGGTGGTGCCGCTGATTTTCTTCAGCCTTGTCGCAGGGGTCGCCAGCATTGGCGATCTGCGCAAACTGGGCAGCGTCGGCTGGCGCGCGATGCTGATCTTTGTGGTGACCGGGCAGATGTCGGTGTGGCTCGGCCTGATGCTTGGCACGCTGATTGAGCCCGGAGCGGGTGTGGACACGTCCTCGCTCACGATGGGCGCAGTGCCCGAGCCGAACGCCACCACCTGGCGCGAGATGGTGCTCGGCATGGTCCCGCAAAGCCCGGTCAAGGTGATGGCCGACGTGAATGTCTTGCCGCTTATCATCTTCTCGCTGCTGATCGGAATTGGCATCCTGATGGCCAAGGAAGAAGGTGAGCCGGCCTTGCGGATCTTCGAAAGTGGCAGCGTGGTGATGCAGAAAGTCACCGCGATTGTGATGGAATTGACCCCCTTTGGCGTGTTCGCGCTGATGGCATGGGTGGCCGGAACATTGGGCTTTGATGCGCTCGCCGCGCTCGGCAAGCTGGTGTTTCTCAATTATTTCGGCTGCTTGCTGATTATCGCGCTGATTTATGGCGGGCTTATCAAATTCGTCGCTCGCCTGCCGTTTATCGGTTTTCTGCGCGGCATGCTCGATGCGATTGCGGTGAGCTATTCCACCGCCAGTTCCAACGCCACCCTGCCTGTCACCCTGCGCTGTGCGGAGCGCAATCTCGGCGTCTCCAAGCCGGTTGCCAGTTTCGTCATCAGCCTTGGCGCGACCATCAACATGAACGGCACGGCGATGTATCTCGGCCTTGCGACGCTATTCGGGGCGCAGATTTTCGGTGTGTCGCTGTCATGGGCCGATTATGGGATGATCGCGCTGCTGGGCACTTTGGGCGCGGTTGGCGCTGCTGGCATACCGGGCGCTGGCCTCATCATGATGGCGCTGGTGTTCGGGGCGGTCGGCGTGCCGCTTGAGACAATTGCCTTTGTCGCAGGGGTTGATCGGATCATGGACATGATGCGCACCACCACCAACATCACCGGCGATGGCGCGGTGGCGGTGACTGTCGCCAGCCTGACGGGTGAACTTGACCGCACCGAAATGATCAGCGCGGATGATGTTTAGCTCTTTGGCTCTTTGACATATTCGACCGGCACAAAAGGCGCGAGGCCGCAGCCAGCGCCGCGCTGCGGAACACCTCCGACATTCATCAGCACATAGATGATATCAGCCCCGCACATCTGATCGATCGAGGTTTCAAAGGCAAAGGCGCGTTCAAAGCCAAGACCGGGGCATCGGGTGGGCATGGTGACGCGATAGACTTTGCCGTTGCGCATTTCGAAATCGATGATCTGGTCGTTGCGCACCACCGACTGGCGGATCTGGCTACGGGGGATGCAGCTTTGCTCTTCGCCCACCACTTTGATTGCAGGGGCCTTGGCTGCGGGGTTGCCTGTGTCCTGCTGGCTTGCTGCGCATCCGGCCAGCATCACGGGCAGCGCAGCCAAAAGGGCAAGACGAGCGGGCATGGGCAATACTCCTGAAAGGTGCGCGGATCTTCGCATGCTCGCTTGAACGGGCGCTTAATTGCCTGAAGGCTGGGTTAATCGAACCTTGGGGGCTTCCAGCACTTTCTTCCTGAAACTGCACAGATCGGCAACCTTGCAGCGCCAGCACTCCGGTGTCCGCGCCTTGCAGACATAGCGGCCGTGCAGGATCATCCAGTGGTGCGAATCGCGGCGGAACGGGTGGGGCACGCGCTTTTCCAGCTTGGCCTCGACAGACTCGGGCGTCTTACCCTTGGCCATGCCGGTGCGATTGCCAAGCCGGAAGATGTGGGTGTCGACTGCGAAAGTCTCCTGCCCGAACCAGCAATTCAAGACCACGTTCGCCGTCTTGCGTCCGACACCGGGCAGTTTGACCAGCGCCTCGCGCGTGTCGGGAACCTCGCCGCCGTGCTCCTCGACAAGGATCTGGCTGAGCGCGATCACATTCTTGGCCTTGGAATTGAACAGGCCAATGGTCTTGATGTGCTCCTTGAGCCCAGCTTCGCCCAATTCCAGCATCTGCTGCGGCGTCTTGACCTTGGCGAACAGCGCGCGGGTCGCCTTGTTGACGCCGACATCGGTCGCCTGTGCCGACAGCGCGACGGCAACGAGCAATTGATAGGCATTGCCATATTCCAGCTCGGTCTGGGGCGCGGGGTTATCTTCCGCGAGGCGGCGGAAAAATTCGAAGATCTGGTCTTTGGTCATGGACTTACTGCTTACAGTCCCAGCACATCTTCCATGGTGTAACGCCCCGCCGGCTTGCCGTGCAGCCATTCCGCCGCCTTCACCGCGCCGCGGGCAAAGATCATGCGGTTTTCTGCCGAGTGCGCCAGCACGAGGCGTTCTTCGCTCCCGGCAAAGATCACCGAATGTTCGCCCGCCACAGTGCCGCCGCGCAAAGTGGCAAAGCCGATCGCCCCTTCCCCGCGCGCGCCGGTGTGGCCGTGTCGGCCGCTTTCCATGGTGTCGCTCAGTTCAACACCGCGTGCCGCCGCCGCCGCTTCGCCCAGCAGCTTGGCCGTGCCCGAGGGCGCATCCACCTTCATGCGGTGATGCATTTCGAGCACCTCGATGTCCCATTCCGTGCCCAGCCTGCTCGCCGCTTCGCGCACCAGATGGGCCAGCAGGGTAACGCCCAATGAGAAATTGCCGGTTTGCAGCACGGGGATGTGGCGCGCGGCTTCGGCCAGCATGACGAAATGCTCCTCTGCCAGACCGGTTGTGCCGACCAGAATCGGAATGCCTGCCGCCTTTGCTGCCGCCAGATTGACGCCCAGCGCGTTCGGCGCAGAGAAATCAACAAGGCAATCGCATTGCACTGCGAGCGGTTCGGGATTGCCGCCTTCATCCACGCCCACCTGCAAGGTGTGCCCCGCATCCCGAATCGCCACGGCGAGCGCCTCGCCCATCCGGCCCTTGTGTCCAATCACTCCGAAACGCATTGCTTGTCTGCCCATTGCCATATCTGTGAGGGGATGTTTGAGTGGTGCCATGACACAGATCAAGCGCATCGTCATCCTCACCGGGGCAGGCATTTCGGCTGAGAGCGGGATCGATACCTTTCGTTCTGCAGGGGGACTCTGGGAGCAACACCGGGTGGAGGATGTCGCAACGCCTGAAGGCTTTGCCCGCAACCCCGATCTGGTGCTGAACTTCTACGATATGCGCCGCGCGGCTTTGGCCGATGTTGTGCCCAATGCGGCGCACATGGCCTTGGCGCGGTTGCAGCGGGAATTTGCGGGCGAGGTGCTGCTGGTGACGCAAAATGTCGATGATCTGCATGAACGTGGCGGCAGCGGCCAAGTGCTGCATATGCATGGCGAGCTCAAAAGCGCTTTGTGCACGGCTTGCGGCACGCGCTCGCGCTGGGAGGGGGCGATGATCGAGCGCCCGCCGTGCCCGGTGTGCGCTGCCCCCTGCTTGCGGCCTGATGTGGTGTGGTTTGGCGAGATGCCCTACGAGATGGGGCGGATTTATCAGGCGCTGGAGGCTTGCGATCTGTTTGTCAGCATCGGCACGAGCGGCGCGGTCTATCCGGCGGCAGGTTTTGTTGAGGAAGCGCGCAGGGCAGGGGCGCGGACGCTGGAGTTGAACCTAGAGCCTTCCGAAGGGTCGCGCCTGTTCCACGAATCGCGGCTGGGCAAGGCGAGCGTGATTGTGCCGGAATGGGTTGAGGAGGTGCTAGGCGGCTGATGCACACCCCTTGCACGCTGGGTCTTTCATAATTCGGATCGTGCGCAAGCCGGGTTTCAGCCCATCAAGAATATGCATCCGGCCCCATTGCGGATCGCCCAGAGTGCTCACCCCTTGGAGCAGCACGCGCACCGCTTGCAGCGCGGCAAAGCTGCCCGCCCAGCCCGCCATCGCGCCCAGCATGCCATCTTCGGCGCAGGTGTCGCAGTCCTCGGCATCGAAAGCATCGCCCACATAGCAGCGATAGCAGGCCTCACCCGGCAAGTGTCCGGCAAAGGCCCCGACCTGCCCCTGAAACTTGCCCACCGCTGCCGAGAGCAGGGGTATGCCAGCGGCCACGCAAGCATCCGAGACCGCAAGGCGCGTGGCGAAATTGTCCGTCCCGTCCACCACCACATCCGCGCCCGCGATCAGGCTGGCTGCGTTATCCGCGGTGATGCGCGCGTCCGACACATCGACTTGCAGCGTATCGTCGAAATTGGCCAGCCAGCGCCGCGCCGACACCGCCTTGCCGTGGCCCACATCGCGGGTGGTGAAGATCGTTTGGCGTTGCAGGTTCGAGGCATCGACCACATCATTATCGACAAGGCTCAACCGTCCGATCCCGCTGGCCGCAAGATATTGCAGCGCTGGCGAACCAATGCCGCCGAGGCCAATCACCGCGACCCGCGATTCGGAGAGCCGCACCTGACCCGCACCGCCCACTTCGGGCAGCACGATATGGCGGGCGAAACGATCAAGGCGGGCAGGGGATAGGCTCATGGTGCAACCTGTTGGCAGGCTGCGCAGCGCCTGTGAATAGGCTGTGGGTAAGACTGTGTGCAAAGCTGTGAGCAGGGCTGTGAAAACCCTGCCCACAATCTGTGTGAAATATGAGCAAATTCACCCTTGCGGATCAGCTTTCGAGCTGCCTGAGCAGGCTCCTTACATCACCATCAATATCGGCATCGCGCGCACGTAGGTCTTCGATCAGCCGCACCGCGTGGATCACTGTGGAGTGATCGCGCCCGCCAAACTTGCGTCCGATTTCGGGATAGGAGCGCGGGGTGAGCACTTTTGACAGATACATTGCCACCTGACGCGGGCGCACCACCGCGCGGGCGCGGCGCTTGCTGCTCATTTCAGACCGGTCGATCCGGTAGAACTGGCACACAGTGCGCTGAATCTCGTCAATCGTGATCCGGCGGCGGTTGGCTGAGAGGATGTCAGTGAGCTGTTCTTCAGCCAGTTGCAGCGACACCTGCTGGCCGGTCAATTGCGCATAGGCGACCAGTTTATTCAGGCCACCAACCAGCTCGCGAATGTTGCGGGTGATGGTGCGGGCGAGGAAATCGACGACATCCTCAGGCACATCAAGCGGTGCAAAGCGGGTGAGCTTGGAGACGAGGATCTTCTTGCGAAGTTCAATGTCAGCCGCCTGAATATCGGCCACCAGTCCCATCGACAGGCGCGACAAGAGGCGCGGTTCGACCCCGTCCAGAGCTTGCGGCGCGCGGTCGGCGGCGAAAACCAGCCTTTTGCCCTCAGCCAGCAGCGCATCAATGGTGTAGAGCAATTCCTCCTGCGCGCTCGCTTTGCCGATGATGAACTGGATGTCATCGACCAGCAGCAGATCGAAGGAACGCAGCCGCGCCTTGAATTCGATCATCTGGTTGGCTTTCAGCGCCTGCACGAATTCCACCATGAAGCGTTCGGCCGAGCAGTAGAAGATCCGCGCGCGTGGGTGGGCCTGCAGATAGCCATGCCCGATGGCGTGCAAGAGGTGGGTCTTGCCCTGCCCGGTCGCCGCTTTCAGATAGAGCGGGGAGAATTGCGGCGCTTCCAAGGCGGCCATGCGCTGGGCGGCGTTGCAGGCGAGCACATTCGCCTCGCCCGTCACGAAAGCCGCGAAGGTGAGCGAGGGGTCCAGCCCCACCGAGGAGGTAAAGCCCGCATCCGCAATCGCACCGGTCGCCATGGCCAGCGCGCTGACCCCGTCATTGGCCGGGCGGCGGCCATCATCAAGCCGCAGTTCGGGCAATTGGCGGCGGCCGGGATGGACCTGAATATTGACCTGACGCACTTCGCTGCGCGCAATCTTCCACGCCAGTTGCAGTCGATCATGGAAGCGATCACGCACCCAGTTGGCGGAAAATTCGGTGGGCAGGAACAATTCAAGCGTGCCGCTGTCGCGATCAAGCTTGCCGAGCTGGATCGGCTTGATCCACTGGCTGTGCAATTGATGCCCCAAGTCCTTGCGCAAGCCCTGGCTGATATCCGCCCAATCGGCCGCCAGATTCACAGCTTCTGCGTCTTCCATCAAATGTTCGTCTGCATGGCGGCGCGGCATGCGCGCTTTGTCGTTTCTGTGCACCACTGCATCCCCACTACGGCAATGGTCCCCGCGATTTGCGCGCGGGTTCCGGATGTTCTGTTCTCTTCAGGCAAAGCTTCCGCTTTCCCCGGAACGCGATACGTCCCGGTGAAGCCCCCCTGTCGGCTCGATTGTGTAAGACCCGCGCTGTCCCGCCCCGGGTGAGGGATGAATAAAGAGCGCTAGCCCGATTTGCGCAAGCAAGGAGTTTTAAAAAAACTGAAATAATCCTGTTGACATGGGTCAACCCCTAGGAGTTGCATTCATCTATCTGAAATTAATAGGAATTGCTTTCGTGCGGGCTGCGAATCGTGGAGAATCCTGACATTTATGGCGGGTGTTGCTGCCACAATGGTCATAAAGCAAAAGGGCCACACCTGACAGGTGCAGCCCTCAGCTGTTCTGGCTCAGGAACAATCCGTAAACACACCTAAAGGGTGTGACCGAATCGCCTCAGGAAATGCGAATCAGAGCGAGGCGACGCGGCGCGTGAGGCGCGACATCTTGCGCGCCACGGTGTTCTTGTGGAGCACACCGCGCGCCACGCCGCGCGCCATTTCGGGCTGGGCCGCCTTCAATGCGGCAGCAGCGGCTTCCTTGTCACCGGTTTCACAAGCCGCTTCGACCTTCTTAATGAAGGTGCGGATGCGGCTGATGCGGGCGGTGTTGATATCCGCACGGGGTGCGTTGCGGCGGATGCGCTTCTTGGCTTGCGGCGTGTTGGCCATAGTGTCTCGTCTGTCTCGCGTTCTGATGGGGCCACCGCAGGCGGCCGGTTTGCTATCTTGGGTGTGCTCGAAAGGGGGCGAGCGAGCACAAGCCCGACCGCCGGAAAGGCGCGCACATAGTGTGAAGTGGGCGCAAGGTCAATGATTCCCTCAATCGGCGATGAAGTCACAGCAAGCGCAAGTGCGCGCCCGCAGGCGCCCGGAGCGCAATCAGCGTTGGCACACCGGGCAATACCACGTGCTGCGCCCGCCTTGCGTGATGCGCTGGATTACCCCGCCATCTTCGCGCCGGCATGGCTCGCCTTCGCGGCCATAGGCATCAAAGCTGCTGGCGAAATAGCCCAGTTCCCCATCCGGCCGGGCATAGTCGCGCAAAGTGGAGCCGCCATCGCGGATCGACGCTTCGAGCACTTCGCGGATGGCAGGCACGAGGCGCTCCAATTGCGCGCCTGTCACCTTGCCCGCGGCTTTACGCGGATTGATCCGCGCGCGCCACAGCGCCTCGCAGACATAGATATTGCCAAGCCCTGCGACGATCCGCTGATCCAGCAGGGCGAGTTTGATCGCCGGAACCTTGCCTGCAAGCGCTGCCTTGAGATGCGCCACCGAGAGCCCATCCCCCAAAGGTTCCGGGCCGAGCGCGGCAAAGGGCGGCCATGCTTCCAGCGCATCGCTCGCCACCAGATCAACCGAACCAAAGCGGCGCGGATCGCACAGGGCAAAGCTGTGCCGCGCCGTGGTGAGCAGCAAGTGATCATGCGTCTCGGGGGTTTCGGGATCGATTCGCCAGCGCCCGCTCATGCCGAGGTGAAAGATCATGGTGGCATCGCGGTCGGTATGGATGAGGCCATATTTCGCCCGGCGCGACAGATGCGTGATGCGCGCGCCTGTCATCACCTGCACCAGATCAGGCGGAAAGGGGCGGCGCAGGTTCGGGCGATTGAGGGTGAGGCTGGTCACCACCTCGCCTTCGAGAAAGCGCGCCAATCCGCGCACGGTGGTTTCGACTTCGGGCAGTTCGGGCATTTCTTTGTGTTCGCTTCCGCTCACAGAACCGGGCCACCCACGCCCCCGCCCTTCCGCCTGGAGCCTACCGGGTTACAATCCGGGCGGAAGGGCGGGGGAGTGGGCGGCGCGGTAAACGCAACAAAGAATGCCTCTAACACCCTTTGCCTTGGGAGCAATTGCCTCTAGGTGAGGGCGCATGACCGAGCCATCCGAACCCGCAACCGTTTCCTTCGGTTACACCGAAGTCACCCCCGAAGAAAAAACCCGCCGCGTGGGCGAGGTCTTCACCAGCGTCGCGCGCAAATATGACATCATGAATGATGCCATGTCGGGGGGGATGCACCGGCTGTGGAAGGATCGCTTTGTGCGCCGCGTCAAACCGCAGCCGGGTGAGCAGATCCTCGATATGGCAGGCGGCACAGGCGACATCGCTTTCCGCATGGCAGCACGCGGCGCGGATATCACCGTCGCTGATATCAATCAGGATATGCTCGATGTCGGCGCCGAGCGCGCAGCGGAGCGCGGCAGTGGGACAAGCGAGGGCAGCCTCGTCTTCACTCGCCAGAACGCTGAGGAAGTAGCCTTTGCCAGTGGCACTTTCGATGCCTACACCATTGCTTTTGGCATCCGCAATGTGACCCATATCGACCGCGCCTTGGCCGAAGCGCACCGCGTGCTGCGGCCGGGCGGGCGGTTTTTCTGCCTTGAGTTCTCGACTGTTGAATGGTCAGGGCTGAAAGAGGCTTATGATCTTTATTCCGACCATCTCCTGCCGCGCATGGGGCAGGTGATTGCGGGTGATGCGGCATCCTATCGCTATCTCGTCGAATCGATCCGCAAGTTCCCCAAGATGCCCGAGTTCGAACGCATGATCCGCGCCGCAGGCTTCATCAACACCAAGGTGGAGCCGATCATGGGCGGGCTCGTGGCGATCCATTCGGGGTGGAAGATTTAACGCGTGACCTCGTCTGTAACGCACCTTTCCCGGCTTGCCCGCTGGGGCGTGACGCTGGCGCGCCGCCGCGCGCTGGTGGGGATTGAGAATGATTCCAACGCGCCCGCTGGTCTGCGCCGTCTGGTCAGGCTGGCGCGGCTTGTCACGCTGACGGGCAAGAACGGCCCGCGCGATTATGCCGGCGCTTTCCGCGCGATTGGCCCTGCAGCGATCAAACTGGGGCAAAGCCTTGCCACCAGGCCCGATCTGGTGGGTGAGGAAGCCGCGAACAATCTCCTCAGCTTGCAGGACAGCCTGCCGCCTGTTCCCTTTGCGGAAATCAAGGCGGCGATTGAAAGCAGCTTTGGCCAGCCTTTGGACAAGCTGTTCAGCGAAATCGACCCCGTGCCCGTTGGCGCTGCCTCCATCGCGCAGGTGCACAAGGGCGTCACCACCGATGGCCGCAAGGTGGCGATCAAGGTGTTGCGCCCCGGCATCCGCGAGAAATTCGCCCGCGACATCGCCACTTATGAATGGGCCGCCGCCCATGTCGAGGCGATGGGCGGCGAGGCAAGCCGCTTGCGCCCGCGCCTGACGATTGCCAACTTCAAACGCTGGTCCAACTCAGAACTCGACTTGCGGCGCGAGGCAGCTTCGGCTTCGGAACTGGCGCAGGAAATGGCGGGGGTTGGCGGCTACCGCATTCCCGATATCGACTGGGATCGCACCAATGGCCGGGTGATGACCATCGAATGGATCGATGGGGTCAAGATCAGCCGTGTCGAAGAACTGCGCGCGCGCGGGCATGATCTCGATGCTATCTCGCAGAAGCTGGTGATCAGCTTTCTGACGCAGGCGATCAGCCTCGGCTTCTTTCACGCCGATATGCATCAGGGCAATCTCTTCGTTGAGGATGACGGGACGATTGTCGCGATTGATTTCGGCATTATGGGCCGGATCGATCGGCGCGCGCGGCAATGGCTGGCCGAGATCCTCTACGGGTTGACGACGGGCAATTACCGCCGCGTCGCGGAAATTCATTTCGAGGCGCAATATGTGCCGAGTTATCACTCGGTCGGCGAATTCGCCACGGCCCTTCGCGCGGTGGGCGAACCGATGCGCGGCAAGCCCGTGAAGGAGCTTTCCGTGGGCCAGATGCTCGACGGGCTGTTCGCGATCACCCGCGATTTCGATATGCAGACCCAGCCGCACCTCTTGCTGCTGCAAAAGACGATGGTGATGGTCGAAGGCATCGCCACCCAGCTCAATCCCGATATCAATATGTGGGATACTGCGGCGCCTTATGTGCGATCATGGCTGCGCGATGAATTGGGGCCTGAGGCCGCGCTGGCGGATCGTCTTAAGCAGGACACCGAAACGCTGCTGCGCCTGCCGGGTCTCATTCGCCGGGTCGAGGAAATGTTCCCGCCCAAGGGCGGCGCGCCCGAAGCACCGCCGCTTCCCGATATTCCGCTTATCACGGACCAACGCCAAGGCGTCTCGCTGATCGGCTACATAGCGGCCGGATTGACAGGGGCAGGCGCAATGTGGGCCCTGTTCGCCAGCGGTCTCGTGGGCTAGAAAAGATTCGCGTAAGGGCAATCTTAACCAAAGCGGGCAACAACCTTCGCTCGCGCGCGTGCTTACGCGCGAACTGGAGAGACAGGCGAATTATGCGAGGCGGCGGCTTCAGGCATGAGGAGAGCGGGCGGTGAACGGCACTGGTCCCCAAGCTGGTCCGCGCATCCTGCTCGTCGTGGGCGGCGGCATTGCGGCCTACAAGGCCTGCGAGCTGGTGCGCCTGATCCGCAAGGGCGGCGCCAGCGTCACCTGCGTGGTGACCAAGGGCGGGCAGCAATTTGTCACCCCCATGGCGCTTGCCGCTCTCTCAGAAAATCAGGTTTACACCAATCTCTTCGACCTCAAGAACGAGGCCGAGATGGGCCATATCCAATTGAGCCGCGAGGCTGATCTGGTGGTGGTGTGCCCGGCGACGGCCGATCTGCTGGCCAAGATGGCCGCTGGCATCGCCGATGATCTGGCGACCACGCTGATCCTTGCCACCGACAAGCCAGTGCTGGCGGTTCCGGCGATGAATGTGCGGATGTGGGAACACGCCGCCACGCAGCGCAACATCGCTCTGCTCAAGGCGGCGGGCGTTGCCGTGCTCCACCCCGATAAGGGCGCGATGGCCTGCGGCGAGTTTGGCTATGGCCGCTTGCCTGAGCCCGAAGCGATCTGGGCGGAAATTGCCGAGCAGCTGGGGCTGGAGCTGCCCGAGCCTGTGGCCGCTGCGCCCGCGCCTGTCATTGAGGTCGAAGCGCTCGAGCCTGAAGAAGATTTCGACGAGGCCGAAGAAGACGCCGCCCTGCCGCAGACTGAAGGCGCAGATCAAGGTGGCCTGAGTGGCTTTCTCTCGCGCCTGATCCCGCGTTCCACCGCCAAGCGCAGCCATGAGGATATCGAGGCGGATTACGCCGATCTGGGCGATGCGCCTTTGCCCGAGGAATTTCTCGAAGCGCCCGCATCCGATAGCCTGCCAGACCTTGGCGGGCCGCTGCTCGCCAAGAAAGGCGCTGCCAGCGCTGCGCCGCCGGTCGATGGGGGCGCGATCAATCACATGGTCGATCCGCGCAAATCCGCGCCCGAACCGGCTGTGCCGATTGCCCCTGTCGAGATTGAGGCGGATCTCGGCGATGTGATGGATGGGGCAGAATTTGCAGGGCCTGCCGATTACCGCCCGCTGGATGGTCGCCATGTGCTGGTGACGGCTGGCCCAACATGGGAAGCGATTGATCCGGTGCGCTATATTGGCAATCGTTCAAGCGGCAAGCAGGGCTTTGCGATTGCCGCTGCCGCCGCAGCGCTGGGCGCGCGCGTAACGCTGGTGGCAGGGCCGGTCGCTTTGAAAACCCCGCCGGGGGTCAGCCGCGTCGATGTTGAAAGCGCTGAGGAGATGGCGCGCGCGGTGCGCGATGCGCTGCCTGCCGATGTGGCGGTCATGGTGGCAGCGGTGGCGGATTGGCGCCCCCGTGATTATGCGGGCGAAAAGATCAAGAAGCGCGGCTCGGCGCCGCCAGCGCTTATTCTGACGGAAAATCCCGACATCCTCGCCAATCTTGCCGCCAGTAGCCAGCGGCCCGAATTGGTGATCGGCTTTGCCGCGGAAACCGACAATGTGCTCGATTACGCCCGTGCCAAGCGCAAGCGCAAGGCAGCCGACTGGATCGTGGCCAATGATGTGTCAGGCGATGTGATGGGCGGGGACAATAACCGCGTCCACATCATCAGCGCCGAAGGCGTCGAAAGCCTCGATCAGATGCCCAAGAGCGCGGTTGCCATGGCGCTGGCTGAACGGATCGCAGCCAGCCTGCGGGCGGAGGCAGCGGAGTGACGATAGCGGTCAAGGTGAAACGACTGCCGCATGGGCTGGACTTGCCGCTACCGGCCTATGCCACGGCAGGCGCGGCGGGGATGGATGTGGTCAGCGCCGAGGATGTGGTGATCGCGCCCGGTGCGCGTCATCCGGTAGCAACGGGGCTGGCGCTCGCCATTCCCGAAGGCTTTGAAATTCAGGTGCGCCCGCGTTCGGGCCTTGCGTTCAAACATGGCATTACGGTGCCCAATACGCCGGGCACGATCGATTCCGATTATCGCGGGGAATTGAAAGTGCTGCTGATCAACC
>MEDW01000022.1 GCA_001724215.1 Erythrobacter sp. SCN 62-14 | reverse complement strand
CGTCTGTCAGCACATAGCGGTCCATCCCAAGCTTGAATCACAATTCAACCCGCTTGTGAATCCCCACAGGCCCTAATCCAGAAAACAGATCATCGCGCAGCGGCTTTCTGGGGCGAGCCCATCATCCACCTCGTTCGCCAATTCCCCCGCAAGGCGCAGGTGGGCATCAAGCGCGGTCACCTCCTCAAAGCCCAGTCGCATGAGGAAGGCAGTGCTATCGCGGTCGGTGGTGAGCGTCACTGCGCGAAAGCCTGCATTGCGCCCATCAATCACGCAGGCGCGCGCAAGACCTGAGCCAATTCCGCCTTGCCGATAGGCGGGCGTAACGAAGATCTGCCAGACATGCAGTTCGCGGCTGAAGGGTTCGCTCACGAGAAATCCTGCTGGCGCATCGCGCATATGGGCGGTGAGGCAATGACCCTTGCGGATTAGCCGGGCAGCGCTTTCGGCACTGCGTCCGGCGTCAAGCTGCGCGATCACCGCATCATCACCAGGCCGCGCAAGGCGCAGCGACCAGTCGCGGCTCATTGCGCGACACTCATTCTTCGGTCCTGATCAGCACTGTCTCGCCCACCAGCGCAAACAGCACAAATGGCGCCCAAGCGGCAAGAAGTGGCGGATAGCCCCCGAAATTGCCCATCGCCAGAGCAGCATTATCAACCACGAAATAGGCAAAGCCCAAAGCCATGCCGATGATTGCGCGCACGAACAATTGCCCTGAACGCGCAAGGCCAAAGGCGGCGATCGATCCCAGAAGCGGCATCAACATTGCCGACAGGGGGCCGGAAATGCGATGCCACCATTTGGCGCGCAATTCCCCGCTACGGCGTCCCGCCGCCTCAAAGGCCGCAATGGTGTCCCGCAGTTCGAAAAAGCCCAACGCATCAGCATCGACCGCCTGCAGATCGATCCGCTCGGGGGTCAGATCCTCGCCCACCACAAGAGTCTCCAGAGGCGTCAGCGTAGCGCTCGCCACATCAAAACGCACCGGGTTTTCCAGCCGCCAGCCGGGTTTTGCATAGACCGCACGGGGAGCGCGCACCTGTTCCTTGATGATCCCTCCGGGCCCGCGTGCATACCAAGTGACACCCGTCATCTCGATGGTGCCGCCGCGTCCTGCAAGAGTGGTGGCGGTCAGAATGTTGGTCCCATCAGTCAGATAGGCATTGGCACGCACGCCGCCGCTTGCAGGGTCAACTGGTGGCACAGGCACGAACCCGCCACCTTCCCACACATTGAGCGTGGCGTTGGCCCGGGTCACAACGCGTTCGTTGAAACCAAAGCTCAGCAACGCCACGACGCCTGCCGTCAGCAGCAAGGGAGCAAGCACCTGATGGGCAGAAAGCCCCGCTGCCTTCATCGCGATCACTTCGGAATTCTGATTGAGTGTCACCAGCGTGATGAGAGTCGCCAACAACACCGAATAGGGCAGGAAACGCGAAACCAGCTGCGGCAGGCGCAACCCAGCGTAGCGCGCGATCTCTGCCTGACCATTGCCGGCAACTTCCAGAATCTTGCCACTGGTCGCAAGCAGATCAAGCGCCAGCAGCACCAGCACCAGCAGAAACAGCACCGCAGCAATGCGGCTGGCAAACATCTTGGCAAGATAAAGCGTCAGCGTGCGCGAGGGGAAGAAATCGAGCTGCATGATCGGCCGGCCCTATTCAGCCGCCTGCGCGGAAGGATCTGCGGTGCCATCGCGCACGACGGGCGCATAATGCCCCTTGCGCCGTGCGAACAGCTTGCCCAACCGCTTGGTCAGTTTGGCAAAGGCATTTTCCAGCGCGCCAATCGGCTGGCCGCCCGGCACATGGGCGACGCGGGTGTACATCCAGATAATGAGAGCGGCGAACAGCACAAATGGTACCCACAAGGCAATGATCGGATCCACCCGGCCAAGGCTGGCGACATCTTCGCCATACTGGTTGATCTTGTGATAGGCGACCACCATCACGATCGAGACGAAGACGCCCAGAGCGCTGGTCGAGCGCTTGGGCGGGATCGCCAGCGCCACGGCCAGCATGGGCATCAACAGCATCATCACAATTTCCACCAGCCGGTAATTGAAGGTGGCCTGTCCGGCGTCGCGCTGTGCCGGAGCGGTTGCCTTGCTCCAGCTGATCTGTAGCAATTCGGGCAGGATATATTCGCGCGTCGAATCGCCGCGTGCGCGGAATTGTTCGATGGCTGGCAGATCAATCGGCAGATCATGACGGCTGAAGCTGAGCACGCGCGGTCCCGCATTGCCTTGGGCGCTGCCGGTGTCCTGAATGATCGTTCCTTCGGTCAGGCGCAGGATGATGGTATCGGGGCTGTCGCTGGTGGCAAGGAAACTGCCCTCACGCGCGCTGATCGAAAGCACCTGACCCTTGTCATTGGCGACGCGCGCGAAAATGCCGATCAGCCGACGCCCGTCATCCTCGCTCTCGTCGATCCGCAGGGCGAGACGATCAGCCAACTTGTTGAATTCGCCAACCTTGATCGATGCTCCCAAGGCGCCCGAGCGCAGCTCATATTCGAGCTGTTCGTAATAATAACGGCTGACCGGCTGGATATAGAACACGAGCGCCACATTGACAGCCACCAGCACCAGCGTGATCGCATAGGGCACGCGCAGAAGCCGCCCATAGGACAGGCCGACAGCGCGCATCACGTCGAGCTCGCTGGTGGTGGCCAGCTTGCGGAAGGCAAGCAGGATGCCGAGCAGCAGGCCAAGCGGGATCGCAAGGCTCGCATACTCGGGCACAAGCGCCCCCAACATGCGGAACACCACGCCAATCGGCCCGCCTTCGACCGCCACAAAATCAAACAACCGCAGCATCTTGTCGAGCATGAACAGCGAGGCGGCGAGCGCAAACACCCCCACCATCGGCACGATCACGAGCCGCAGTATATAGCGATCAATAGCGGGCAGGAAGTTGAGCACTGGTCGGTCTTGCGGCCTTGTCGCTTGGTTGGTTGATTATGTGCTGCGCGAAATGCGCATCCTCTCATGTATCAGGCCATAGCGCCATTAAGGCTGCTGGTCATGCCCTGCCATGCACAATTTGCCTACCAGAAACGACTGCCTGGCCCGCCTTTGAACGGGCCAGCTTCAAATCGGCTGATCCAGCCGCCGTAGAAGCTGCCGGGTTGCGGGCTGATTTGCTCGCCATCAACAAGGCAGCGCTCAAAAGGTTCGGGGTAAAAGGCAATCATGCCAGCGATGGGGGCAAAGGCAGCGGTAGGGGCTGGATAGCTCCAGGCGGCGGCCGCGAAATGATCACCGGCAAGGGTCACGTTCCAGTAATGCGCCTGGCCTTTCCATTCGCAAAGGGAGCGATGCGGATTGGGGGAAAGCCATTCCATCGCAATGTCGGCGGGGGGCAAGTAATAGGTAGGCGGGTGGCTGGTCTCGAGCGTGCGCCATGCAGCCGAGCTATCGGCCAGCGTGATTCCGCGATGCACGATCTGGATACGCCTGGTGGCAGGCTCGCAGATGGCAGGGCGCGGGTAGTCCCACACGCTTTCCTGCCCCGGGCCGGGGGTTTCAGGCTCGGGGTGGTGCGGCGATCTCATGTGCGGTGCTTGAAAGGCTCAGGCCTTTTCCAGCGTGCATTGCAGCGGGTGCTGGTTTTGCCGGGCAAAGTCCATCACCTGATGCACCTTGGTCTCGGCCACTTCATAAGTGAAGATGCCGCACACGCCCACGCCGCGCTGGTGGACGTGGAGCATCACGCGGGTCGCCTGTTCCAGATCCATCCCGAAAAAGCGTTTCAGCACCATCACCACGAATTCCATCGGGGTGTAATCATCATTGAGCATCAGCACTTTGTACTGGCTGGGCTTTTTCGGCTTGGTGCGGGTCTTGGTGGCAATGCCGACCTGACCATCGCCGTCATTGGCGCCATCATTTGCACCATCCTTGTCCTTATCTGCGGCGCAGGGAGAGGCGACCGGGAAAACCGGCGCGGCCGCGCTGCGCGCAAGAGTGGGTAGGGATGTGATTGGCATGAACCCTCATTATGGGATTCGCTGGCCTGAGTGCAAGAGACTAGAATTGATAAAAAAGGGCCGGATGAACCGTTAGTGGTCCATCCGGCCCTGCGCTTGTTCAGCGCGCTTTCATAAGCCGGGTTGGGAGAGAGAGGAGAGGCCCGGCTTAGAAACTTGCATAAGGTGCCTCAGGCAGCCTTGGTGAACTTCTCAGTGGCAATGCTCACGCGGTTCGAAATCGGAGCGAAAGCGTCGTTGTAGAGCTTCACCCAAGCTTCGGTGCGCTTCGAGCCGAACGCGACGAGAGCATCGAAGTTGCGGCGAGCGAGTTCGCCCTGCATCTGCATGAGCTCGGTCGGCGACTTGACTTCCATCATCTTTTTCGCGTCAGCGGTGACGGTTTCGATGACAGTCTTGCCGGTCTCGACGTTGTCCTTCACCAGGTCTTGTGCACCAGCAAAGAAGATCTTGCCGCTTTCAACAACGGCATCAACATTGCCCTTGTTGAATTCAGTCACTTCGGCAGCGACTTCGGCAGTCTTGGCATAGGCGCCCTTGACGCGGGTCTGGAGGTCAGCGGCCACTTCCTTGGCGGTGGCGGTGAAATCGGTGGTCTTGGCGGTGGCCATGATGGTGTCCTTGAATTTGGTGATGGTGGTGGCGGGGGTGGAAAGCACAGTGGGAAGCTTGGGCGCGGCCTTCTTGGCAGCGACCGGCTTCTTGGCAGGGGCAGCCTTGGGGGCCGCCTTCTTGGCTGCGACTTTCTTCACCGCAGCTTTTTTGGCCGGAGCCTTCTTGGCCGGAGCCGCAGCAGGCTTGGTGGGCGCGGCGACGCTTTCGGCAGCAGCCGTCTTCACAGCTGCCGCTTTGGCGGCCGGCTTGGGTGCATCTGCCACCTTCGCAGCGGCTTCGGCATAGGCCTTTTCCGCGGCTGCATCGATCTTGGCGACCGGCGCAGCGGGCTTGGCGGTTTCGGCTTTGATCACTTCGTCAGCCATATTGTCCTCACGTCCTGTGGCCCCAATCATCGGGCACCCCATGTTGCACTGCACAAAATAGTGAGTGCGGATGCGAAGTCAAGTATTTTTTGTGCAGCGCACAATAACCGTGCTGAAGGTCATTAAAGCTGAAGAAACTGAACGCTTTATCGCGTCTTCACATAGCGTCCCGGAGCATCCTCGATAACCCTGTCACCCTTGCCGCCGGGAATGCGCTTGGCCGTCGCGGGGACGCGTTCGGCGCTTTGGCGTTCGAGCCATTCAAGCCAATGCGGCCACCAGCTGCCCGGATGTTCGACCGCGCTTTCGACAAAAGCGCCGAGCGAGGGAGCGGTGTTGTCGCCGACCCAGTATTGGTACTTGCCCGCTGCTGGCGGATTGACGACGCCTGCAATATGCCCTGATCCGGCCAGCAGAAACTCGGTCGGCCCGGCAAAGTGCTGGGTCGCCCGCCACACGCTTTCAGCTGGCGCAATATGATCCTCGCGCCCCGCTTGGATGAAGGCGGGGGTTTCGATCCGCGTGAGATCGATCGGCGTGCCATCGGCGCTCAAAGCGTCCGGCACCACCAGCTTGTTGTCGCGGTAGAGATCACGCAGGTAATCATTGTGCCACTTGGCGGGCAGGTTGGTGACATCGCCGTTCCAGTGAAGCAGATCAAAGGCCGGATAATCCTCGCCCAAGAGGTAATTGTTAACGACATAATTCCAGATCAGGTCGCGACCGCGCAATGCGTTAAAGGTCGCGGCGAGATAGCGCCCGTCGAGATAGCCTTGCGGGGAAAGCTGCCCGATCATTTCAAGCTGCGCATCATCAATGAAGTGCTTCAAATCGCCGCTCTTCTCGAAATCGACCTGCGCAGTGAAGAAAGTCGCGCTCTTGACCTTGTCCGCTTCGCCCCGGCGCGCAAGGATCGCCAGCGTCGCCGCCAGCGTCGTGCCCGCCACGCAATAGCCGATGGTGTGGACGGCCGGCACGTCCAGCCGGCTGCGCACATAATCAATCGCTTCAATCTGGGCGCGGATATAATCATCCCACACCACATCGGCCATGCTTTCGTCGGCTGATTTCCAGCTGACCACAAACACGGTTATGCCCTGATCCACCGCCCATTTGATAAAGCTCTTCTTGGGCGTGAGGTCGAGGATGTAGAACCGGTTGATCCACGGCGGGAAAATCACCAGCGGCACGGCATACACGTCCTCAGTCGAAGGGGTGTATTGCACCAGCTGATACATCGGCGTCTCGTGCACCACCTTGCCGGGTGTTGCAGCAAGGTTTTCGCCCAGCCGGAAGGCGTTGGGGTCCGTGTGGGTCAATTGCCCGCGTTTCAGATCATTGATGAGGTGCTGCATCCCCTTCACGAGGTTTTGGCCGCGCGTTTCCATGGTGCGCTTCATCACCACCGGATTGGTGAGCAGGAAATTGTCCGGGCTCATCGCTTCGGCCAGCGCGCCAACGGCAAATTCGAGCTGCTGGCGCTTTTCCGCGTCGAGATCATTCATGCCCTTCACAGTGGTGCGGAAATAGTCGGCGAGCATCAGATAGGTCTGGTGCATCAGCAGAAAGGCCGGATTTTCGCGCCATGCCGGGTCGGCAAAGCGGCGGTCATTGCGCGGCAGGCCTGCCGGATCGGCGGGCGTCAGCGCGGTGCCATCGGCCGTTGGCAGGAAGCGTTCGGCCATGCCCTGCCACAGCTTCAGCGATTCTTCGACCAGCTTGCCCTGCGCCTTGAACAGATCCTGCGGCATCTGGGCGACCATCGATTGCGCGATCACCAGCCACTGCGCCGGATCGACCAGATTTGTGCCCGCTTTGGCTTTCTCGGCGCTCTGCCCTGCCTGCCAGGTGAGAAAATCGAGCCACAATTGCTGCAATTGCGCGGCGGTTCCTGCCCATTCGGTCATACCCCCTGCCAAAACAGCGGGATCCATGCCTTCCGGAAAGCCCGGCTTCATTTCAAGGCCCCCTGCGCCAGCAGGCCCGCCGGCGCCCATTCCCATCATGCCGCGCAAAGCTTCGCCCTGTGCCGCCATGAACTGGCCTAGCGCTGCATTGAGGATTTTGTCGCTGTCTTCTGCCTTGGCCATCGCTGCTCTGTGTCCTGCTCGTGATCCTATGGCCCGGTTCACAGGTCACAGGAGAATCCGTGTTCCCCACGCCTTCTAGCGAAAACGCCTTCCCACTTCGACCGATAATGCCCTAGAAGTTGTACGCGGCAAAGGATATCGCCCGCGCCCACACCGGCCAGATCAGGAAAGCCCATGAACGATCAATTTTACCGCATGAAACGCATGCCGCCCTATGTCATCGCGGAAGTCAACGCGATGCGGCATCAAGCGCGTCTTGCGGGCCAAGACATTATTGATCTTGGCATGGGCAATCCTGATCAGCCCCCGCCGCAACACGTTATCGACAAACTGTGTGAAGTGGCGGCCAAGCCTGATGCGCATGGCTATTCCCAGTCCAAAGGCATTCCTGGCCTGCGCCGCGCGCAAGCGGGATATTATGCCCGCCGTTTCGGAGTGGAGTTGGATCCCGAGACCGAAGTCGTGGTGACGATGGGTTCAAAAGAGGGTCTTGCCAGCCTGGCCACTGCAATCATCGCACCGGGTGATGTGGTGCTGGCGCCCAACCCGTCTTACCCGATCCACACTTTTGGCTTCATCATCGCAGGCGCCACGATCCGTTCGGTGCCGACTACGCCGGATGAACATTACTGGGAATCGCTTGATCGCGCGGTCAATTTCACCGTTCCGCGGCCAAGTGTGCTGGTGGTGAGTTACCCTTCCAATCCCACAGCCGAGACAGTCGATCTGACATTCTACGAGCGGCTGGTGGCCTGGGCGAAGGAGAATCAGGTCTGGGTGATCTCCGACCTTGCCTATACCGAACTGTACTATGACGGCAATCCGACACCCTCGATCATGCAGGTGCCCGGGGCAAAGGATGTCGCGATCGAATTCACCTCCATGTCCAAGACCTATTCGATGGCGGGCTGGCGGATGGGCTTTGCGGTCGGGAACAAGCAATTGATTGCCGCGCTCACGCGGGTGAAGTCCTATCTTGATTATGGTGCATTCACCCCGATTCAGGCAGCGGCTTGCGCGGCCTTGAACGGCCCTCAGGATATCGTCGAGAGCAACCGCCAGCTTTACCAGAAGCGGCGCGATGTGATGATCGAAGCTTTTGGCCGTGCGGGCTGGGAAATCCCATCACCGGCCGCATCGATGTTTGCCTGGGCGCCCTTGCCACCGGCCTTGAAGTCGATGGGCAGCCTTGAATTTTCCAAGCAACTCCTCACCCAGGCTCAGGTCGCAGTCGCACCCGGCGTTGGTTATGGCGAGAATGGCGAGGGCTATGTGCGCATCGCCATGGTCGAGAACGAGCAGCGCTTGCGCCAGGCGGCGCGCAACATCCGGCGCTATCTCGCGTCGGTCGGGATCAATTCCAGCGCTGCATAATTTATCTGATAATAATTTAAGATAACATGGCCAAACAGTAGGGTTCAGTGCTGGCGGTGCTCGTGCTACCGCAGGTTCCGGATACGCATGACTGGAGAAACCAATGTTGCCGGGCACCATCCGCAAGCTGACCGCGCGTCAGCGGGCGGTGATGGAACGAATCGACAAACGCATTCCGATCAAGGTGATCGCGCTCGAACTGGGCGTGTCTGAAACGCGTATCAACCAGCATATTCGTGCGCTCAAAGACATTTACGGAGCGGCCAGTCTTGCCCAGTTGGTAAAGAATTACCGCTTGTCCGAGGGACGCGGTGAGGACGATCCGATAAACGAGAGCGAACCATCACCGGAGCCCGATCCGGAGATCACAAGCCCCCCCTTAAGCGAATCTCTATACACGAAAAAGCAGATACCCGAGACTTACCCGGCGCTTGATGAATGGCCCCGGGACGACACGGCCCGATTGGTGGTTGGTGATGTCATGCCGCTGGCAGGTTCAGCTTCATGGCTGACCCCAAGCGAGCCGAAGGTCGTCCCCGGGCTGCTCGAAGGTAAGCACGCCGTTCTGCTGCGATCCCTGGCGGTTTTGGTTATCGCCATCGGGATCTTGATGGCGGTGGTCCTCTCGGTGACCGCAGCTGTTGCTTTGAGCAGCGCGTTGGACGGTAAGGCGTACCTGCCCGCGGATGAATGGCACGGCCCTGCATGAGCGGCGGGGCGTTGCGGAGACACCGTGATGAACCAAGCTATCCTTGCCGATGCCCGTCAATTGCGCAAATTGGTGCGCGAAGCCGAAGCGGTTGCTGACGAAGCCATGATTGCCTTTGCTCGCCTGAAACAGGCCATGTTGGCGGCGCGCCAGAACCCCGAAGTGGAAGTCCACACCGGCCAGCGTGCGCTGATGCGGCTGGTTCAGGCCGAAAGTCAGGAGCTCGCGATGTCGACTAATCTGATGCGGGTGCATGATGAATTGAGCAAGGTCGGCCGCGAATATGCCGGCGGGGACACAGGTGGCCAGACGGTCTTTCCTGCCGAAGCGTTGACTTATCCGGCGGCGGCCAGCGCGCCTGAAGGCGAGACGCCTTTTGCTGATGCTGCGGTCAAGACAGCGCGGTGATGGCTGGACAGAATGTTTGAATTGATCAGCATCAGCCGGGCTGAATTGCAATACATCGTCAGTCTGCTGGTCGGGCTGGCGATGTTGCGCTGGGGTGCGGGGCCAGAACGGGCCAGCGCGTTCAATTTCCTTGCCTTCATAATCATGCCTGTTGCCGTGTTTCGCTTTGTGGGTAGCGGAGCGATGCTGTTTGGCGCTTATGCAGGGCTTTATGTGCTGTTTGACGTGGTGGCTTTTGCCGGCTTCATGTGGATCGCGCTCAACGCCAACCGGACCTATCCCCTATGGTTGGCCGGACTGCAACTGGTGGCTATTGGCGCACACGGCGCCCGCGCATTGGGCGATGTCGTTTCACCCATCGCCTATGTGATTTTGGCGATCGGGCCTTCTTACGGACAATTGCTGGTTTTGATCTGCGGGCTGGCAGCCCATTGTCGCCGCAGGCGCGGTTTTGGCTCTTATCGTGATTGGCGTTCAGGCCACGGGTTGCCTCGGCTGGCGGCGGTGTTCAGTGGTCGTTGACAGCGCCTTTGCCGAACCGGTCGCCCTGCCGGCAGAAAGCTGCCGTGCAGCGTGTGCAGCGCCGTGGCCGGTGCTTTCCAGTCGGCGCGAAACGGATAGGCTGATTGCGCATCTGCGCAGCGCCATTTTGTGCCATGACGATCAGCGCGAACATGCAGTAGTGCTCTACAGCGATGCAGGCCGGCGCTATCTCGGCGAGGCCGCGCTGGAAGTGGGCAACACCGCCAGTCTTGCGTTATGCCCGCGCACGATCCTCTCGCGTGGCTTTGCGCTGGGGGCGAGCGGGATGATTCTGGCGCATAATCATCCCTCGGGCGATTGCCGTCCGAGCGCTGCTGATGAGCTCGCCACCCGCCGTCTTGTATGGCTTGGACAGATGGTCGGGCTGGTTTTGCTGGATCACTTGATTGTCACATCGACCAAGGTTTTCTCGATGCGCGCGCGAGGCTGGCTGTGACGTTCCTGCACACTGTTCAATTGTTTGCCGATGGCGAAACTGTTCTGCCGCGGTTTCGCCATATCGGTGATTTGACGCTTGAGCCGATGCACCATGATGGCCGGATGGAAGATCTGTGGCTGCACTTGGAGCCTGATGAGTTTGCGCTGCTGTGGCGATTGGCCCGCCAACCTGGTCGATGCATGCCAGCCGAGGCCGTGGGGCCATTGTTGGGCGGGCAAGCTCATGGCCCTGTGGTTCTGGTGAAACTCCACATCAAGCTGTCCGCTCACGGACTTGACGATGTGCTGATTCACAACTGCGATGCCAGTGTGTGTTCGGGCATTGCACCCACTTGATCCTTTAGGCGTGCTTGGCACTGGACTTGAGACCCGGCTTGGGCCAGTTTCCGCCGGCAATTTCGCTTCTTGAACTTTGAGGTCAGTCCCATGCCGCTCGCTGCCACCATGCCTGTCAATGATCGCGTCACGATTGACTTGGGCGAGGATGGTGTCGCTCAGGTGCGTCTGGTGCGCGCCGATAAGATGAACGCGCTCGATCCGGAAATGTTTGATCGCATCATCGAGGCAGGCAGCGTCCTGCAACGCATGAAGGGCCTGCGCGCGGTTGTTCTTTCGGGCGAGGGTCGGGCCTTTTGCGCAGGGCTCGATCTGTCCAACTTCACCCGCACACCCGCCCCGGATGAACCGACTCTCAAGGAACGCACCTATGGCAATGCCAATCGCGCGCAGCAGGTGGCGGTGCAGTGGCGCAAGCTGCCCGTCCCGGTCATCGCTGCTGTACACGGGGTGTGTTTTGGCGGCGGGCTGGCGATTGCAAGCGGCGCTGACATCCGCATTGTTCACCCTGAAACCCGGATGTCGATCATGGAGATGAAGTGGGGATTGGTGCCCGATATGGGCGGCTACGCCTTGTGGCGCGGCTTGGTGCGCGATGATGTGCTGCGCGAATTGATCTACACCAACCGCGAATTTTCGGGCGTTGAAGCGCAGGGCCTTGGCCTTGCCACTCATGTCGATGACGCACCGCTTGAACGGGCAACGGCGATTGCCAGTATGATCGCCAATAAGAACCCTCATGCGATCCGGGCGGCCAAGCGTCTGCAGGCTGCGATGGTGGAGCGCGGCACCGACGCGATCCTGCTGGAGGAAAGCATCGAACAGCACGCCATCATGCGCAGCCCCAATCAGGTCGAAGCGGTGATGGCAGAGATGGGCAAGCGCCCGCCCAAGTTTGAGGACGTGTAATACCAAGGTTCACTGACGTGAACCCATGCGCCTCCCACCCCACCTCCACGCCCGGCCACCAAATCCTATTGGTATCATTGGTGGCCGGGCGGGGAGGTGGGGTGGGAGGTATGAGCGAAGCTCAACGAGCTTGAGTATAAGCCGCAGACGCGCGTAGATTCGGCCTAGCCGAACACCGCGACGCATTGCATCCCGTCAAGCACCTGCCTGCCGTCGGCATCCCACATCCTGAGCCGTTCTGAGGAATAGCCGGCTGCGGCAAACTGGCTGGCGTTTTCCGCCAGATACCAGCCATCGCGCGAGGTTGATTGCACATCGAGCACATTGAACGACCAGTTGATCGAACTGATCGGCCCCTGACGAGCCATGATGCGCATCGCGCCCGGCGGCATAACGTCACCCATCAAGATAAGCTTGGCAACCGGATCAAGGCTGTGCTCTTCGGTGAGCCGGGCCCAGCGTCGGACAGTCGCGCCGCGATCCTCGCCCTGGGCCTGGCCGTGGCGCAGCTCGAAATTCTTGGCCACAAAAGCCGGCGCAAAAGCATGGCTGACAAGCGCTGTCTCCTCTGGCGCCCCCGGCCAGTTTTCTGGCGGGCTGGAGCCGCGCTGAGCATTGGCCTCGCGCTCTGCGGCAAACAGCCAGAAAGCGGTGAGTGCAATCTTGCCCTCTGACAGGATCTCGCTGCGGACCTGCGTCACATTGCGCCCTTGGCGGATGATCTGGGCTGTCAGCGCGATCTCCTCACCAACCGGCGCGACAAAGCCGATCTGGGCCGAGCGCAGCGGTGGCAGATCGGCAAAAGCGCGTGTCGCCATGGTATAGGCTATAAGCGCGGATGCTCCGCCGTAAAGCGTGCGACCCTGCATCCAGTCTCCGGCATGGGCAAGGCGAGCAGGACCGGGCTGGCCGGTGATGGGTTCAAGCAAGCTGGCAATAGTCATGGCCAAAAGCCTTGCCGCGCAATTGCGGTGCGGTCCAGCGTGACGTTACGGAACTTGGTGGACCTTGCGTGCAGTGATGAAACAGCGATTGCCTTTGATCTGCAGAATCGCTAGTGCGCGCGCTCTGTCAGGGGTGCTGCATGCATCATCCCGGATGGCTCGGCCCGATGGCGGAGTGGTGACGCAGCGGACTGCAAATCCGTATACGCCGGTTCGATTCCGGCTCGGGCCTCCACCTTTTGCGATTGCGCAGGCTAGACTTTGCGCTAATCGGTGATCGCATCGGTGCGCCGCTTTAGCTCAGTTGGTAGAGCACATCATTCGTAATGATGGGGTCACGTGTTCGAGTCACGTAAGCGGCACCAGCCTCCCTTCCCAAAACGTCCCAAAACGTTGATTTTCTGCGGGTTTCGAGCCATAATGGCCGAAGCCGTTGTCTCGCTTTGTTCCACAAGATGCCCCCAAATCTCATCGCTTTGGGGGCAACGATTCGGGGGCACAGCGACCAGAAAGAAGGCGTTGCCCCATGGCCCTGAAAGTCACCCAGATACCGGCCTTACAACCCGCCAGTCGTCCCTACCGAAAATTCGATGGCAGAGGGCTGTACATTGAGGTCCGGCCGAACGGCTCAAAGCTCTGGTACTTTAAGTACCGGTTCCTCGGCTCCGAGAAACGCTTGGCGCTCGGCTCATTCCCTGAAGTGCGGCTCGCCGAAGCGAGGGAAAAGTGTGAGGAGGCCCGCCGCATGATCAGGACGGGAGAAGATCCTTCACACAACCGCAAAATGGAAAAGATCAGGGCGCGGATTTCTGCAGGGAACAGTTTTCAGTCGGTGGCCGAGGATTTCATCGACGTGAGGTTCGTCGCCAGCGGAAAGGCCGAGGCGACTATCGAGAAGGCCCGCTGGTTTCTTTCTCACCTGACAACTGCGATTGGTCCCCGTCCGATTGACGCGATCGAACCCGCCGAACTTCTTGCCGTTCTCAAGAAGATCGAGCGCGCGGGGAAACGCGAGACGGCCATCAGGACGCGCGCGTTTGCCAGTCGGGTTTTTCGGCACGGCGTAGCGATGGCCTTGTGCAAGCATGATCCTGCTGCGCTGCTCGGAGGTGCCTTGGCGACACCCAAGGTTACACACCACGCGGCGGTTCTCGAACCAAAGAAGCTCGGAGAGGTCCTCTGCACGATCGATGACTATCGTGGAGGAATGATCGTCAAGATCGCCATGCAGCTCCTGTCCCACGTATTCCTGCGGCCAGGTGAGCTGCGCTTCGGCAAATGGCCTGAGGTTGATTTTGACGAAGCTATCTGGCGCATACCCGAAGAACGTACCAAGCTTAGGCGGCCTCACAGCGTTCCGCTATCGCGGCAGTCACTTTCGCTTCTCCGGCAGCTGCGCGAAAACACCGGCTGGATGGAATTCATGTTCCCCGGTGAGCGGTCGCATCGCAAGCCCATGTGCGAAAATGCCATGAACCTCGCCTATCGCCGGATGGGCCTTGGGAAGGATGTGGTCACTGCCCACGGCTTCAGGGCAACTGCCAGCACTTTGCTAAACGAGAGCGGGAAGTGGCACCCGGATGCCATCGAGCGAGCGCTAGCGCATGGCCATAGCAATGCGGTCAGAGGGGCCTACGCGCGTGGCCAGCATTGGGACGAGCGCGTCGCGATGGCGCAATGGTGGAGTGATTATCTGGATCAGCTGCGAACCGGAGCCGAGGTGATTCCCATCCGAAGGTCGGCGGGCCGCTAATGCAGTCGTAGGCTCAACCCGCCGTGCCGCTCTCCCGTCGGCTGTCGACGCAGACTCGGGCGTTTACGGCTACGAGGGTGAGCGTCTGATTGCGCCAAAAGATGCCTTGCCGCTTTTAGGACTGCGCGACGACCATGCTCATGATTGTAGCTGGGCGGAGGGTGATTGTCCGAAATCGAGGCTGCAGGGCGGCCCAATCATCTTTGCTGATTGGCAAACTCGGCTCGCAAGCGAACATCGGTCAAGGGTGGTTCGCGGCGCTCACGGGCTTGAGCACGACCTCGGGTTCGTCAGCCACAACAAACCTTACTTCCGTCACCCGATCTTCGACCTTGCGGAAATGATAGGATATCAGCGGGTTATATTCTGTCACGTGTTCGCCAACAAACCAGCCCGGTGAAAATACGCCTTCAGCCACGCGCACCAAGGTTTCGTCGATTTTCCCGTATTCGTCGGTGAGGGTTGCGTGAAGTCGGTTGCCTGCAATTGTGATCGTCAGGCCAGTCCGCTCTTCGTCTCTGCCCTCACTGCGATATTCACCAACCAACGCCGTCAGATCGGCCGCCGATTTCTGGAGATCGTCAATCCCTGCCGGACGAATTCCAGAGGTCCGGTAAGGCCCTGCGTGCGCAATCAACCGCGATTGCGCTACAAGTTCAAGGATGCGTTCAGGGGGAAATGTCGGTGCATACTGCGCTGATTGGGTAAAGATCAGCACCGCCGCATTGGCTGCCGGATAGGCGGCTACAAGTGTCCCATCGGACCCGGGATGTCCAAAAGTGGCGGGAAACTCAGCATTGCTGTCAGCATCGGCAACCCCCCAGTGGTAGCCGTAGGGTCTCCCGGCCTGCGCTTTCAGGGCTTGTTCCACGATCGGCTCTGACAGCAATCTTTGATCGCCGCTCAACCCCTTGTTCATCCATAGCATCACGAAATGCAAATAGTCGCTGGTGGTCGAACGAACACCCCCCGAACCGCGGAAGAACGGGACGCGAGCATGCGTGTCCGGCGTCCAGCAAGTCTCGAACCGTTCGGCCGCCTTGTCCCAGCAGTAAATCGGGCTCACTCGGCCGGCCCAAGGGTCGCTCGGCGAGAATGTCGTGTGCGTGTCGTTCATCCCCAAGGGAGCGAAGATCCTTTGGCGAAGAAACGTTTCCGCGGGCTGCCCTGAAACCTCCTCAATGATCGCGGAAAGGATCATGCTGCTCATGTTGCTGTAAACGAACCGCTCACCGACGGGTTCGGAGGGGCCTGCTTTTCCGGCCATATCCGCAATAGCGCGAAGGTTCGGCTGCGACCTAACCTCCTGGAAGTTCTTCATCGGCCCCCAATATCCAAACCCGGAACGATGGGTCAGCAAATGCTCGATCGTGACGTCCTTTGAACGCGGATTGTCAAAGGATGGCAGGAAGCGCGCCACAGGATCGCCAAGCGAAAGCAGCCCATCATCAGCCAACATGAGTATGGCGGTGCCGATGATCGGTTTTGTCATCGATGCGACGCTGAAGATCGAGCCATTCTCCATTTGGCGGCCTGAGTCCCGATCACTCCAGCCGAAACTCTTGTGAAATATAATCTCGCCATGCTGCGTAATCAGGACCTCAGCGCCGACGGGTTGCCCAGTTTCCACGAGCGCTTCGATGCCCGCGGCCAACCACGCGATTTTATCTTCAACTGAGGCGGCAGCTTCTGTTTCCGACTGTGCAGGTGATGGCGGAATGCTATCCGGGGTGAGTTCTGATGCAAGCGTGGGCGATGCTGAGATGGCTGTCCAAAGGGCCAAGCCTGCAAGAAACTGTCTCATGTCGCTTCCCCCAGTTCCCCGAAAACTCCCAACCCAATCGATACTAGCCGCCGCTGCGACTGGCAAACTGTGAAGGATGAGACCCACGGGTTTGCATGTGATAGTGACCGCTTTGGATCGAATTGCGGTTTCGGCTTTTGGGATGCGAGGCCAAGTCGCCATTGGGATCGCGGCAGCTGGCGACCCAGACCCAGTCGCTCGCAAAACCAAAGATAACGGTCAGCTTAAGACGAAAGCTGCCGATGAAGGGCGGCAGCGTCGCCCGCCATCCAAGCGCATATTGATGGCTCGTTAGCAAAGCAAAAATTTCTGATGAAAGCCGCCGTTTTCATTTGTCAGGTGGCCGCAATCCGGCTGACGAACGCACATTGTTTCGCTGCCTATTCCCGCGCAGCAATGCGGTAACCCACGCCCGGTTCATTGATGACGAGGCGCGGATGGCTTGGATCCTGCTCCAGCTTGCGTCGCAGCGACCTTACCGCCACCCTGAGGTAATCGAGATCCTCACGGTGTGCCGGCCCCCAGACCTGTTCGAGCAAGCGGTCATGCGTAATGACGCGCCCGGGCTTATCAGCGAGCGTCCACAGCAGATTAAATTCACGCGGGGTCAGATCCACTCTTTCGCTCGCAATCATCACCACATGGCTATCGCGATCAATCCACCCTCCGGCAAAATCCCGGCGGGCAGGATCAAGTGAAGGGCTATTCTTGCGCCTCAAGGCAGAGCGCACACGGGCGAGCAATTCTTCGCTGTCAAACGGCTTGGTCACGAAATCATCGGCCCCCAAATCAAGCGCTGCGACTTTTTCATCGGTGGCATCGCGCGCGGTGAGCACAATAACTGATAGGCCAAGGCCCGAGAGTTGCCCGATCACCTCAAGTCCGTCACGATCCGGCAATCCAAGGTCGAGCAGCGCCACCAGCGGTGCTGGCATCGCCTGTGCCGCGCGCAAGGCTTCGCCTGCCGTTGCAGCCTCGGTATGGGTTAAGCCTGCGCGATCAAGCGCGCCTGTCAGAAGTCGGCGGATTGCCGGTTCATCATCAACAATCAAGATTTCGCTACGCATCGCTGAGCTGCTCTCCTACCCGCAGATCGCTGTGTTCGAGCGGCAGGTTAATGGCAAATTCGGCGCCGCCACCTGCGCGATTGCGAGCCTCGATAGAGCCTCCCAAGGCGTCGATAAAGTTTTTGGCGATCCATAGGCCAAGCCCGGTTCCGCCAACCCGGTCACTGCCTTCCAGCCTTTCAAACCGTTCAAACAGTCCGGCAATATCCGGCGGCAGACCCGGGCCATGGTCGAGCACCCTGCAGGACACTTGATTCTCGCCCGCTTCGATACGGATGATAACCTCGCTGCCCTGATCCGAGAACTTCAAGGCATTGTCGATCAGATTGATTAAGGCATGTCGTAGCAAAACGGGATCGCTGCGCACCAAGGGGCAAGCCTCGTCAATCTCCAACTTTGCGCGTGCGTCGGGGCCGGTCTGCTGAAGATCTTTGAGCACAGCAGCTGCAATGTCCGTGAGGTCAATAATCTCGAGGCGCGGCGCAATCGCTCCATGCTCGATGCGCGAGGCTTCGAGCAAATCATTAAGGAAGCGCTGCAACCGGCGCGCCTCGGCGCGGGCAATCGCGATTTCGGCGCCAAAATCGCCCTCGGCAGGGATCGTCTCGGTCGCGGCAATGACCGCCGTGAGCGGCGTGCGCAGATCATGCGCAATGCTCCCCAACAGCGCCCCGCGCAGCCGATCACGCTCACGCAAGGTGCCGACCTGGCGCGCCTCTTCTTCCAGCACGAGCCGTTCATGCGCCAGCGCTGTCTGGTCAATCAGCGAGGCCAGCAAAGTGGCATCATCAGCCCGCACCACGCGCCCTTGCGATGGCCGCGCAAGGCCGAGCGCACCCATGATACCAAGCGAGGTTTGCAACGGGTGGAATTGCCAGTCAGAGGCATTGAGCGTGCCGGTGTCGCGGCCACTGACTGCGCCATTTTCAAGCGCCCAGCGCGCGGCGGTCTCATCGACCATATCAAGGGCCGTAAAGTTTTCATTGCCGCGCACCACAAGGCGATCTGCTTCGTGGGCCACAATGATTGCCTCGACATCCAGCAGTGAGCCGATTTCCTGACACGCAACCTTCGCGGTTTCCTCACGATCCGATAGCCCGCCCAGCAATCCGGCATAGCGGGCCAGCGAAGCGTTGAGACGCGCGACCCCTGCACTGGTCTGAGCCTGTCGGCGCACCTGTCCGGCCAATCCGCCGACCACGCCTGCCACAAGTGCAAGGGTCACAAAGGTTATGACATCGCCTGCGCTCTCAATCCTGAAAGTGTGCCGAGGCTGTGTGAAAAAGAAATTGTAGGACAGCGCCGCCCACAAGGCAGACCACAATCCGGCGCGCATCCGCAGCAGGGTGGCGGACAGGATCACTGGCAAAAGCAGCAACAGATCAATCGCGCTATGCGAGATCATGCCTTCGATGAGGTGGATCGCGCCTACGGCGGCGGCAACCAAAGCGAAGGCGATCAGATTGTCGCGCTGCGCATAGGGATCAGGCGGCGTGGGCGGTTTTTCATCGGCCTCGTCAAGCGGCACGATGTGGACGGACACCCCGCGCGCCTTGCGAGTGACGGCTGCGGCGATCGAGCCATGACGCCATTCGAACCAACGACTGCGGCGGCTCTTGCCGATTACGATCTGGCTGGCTCGCAATTCGCGAGCCTGATCGACAAGCGCCCCTGCCACATCAGTGGCGGCAATCGTCATCAGCGACGCGCCAAGCGATGAGGCCAGCGCCAGATTTTCTGCCAGTTGTTCGCGCTGCGCGCCCACCGCTGCGCGTGCGCTGCTGCCTTCAACCACAACCGCGCTCCAGGGCGCTCGCATCAGATCGGCAAGCCGTTTGGCCTCGCGGATCACGCGCGCACCGCCCTTGCCCGCGCTGACAGCGACCATCAATCGCTCACCCACCACGTAATCCGCCCGCACAGCGCCGGTAGCGAGCTCATCATCAAGCCTGCGGTCGACTGATCCTGCGGCAAATCTGAGAGCGAGTTCGCGCAGAGCTGCAAGCTTGGTGGGGGTGAAGAAATTGCTGAGCGCCTCGCCTGCTGTTTGCGGCAAATAGACTTTACCGGCCTTGAGCCGCTCAATCAGCGCATCAGGCGGCAAGTCGACGACAATAAGCTCGGCATCTTCAAGCACCCGATCAGGGATCGTCTCGCGCACCCGCACATAGGTGAACCCGGCCACCACATCATTGAGGCTTTCTATGTGCTGGATGTTGACGGTGGTTGCAACGTCAATGCCTGCACCCAGCAATTCCTCGACATCCTGCCACCTTTTGGGATGGCGGCTGCCCGGCGCGTTGGTATGAGCCAGTTCATCAACACAGATCAACTGCGGCTTGCGCGCGAGCGCTGCATCAAGATCAAACTCATCAAGGCGGTGCCCCTGATGGGTAATAATCCGGCGGGGCAGCACCTCAAGCGGTTCGAGCAGCGCTGCTGTTTCACTGCGGCCATGGGTTTCGGCAATGCCCACCACCACATCAGTGCCTTCGCCCTGTCGCCGCGCTGCGTCCTGCAACATCCGATAGGTTTTGCCGACCCCCGGTGCAGCGCCGAGATAGACCATCAACCGCCCCTGCGCTTCGCGCCGGGCCAGTCTCAGAAACCTCTCAGGCGCAGCATCGGATGGGCTTTCTGGCATGGCTCAAGACTTACTCGGCTGCCGCGTCGAGCGCCAGATTAAGCGCCAGAACATTGACGATCCGTCCCGATGTGAAGATGCCGCCTGGCGTAAATGCCTCCCGCTCGATCAGGGCGCGCACCTCACCTGTGCCAAGACCGCGCGAAGCTGCGACCCTTGATGCCTGAAACATTGCAGCATTAAACGAGATATGCGGATCAAGCCCGCCGCCCGATGCCGCCACCAGATCGGCGGGCAGGGGATTTTCAGGTGTGGCGCCGTGGCGCGCGATCAAGCCTTGAGCGCGCTCGGTCAAATCGGCGCTAGTGGGCGACAAATTGCTGCCGCCTGCGCCCATACCATCATAATCAATCGCCGATGGGCGCGGCCAGAAATAGCGGTCACTGCTAAAATCCTGCGCAATCAGTGCGCTGCCGATAATCTCGCCACCGCGCTCAACCAGCGATCCGCTCGCCTTGGCAGGCACAAGGGCCTGCGCCAGAGCGAGCATCAACGCGGTGTAGGTGATGACGCAAACAAGCATGCTTGCCAGCCAAAAGCGCAGCGAGGGGAGGAAGTAGCTCATTATTTCAATCCTTTCGTGCAAGGCTGCTGCCGAGGTTAGCGCATCAAGGCGGTGTGTTCGGCAATCGGGCCTAATGCGGCCGCCGGGAAAAAGGTCAGCGCACCAAAGATCAGCACGGTAATTGCCAGCATCCCGCCAAAAGTCGCGCCCTCGACACTCAAGGTGCCAGCGCTTTCTGCCCGGCGCGACTTGGCCATCAGCGAACCGACAATCGCAAGCGGCACAATGATGGGCAAAAACCGCCCGATCAGCATCACAAGGCCGGTTGCGATGTTCCATGCAGGCGTATCATCATCCAACCCCTCAAAGCCCGAACCATTATTGGCCGCTGCCGAGCTGAATTCATAAAGGATCTCGGAAAAGCCGTGCGCGCCAATATTGTTGAGCGTGTCCTGCCCCCACGGCGTTGCCGCAAAGATCGCTGTGCCGCCAAGGATCAGCAGCGCGTGGCTGAACAGTGCCAGCACAGCAAGACGCATTTCGTGTCCTTCGATCTTGTGGCCGAGATATTCCGGAGTGCGCCCGATCATCATGCCTGCGATGAACACCGCGACCACGACATAAAGGAACATGCCGATCATACCCACACCGACCCCGCCAAAGGTCGCGTTGAGCCACATGCCTGCCATCGGCATCAAGCCGGTGAGCGGGTTGAGACTGTCATGCATCGCGCCGACCGAGCCGTTGCTGGTCGAAGTTGTCAGCACTGACCAGAGCGGGCCCGTGGTGGCCCCAAGCCGCAATTCCTTGCCTTCGAGATTGCCGGTATCCTGCATCACTGCCAGATCGGCAAAGGCCTGTGTCGGTGTGCTTTCGAAAGTGACAGCCCCGCCGATTTTCACCAGCAGAAAGGCCAGCATCACGCCAAACACCACCCCTGCATGCTTCATGCGTCCGATCAGCCCGCCAAACATCCACACACAGGCCATCGGGATCAACAGGATCGCGATCATTTCTGCAATGTTGGCCCAGAAATCGGGGTTCTCCATCGGATGGGTCGAATTAGGGCCGAAGAAACCGCCCCCATTCGTTCCAAGCTGTTTGATCGCGACAAAGGCTGCCGCTGGCCCGCGCGCGATGGTTTGTGTTGCGCCTTCCAGCGTGGTTGCAACAGCCGCCCCTTCCAGCGTCATCGGCACGCCGCGGATCGCCAGAACGGTTGCAAACACGACGGCAAGCGGCAGCAGCAACGCGAAAGCTGCGCGCCCTGCATCCAGAAAGAAACTGCCCATCGTGTTCCGGCCGCCCAGCCCGCGCGCCAGCGCCGCCAGCGCGGCAATGCCCGAGGCAGCCGAGACAAATTGCAGCCACATCAAACCGCCAAGCTGCGCCAGATAGCTCCAGGTGGTCTCGCCCGAATAGTGCTGCAAATTGGTGTTGGTGGTGAAGGAGGCCGCCGTGTTGAACACCAGATCAAGGCTGGCTGCGCTTTGCCCGTCGGGATTGAGCGGCAGAAGATGCTGGCTTGCCAGCAGCGCAAACACAAAGGCGAACATCAAAGCGTTGAAACTGATGAGCGCGATCGCATAGCGCTTCCAGTCCTGATCGGGCACGGGGCCAACCACGCGGGCCACGCCGCTATCAAAGCGGGCATATTTCCCCGAAAACAACGCAGTCATATATTTGCCGAGCGGCCATGACAGCGCCGCAGCACCGCCCACAACCAGAATGATCAGAATAACAGCTTCCAGCATGGCGCGCTCCTTCAGAACCGGGTCGAGATGCCGACATAAGCGGCAAAATCGGGCGTGTTGCGATTGAGGCCCGTGTTGGTGCCGATGTCGAATTGGAGATTGGGATTAGCCAGCCAAACCAGAGCGTTGTTGTAGCTATATTGGCGGATCGTGCCCGACGGATCGAAATCCCAATCGGTCGACAGCTCATTGATGATCGTGAAATCGCCAAATGATTTGGCCATGTTGATCAATTGGCGCACACCGACATGACGGCCCGAGCCATCGGCATCGGCAAGGATGTTGAGCTGCGGGCCGAAAGTCAGCACCCAGTCGCCCGGGATGTAGTAGTTGATCGGGACCGCGATGCCGCCTTCCACCTTGCCGCCGCCAAACCCGCTCGACGCTGTTGGCACAGAGACAAAGGGCAAAAGCGCCACTTGCACCGGGTTGTCAGGGTTGGTGAGGCGCTGCTTGAACAAGAGCGTCATATCGCTCACGCCTTCATCAGTTGTGACCATCCCTGAGGCATCGCGCAAGCGCAACCGGTTAAACGGCGTCCAGGCGATCTGGATATCGCTGCTATCCGAAAGGCCATATTTGAGAACCGTGGCTGCACCTGTGAATTCATCTGTGCGCGCACCGCCAATCCGGTTGGTGGCCCAGGAAAAGGCATCGGCTTCAATCTGCACCATGCCCTTCGGCACAGTGCAGGCATAATTGCCGTTGGTTGGCCGGTCGGTGCAGATGGTCTCGGTGCGGATGTTGAGATTGGAATTGGCGCTGCCGATCACCGTCGCAGCGGAACTCTCTTGGGCGACAGCGTCGCTTTCGGTTTCGGCGGTATCATTGGCCACAGCCGGGGCCGCAAGTGCCAGCGCGGAAAGGCTTGCAAGGCGGATAAGCGTGTTCATGATGTTATCTTTCATTGGAAGAGGGAGAGGTCACACAAGGCCAAGCGCGGTGATCACCAGATCAATCAGCTTGATGCCGACAAAGGGCGCAATGATGCCGCCGAGGCCATAGATGCCGAGATTGCGGGTCAGTTGCTGGGCCGCTGACATCGGGCGGAAAGCCACACCTTTCAGCGCCAGCGGAACCAGCGCGGGAATGATGAGCGCATTGAAGATGATCGCCGAGAGAATGGCGCTTTCGGGGCTGCTGAGGCCCATGATGTTGAGCGCGCCCAGCGACGGGTAAAGCACGATGAAAATCGCTGGCAGAATGGCAAAATATTTTGCCACATCATTGGCGATCGAGAAGGTGGTCAGCGCGCCGCGCGTCATCAGCAATTGCTTGCCAATCCCCACCACTTCGATGAGTTTGGTGGGATCGCTATCGAGATCGACCATATTGGCCGCCTCGCGCGCGGCCTGTGTGCCGGTGTTCATCGCCACCCCCACATCCGATTGCGCAAGGGCCGGAGCGTCATTGGTGCCATCCCCGCACATCGCCACCAGCTTACCCTCGGCCTGTTCCTTGCGAATATAGGCGAGCTTGTCTTCGGGCGTGGCTTCGGCAAGGAAATCATCAACCCCTGCCTCAGCGGCAATTGCGGCAGCCGTAAGCGGATTGTCACCCGTGATCATTACTGTGCGGATGCCCATGCGGCGAAGTTCGGAAAACCGCTCGCGAATGCCGGTCTTGATCACATCCTTGAGATGCACCGCGCCCAGCAACCGGCCATTTTCTACCACGGCCAGCGGTGTGCCGCCTGACTGGGCAATCGCCTTTGTGATGCGCTGCAATTCAGCGACAGCGCCATCGGGGTAATCACCAAGGCGCAGCACGGCGTCGACCGCACCCTTGCGGATGCTGCGACCTTCAAGATCGACGCCGCTAACCCGGGTCTGCGCAGAAAACTCGATAATTTGCGCATTCTCGGCGAGGCTCGCGCCATCGCCTGCCAGCGCCACAATCGAGCGCCCCTCCGGCGTGGTGTCAGCAAGGCTGGCAAGGCGCGCGGCGGACACCAGATCATCAGGAGCCACCCCGCTCAAAGCGACGAATTCGCTGGCCTGCCGGTCGCCCACGGTGATTGTGCCGGTTTTATCGAGCAGCAGCGTGCCGATGTCGCCCGCTGCCTCAACCGCGCGGCCAGACCGGGCCAGCACGTTAAAGCGCATCAACCGATCCATTCCGGCAATACCGATGGCCGACAACAGCCCTGAAATCGTGGTCGGGATCAGCGCCACAAACAGGGCCACCAGCACGATGGTCGCGATTGATCCGTCTGCGAAAGCCGCAAAAGCAGGCAAGGTGCCCACTGCAACAAGGAAAATCAGCGTCAGACCAGTAAGCAGAATGGTCAGCGCGATTTCATTGGGGGTTTTCTGGCGGCTTGCCCCTTCCACCAGCGCGATCATGCGATCAAGAAAGCCAGCGCCGGGTTCGGCCGTCACGCGCACTCGGATTTCATCCGAAATTACCGTGGTGCCCGCCGTCACTGCCGAACGATCACCCCCTGCCTCGCGGATGACAGGCGCGCTTTCGCCGGTGATCGCCGCTTCATTGACCGAGGCAACACCGGCTACGATTTCTCCGTCAGCAGGGATTTGGCTGCCCGCGACCACCAACACGATATCCCCGCGCTTCAACTGGCTGGCGGGGATTTGCTCGGGCGTGCCAAAGCGGTCGATGCGCAGCGCGGTCAGACTCTCTTTGGTTGCGCGAAGTGCACTGGCCTGCGCTTTACCGCGTCCTTCGGCAAGGCTCTCGGCAAAATTGCCGAACAACACAGTCAGCCACAGCCAGATGACCAGCTGCGCTTCGAACACAGCATCGCCTTTGCCGCTTGCAAGATTCACCAGCCAAACCACAGTCGCAAGCATCGCCGCGACCGAGGTTGTGAACATCACCGGATTACGCACCAGTGTGCGCACATCAAGCTTGCGGAAAGCCTCGAGAAGAGCGGGCGCTATCTGATCGCGCTTGGAAAGCGGGGCACTCGCCATCAGAAGCGCTCCGGCTTAAGCAGGACCAAAGTCAGATAGGCTAGGAGGCCGATCGCCGCAAAGCCTGATAAAGCTTGATCAAATGTCATGAGAAAGGCTCCTGTTGATGGGAGCCTTCCTGAACCGCTGTGCCATGAAATATCGCGGGCAAAAGCACGCTTGCGGCATTAAACCCGCGTAAAATTGCTGGCGTAAATGAAATGCGGGCTGAGGTGTGATCCGGCGTCAAGCCACTTTCGATTGCCCTTCCCGTCAAGCTGGGGCAAGGGCGCGTGGCATGATGGGCCTGCGCAATCCGATCCGCTTGATCCCGCTGCTGTTTCTGGCAGCGATTGCGATTGGCACGGCTGCGCTCAGCCTGCCCTTTGCTACCGCCGACGGCACACGCGCGCCTTTCATGACGGCGCTGTTCACCGCGACATCGGCCATTGCGGTCACCGGCCTGATTGTTGAGGACACGCCCACCTATTGGTCTCTCTTTGGGCAGGCGGCGATCATGGTGATGTTCCAGATCGGCGGGCTTGGCATCATGACGGCAGCAACCTTGTTTGGCCTGATGGCTGGGCGCGGCTTTGGCCTTCGTGAACGCATGGCCACCCAAGTGGAACGCAACCGTCTGGAGACCGGCGATACGGCGGCGGTGCTGAAGATGGTGTTTGCGATCACCATTGTTGTCGAGGTGATAGTCGCTGCAATTCTGGCTTACCGCATGGCGAGCCACCATGGCCTGTCGCCGGGCACTGCGCTCTGGCACGGCACGTTCCATTCGATCAGCGCGTTCAACAATGCAGGCTTTTCGACCTTCTCCGATAGTGTGATGGGCTTTCAGAATGACCCGTTGGTGCTGGGCCCGATCATGCTGGCGGTGATCCTGACAGCCTTGGGCTTTCCGGTGATGCAGGACTTGCGTGAGCGGCGCCTCGATTGGCGGCACTGGTCGCTTCACACCAAGATCACGCTGGCGGGCACTGCCTTTCTGCTGGCTTTCGGCTTTGTCTCGATCCTCGCGATGGAATGGAACAATCCTGATACGCTAGGGCCGATGGGTGTGGGTGCCAAGCTTTTGAACGCTGCGTTCCATTCGGTGATGCCGCGCACCGCAGGCTTCAACAGCCTTGATGTCGGAGAATTTCGCGATCAGACGCTGATGGTCAATTACCTCTTAATGTTTATTGGCGGCGGCAGTGCGGGCACGGCAGGCGGCATCAAGGTGACGACCTTCGTGATCCTGTTTGCAATCGTCCTGTCAGAAATCCTCGCGCGGCGTGATGCCGGGCTTTATAATCGCCGCTTCGGCAGTGAGGTGGAACGCCAGGCGCTATCCGTGACGGTGCTGGCAGGCGCACTGATCTTTGCCGCCACCACCTTCATCGCATCGATCACGCCGCTGCCGCTCGAAGAAATCCTGTTCGAATGCATCTCGGCCTTTTCGACCGTGGGCCTGTCCACTGGCATCACCGGCGACTTGCCGCCTGCCGGGCAGCTTGTCATCATCATGTTGATGTTTGTAGGCCGGGTCGGAACCATCACCGTGGCGACCGCGCTGGCGATTGGCCGCCCGCATCGCACCTATCGCTTCCCCAAGGAGAATGTCATTGTCGGGTGATCGCTTGAAACCTGTTCTGGTGGTGGGGCTGGGCCGCTTTGGCGGCGCGGTTGCCCGCACCTTGCGCAACATGGGCCACGAGGTGCTGGGCATCGATAGCGAGGCGCAGCTAGTGCAGGAATACGCCAATGATCTCACCAAGGTGGTTGAAGCCGATTCCACCGATGCTGTGACGCTCAAGCAATTGGGGGTTGCTGATTTCGAGGCAGCCGTGGTTGCCATCGGCACGGATATCGAGGCGAGCGTGCTCACTGTGCTGGCGCTGGCTGATCTTGGTCTCGACAATATCTGGGCCAAGGCCACCAACGAAAAGCATGCCCGCATCCTTGAACGCATCGGGGCAACCCATGTCGTGTTCCCCGAACAAAGCATGGGCGAACGCGTGGCGCACCTGCTCAACGAACGCCTGCTCGATTTCATCGCCTTTGGGGATGAATTCGCGATTGCCCGGCTTGTCGCGCCCGAACCCATCGTCGGCCTCCCGCTCGTTACCAGCGAATGCCGCAAGAAGTATGACGTGACAGTCGTGGGGGTAAAGCGGGTGGGGCAGGATTTCATCCACGCTGTGCCCGACACCATCATCTTTCCCGAAGACGAGCTGGTTGTCTCCGGCATGATCCGCAACATCGAGAAATTTGCGGCGATGTGAGCGTCGGCTTCTGGCAAAGATCGCCGTTCAGTCTGGCAGATGCGATCGGCAGGATTGTCCCACATTTAGCCATTGAAACCAGTAGGCACACATGGCCGCCATCAGGCGATCGAAAGTTGATCGGCCACGAGCCAGGTGGTGACGCAAACGTTGGAACGTGAATTCCGTTCGCAGTGCGGTGGAGAAGCGCCGTGATCTGGCCACGAAGATTGGCCTCGGCCGAAAACCCGGAGGGCGCGTGCCCAAGACACGCCGTACAAAGAAGGCCTATGGTAGCAAGTGCAGAAGGAGTGAGCTTACCGGCTCAAATCCCGAGCCCTCGTCCCCTTCCGAGGTCGATACCGTGGGTGAATGCGAGCTCCGCACCCAGCCTGCGACCCGTATCGAAGCTGATCCCAAGTTCAGCCTTTCGGCTGGCGAGGATCGACTCCAGCTGCGGATCGCGCTGGAGGCTTTTGGCCATGTCGCCCATCGCTGAGCGGGTGGCCTTGTAGCCGGACATGTCGGCATCGCGGTACTGGCGCTCGCTGTTCTTTCTCAGTTCCTGCCACCGCTCGACAAAGCGATCCGCGCGGCGCTGCGGGTCGGTGCGCAGCGCGGTCTCGCGTTGGAGCGCACCGACAGCGCGCCGAACCTCACCGTCCGCAGCTTCCTGAGCGAGTTCCGGGTGCTTGACATAGGCCGCTTCAGCATCGCGCCAGCCGTAGGGGCGGACCTCTTCGAACGCCTTGCGTGCGTCCGTCAGTTCCTGGATCTGCTCGGCACTTCTTGCGATGCCCGCATGCTGGGCGGCAAAGATGTCGTCGACCGCACGGGCATGGCGGATGAGCGCTCGGGTGCGCGCTCGGCGGAGCTCTGCCTCGGGATCTTCGACCACCTTGCGTTCCGGCACTACCGGTTCCGGAACATCGACTTTTGTGCTCGGAAAGCGCAGCCCATCGAACATGCCGCGCACTTTCTCCGGCACCTTGCGGATGATCTCGGCAACACGCTCACGGAAGGTGATCCCGCGCCGCTCGGCAAAGGCCTGCGCGGGATCAGCGCGCGCGTAATCGGATGCCATATCCTTGCCACGCTCGCGGCTGAGCGTGCTGACCAGTTTCCCCTCATCAGCAAAGTCATCCTGGCCATAGTGCAGTGCCACGCTATCGCGATGCCGCGACAGCGCAACATAGGCCCCGTGGCTGTCCATGCCGGGCGTCGCGAGCACGTGCGCCCGATCAACAGTAATGCCCTGCGCCTTGTGGATCGTGGCAGCATAGCCATGATCGACATGGGCGTAGTCCTTGAGGTCGAAGGCAAGGCTGCGCCCATCATCGACCCGCACCATCATGCGCTGAGGCGTCACCTCTTCAACCGTGCCCAGCGTGCCGTTCTTTACACTAAGCTCGCGCTCGTTGCGCAGGAACATGATGCGGTCGCCGCTGGCGAACTGCCGTTTCCCGCGCTCGGCGGCGATGCTCACTTCCTCACCAAGCTCATGCCGCGCTCGTAGCCGCTCGCGCGCTGCTTCATTGAGCGCGCGCACCTCGTCATTGGTGTGGGTGAGGATGATCCGCGTATGGCCCGGACTTGCCTGTCGCTCGCGATCCCAGCGCTCGATCAGCTCGCCGCGTGCGGCTTCGCGCGTTGCGGCGGCATGCACCATCCCGCGCTCGTCATAAGCAGCAATCGCAAGCCCCGTGCGCCCGGTCGCCAGCTGCCGGGTCGCATCGCGCTGGACTTGTAACGGTTTTGCGCCGGTCACCTATCTCACTATGCCACCTTGGCTTCGAATGCGAGCGGGCTGATGCCACCCAGATATGAATGGCGCCTGC
>MEDW01000021.1 GCA_001724215.1 Erythrobacter sp. SCN 62-14 | reverse complement strand
CGAAATCTCCTGCTAATTTATGTGGTATCCGCATGGTGTGGATGCAAGAAAAGGAGCGCGGCTTCCGCCCCGGCCTGAAGGCTAGGGTTTCCGCCGCGATAACCTGATGATGAGATAGCCTGTGCCGCAAGCCGATCAGCAGACAAGCCCCTCAGCGCAAAAGGTGCTGGAAGAATACGGTCGTCTTACGGCTATGCAGGAGCTCGTGTCCGATATTTCGCGTGGACTGGTTCATTGTTCTGTAGGGGAGGTTCAATCAAAGATTGAAGACACGCTTGCCCGTCTAGGGACATTCGTTCGAGCGGACCGAACGTACATATTCGAGTTCATTCCGGGTGATTTAGCTAGGAACACACATGAGTGGTGTGCGGAAGGTATCAAACCTGAAATTCAAAACCTGCAAAATCTTCCGCGCGATATGCTCGAGTTCTGGATCTCATCGCTGGCAAAGGGCGATGTGATCCACATACCCAATGTTATGGAGCTTGACGACGATCGGTCCTTTGAGCGGGAATTTCTTGCAATTCAGGATATTCAGTCCCTCTTGGTGGTCCCGATGGTTACCGCTGAAAACCTTCTGGGTTTTGTCGGCTTTGACTCGGTGCGTTCGCACCGCACTTATGCTGCCGGAGAGGTCAGTCTCTTAAAGTGGATCGCTGACCTCGTCTGTGCGGCTCTTTTGCGCGAGAGGGCCACGCGTGAAATGATAGCTGCAGAGGCCGATCTCAGTTTGGAGAAGGAGCGGTTTCGTATCATCGCCGACACCGTAAGCGATGTGTTGTGGGATTACGATCTTGCTAACCAGACATGGTGGATTAGCAAAGACTGGCCCAAAAAGCTCGGTATCTCCGATAATTGTTCGGATGGGGACGCGCGCAGTTGGTTCGAGCGTGTTCACCTTGAAGATCGGCCCAAGCTTATCATGTCATTCCGTACCCTCCTCAAGTCGACCAGCGACACTTGGGAGGTGGATTATCGCTTTGAAGGCAATGATGGAGAATTGATCGACATCCTAGCCAAAGCGACGGTTTTGCGAGGCTCGGACGGTCGCGTTTTCAGAATGCTCGGCAATGCGCGCAACATCACTCAGGAAAAACGCAATCGCGAGGGCTACACACGGGCAAGGGCGCTTGAAGCTGTTGGTAAGCTCACGGGAGGCATCGCCCACGACTTCAACAACCTGCTGATGATCATTTTGGGCAATGCTGAATTCCTTGAGATGAGCAACTTGGCTGAAGAAGATGCAGAAGCTGTGACGATGATTAGCCAAGCAGCGGAGAGTGCAGCAACTCTTACAAGGCAGCTCTTGGCTTTTTCGGGCCAGACCCAACTCAAGACCACGCGTGTCGATCTTAATGCCCTCATGTCCGACACGATTTCCTTGCTGCGCTCGGGTCTGCCTGAGTCCGTACGCTTGACCCAATCAAGTGCAGCTGACCTGTGGGATGCAGATGTCGATGCAAACGGTCTTCAGCAAGCCATCATGAACCTTGCGATGAATGCAAATGACGCGATGCCACGAGGCGGCGAAATCGCAATATATTGCGAAAATCTGATCATTGAAGAAGGTATGAAGTCTTCGGTCCACAGTCTGCGGCCTGGGCGCTATGTTAACATCGAGGTTAGCGATAGTGGCGACGGGATGAGCCCTGAAGTTCTTTCAAGAGCCTTTGAGCCTTTTTTTACGACCAAAGACGTCGGTAAAGGGACCGGCTTGGGTCTTAGTACAGTGCATGGCTTTGCTCACCAATCTGGCGGCTCGGCAAAGATATTGAGCGAACAGGGCCGCGGAACCAAGGTATGTCTTTGTCTCCCCGCATTTGAGCATTCTTGAACCGTAACCCCCTTTTTTGAAGGAGGGGGCAGGCTTATTTTCCTTGCTTTTCTATGTATTGCTTGATCGTGATGATCGGAGTGTTGCCGCAAGAGATAATGCTGTAGTTCAACGCGTGAAGCGCATGAACGGCGTGGCTTCAGAAAGCCCGGGAAGTAACTGCCCTTGCGCAACTTTGGAATGCGCAGATCCACTGTCCCGGCCCGCGTCTGCCAGTCGCGCTCGCGGTAGCCGTTGCGTTGAACGAGCCGGTTCGCGGACTTCTCGCCGTGCGCGGCGCCGGTCAGGCCGCCAACCTCCATCTCCATCAGCCGCCCGGCGGCATACGAGATCATCTCGCGCAAAATATCTGCATCAGGGGCCTTCTCGACCAGCGTGCGCACGTGCGCAGGTGCATCATGGAATCGGTCATCGTGGTTCTCCAGGTTCGAGTGGTTGCAACCCAAACCTATCCGAAAACCACGGTGACCACCCGCGCTACTGGCCGGACGCTACAGCGCAATATCAAAAGCGCGCGTCCGGCCAGCAGCGATACCCTCAGAACCTACACCACCGGCCGGGACGCGACCCCAGGTCAGGTTGATCGCAAAATGCTCCCGGCGCGATCAGTTGCCCCGCGTGACAGCAATTGGCAGGGCTGGGAAAAGAGTCTAAAGGCGCAACAAGCGCTGGTTAAGAACCGAAGCGGCGACCGCGCCAACTCAGCTTCTATTCAGCAAAGAAACGGCAAATCTGAATTAATCGCGCCATGGGGATCGCGCGAAGCTTGAACCGGAACGGGATTACACAGTGACATTGAAGGCGATTACCAAAGGCTGTGCGGGTCTGGCGCTGGCTGGCCTGGCAGCGGCAACAATGCTTCCGGCAGCGGCTCAGACCGTGGCTGTTCCTACGGCTGAAAATCCGTTCGGACTGCCCGATGAAGTCACCTTGTTTGGCAAAGCCAGCCCCGATGTGCGCACCGCCACCGCGATCGTGAACGGCTTTGTCATCACTGGCACAGATATTGACGAACGCGTCGCACTGGTCACTTCGGCCAGTGATGTGGATGTTACCGAAGAGGAATTGCTGCGCCTTCGCGTGCAAGTGCTGCGCAACCTGATCGACGAAACGCTCAAGATTCAGGCCGCCGAGGCGCAGAAAGTGTCGCCTCAGCCAGAAGAAATCAACCGGACTTACGCCCAGCTTGCCGAACAGAATTTTCAGGGCGAGCCGAAGAAGATGGATGAGTATCTGATCAACTCCGGCTCCTCGCCAAAGGCCTTGAAGCGTCAGATCGAAGGCGAAATGGCTTGGGAAAATCTGCTGCGCCGGAACATCATGCCTTTCGTCAATGTCTCGGCCGAAGAAGTGAACGATGTCCTCGCCCGACTCGAAGCATCGCGCGGTACGGATGAATATCGCCTGGGTGAAATCTACCTCTCCGCAACAACCGAAAACCGCGCCGCAGTGGTGCAAAATGCGCGCCAGATCATGCAACAGCTTGAGGCAGGCGGCAGCTTTGTAGCCTATGCACGCCAGTTCTCCGAGGCGACCACGGCAGTGGTCGGCGGCGATCTCGGCTGGGTGCGGCTCGGCCAATTGCCCAGCCAATTGGCCAATGTGGTGCGCCAGATGCAGCCAGGCCAATTGAACGGCCCGATCGAAATTCCCGGCGGTTTTTCAATCGTCTATCTGATCAACAAGCGCCAGGTGCTGATGGCCGATCCGGCTGAGGCGATGCTTAATCTCAAGCAGATCACCATCACTTTCCCCCCCGGCACCACAGAAGCGGCGGCTGAAGCGCGGGTGGAAAAATTTGCCGATTTCCTTGAAGGCATGCGCGGCTGCGCTGATGCCGAAGGCGCACGCGAAGCGGTCGGCGCAGAGGTTGTCTCGAACGAGCAAGTCTTGGCCGCCAATCTGCCCGAACAATTGCGCAATGTGCTGCTCAATCTCCAGATCGGTCAGACCACTCCGCTGTTTGGCGGCGTGAAAGAAGGCGTGCGCGTGCTCATGCTGTGCGGGCGCGATGATCCCAAGGATGCAGGCGCACCCAATTTCGCGGCCATCATGGACCAGATCGAGCAAGAGCGCGTCAACAAGCGCGCCCAGCGTTACCTGCGCGATCTGCGCAACGATGCCTATATCGAATACAATTGAGCACGCTTTCAGAACCGCTCGCGATTGCGCTGGGTGATCCTTCGGGCATTGGCCCTGAGATCATTCTGGGCGCATGGGCGCGGCTGAAGGCGGCCGGCGCACTGCCGCCGCTGTTCGTGGTGGGCGGGCCGCAAGTGCTGGCTGCTGCTGCCGAACACGCCGGGATTGATTGCCCGCTTGTGCCGATTGCCGATCCTGCCGAGGCGCTGTTTGCCAGTGCGGCGGGCCTTCCGGTGATGGCGGGGCTGGATGCGCGCTACACACCCGGTGCGCCAAGCACCGACGGCGCGCGTCTGGCGTTCGCCTCGCTCAGTTGGGCGACACGCTTTGCGCTTTCAGGCGTGGCGAGCGGTCTGGTGACAGCCCCGGTCTCGAAAGCAGCGCTTGCAGCAATCGGATTTGACTATCCGGGCCAGACCGAATTTCTCGCCGATGCCTGCGCTCTGCCCTACCGCGATGCGGTGATGATGCTGGCCGGGCCGAGCGTGCGGGCTGTGCCGCTGACAGTGCACGTTGCCTTGGCCGAGGTTCCCGCACTGCTTTCATCAGAGCTTATCACCCACAAGGGGCGGGTCGTGGCCGCCGCCCTCAGCCGCGATTTCGGGATTGCCGCCCCGCGCCTTGCGATTGCCGCGCTCAATCCCCACGCGGGCGAAGGCGGCCAGTTTGGTGATGAAGATCAGCGCATTATCGCGCCAGCCATCGCTGCCCTGCGCGCCGAGGGGATCAACGCCTTTGGCCCGGTGCCAGGCGATGCGCTGTTCACGCCGCGCGCGCGCGCAACCTATGACGCAGCGCTCACCATGTATCACGATCAGGCGCTGATCCCGGTCAAGGCGCTCGATTTCGACGAGGGCGTCAATGTGACACTTGGCCTGCCCATCATCCGCACCTCGCCCGATCACGGCACGGCTTTCGATATTGCAGGCACGGGCGTGGCTGATCCCGGCGCAATGGTGGCGGCAATCCGCATGGCGGCAGGAATGGCACAGGCGCGGGCGCGTGGGTGATCTTCCCCCCATCCGCGAAGTGATTGCCCGTCACGGCTTGGCTGCGTCCAAGGCGCTGGGGCAGAATTTCCTGCTGGATGAACAATTATTGGCGCGCATCGCGGGCATTCCCGGCGATCTGACAGGCGCACGCGTGCTCGAGGTCGGCCCCGGCCCCGGCGGGCTGACACGGGCCCTGCTGCGGGCGGGTGCAGAGGTCACCGCCATTGAAATGGACCGGCGGTGCCTGCCTGCTTTGGCGGAACTCGGCGAGGCCTTCCCGGGCAAGCTCACCGTGATCGAGGGCGATGCGATGAAGCTCGATCATGGGGCGTTGATGAGCGGCGAGGCGTTCCATGTGCTTTCCAACCTGCCCTATAATGTCGGCACCGCGCTGTTCGTGCGCTGGCTTTCGGGAGAGGTTTGGCCGCCGCAATGGCAATCCTTGACGCTGATGTTCCAGCGCGAGGTGGCAGAGCGCATCGTTGCTGCGCCCGGGTCGGACGCCTATGGAAGGCTTGCCGTGCTCGCCCAATGGCGCGCGGCGGCCGCGCTGGCGATGAAAGTCCACCGCAGCGCCTTTACGCCGTCGCCCAAGGTGATGAGCGCGATTGTCCATGTGACCCCTGCCGAGGCTCCGGAAGGGGTGTCCGCAAGGATGCTCGAACGCCTCACCGAGGCCGCCTTTGGCCAGCGCCGCAAGATGCTGCGTCAGAGCCTCAAGGGTGTGCCGGGCGCGCTGGAGGCCCTCGCGGCCCTCGGCATCGATGAAACGCGCCGCGCCGAGACAGTCAGCGTGGCAGATTTCGTGGGAATTGCGAAGGCACTGTCCTGACAGCGGCGCGCACGCGCTTTGTATGTTGCCGCAAACCCGATGATCAGACGGGTAAAGGGGGAAGATTACCATGAAAAAAGCGTTTCTGTCCGCAGGCTTGGCCGGCTTGCTGAGCATTCCGGCAACCGGCCTTGCACAACCGGCGGGCGTTACCGAAGTCGCCCCCGGGGTGCGCGTGATCGACGGATCAAAAGTGGCGGTGCTTTCGCTCAGCGGCGCGGCCATCCGCCAAGCCGTTGCAGACAATCCCAAATTCTCCGCCATCAAGAAAATGCTCGGCAGCGAGGGTATCACCAACCCCGGCCCGCAAGGCACAATCACTCACATGTACAAGCTGCGCGACACCGACGACGAAAAGGACAAGGTGCTCATCCTGTTCGTCAAAGGCGGCAAGGTGCTTGATCTGCTGCTGACCTAACCGGCCTTCTTGACCTGCCGCCAATGGTGCAGCAGCGGTTCGGTATAGCCGCTGGGCTGCTCGACGCCTTTGAAGATCAAGTCCTTCGCAGCGCAAAAAGCGGGCGCGTCTTCATTGCCAATCAGCGGCAGATAGAGCGGATCGCCCGCGTTCTGCGCATCGACCTTGGCGGCCATGCGGGTGAGCGAGTCCATCACCTGAGCCTCGCTCACCACGCCATGCAGCAGCCAGTTGGCGATATGCTGCGAGGAAATGCGCAAGGTCGCGCGGTCCTCCATCAGGCCGACATCATTGATGTCGGGAACCTTGGAACAGCCCACGCCCTGATCGACCCAACGCACCACATAGCCAAGCAAGCCCTGGCAATTGTTGTCGAGTTCCTCGGCAATCTCGGCTTCCGACCAGTTTACCCCGTCGGCCAGCGGGATCGAGAGGAGCGCATCCAATCCCATGGGTTCGGGCAGGTTTTGCTGGATTTCAAACACGTTTTCCGCGTGGTAATGCAGCGCGTGAAGCGTCGCGGCGGTGGGTGACGGCACCCATGCGGTGTTGGCGCCTGCCTTGAGGTGGCCGATTTTCTCGACCATCATCTGCCCCATCAGATCAGGCGCAGCCCACATCCCCTTGCCGATCTGCGCCTTGCCCGAAAGTCCGTGCGCAAGGCCGATAGCGACATTGCGCGCCTCGTAAGCCTTGAGCCAGTCAGAGCCCTTCATCGCGCCTTTGCGCATCATCGGGCCAGCGCGCATCGAGGTGTGGATTTCATCGCCGGTGCGATCAAGGAAGCCGGTGTTGATGAACACGATCCGGTCGCGCACCGCATAAATACAGGCGACAAGATTGGCGCTCGTGCGGCGTTCTTCGTCCATCACGCCGACCTTGATGGTGTGGCGCTTGAGGCCCAGCAGGTCTTCAACGCAATCGAAGAGATCATTGGTGAAGGCGCATTCTTCCGGCCCGTGCATCTTGGGCTTCACGATGTAGATGCTGCCGGCGCGGCTGTTGCCGAAGCGCCCGTGCCCTTCGACATCGAGCGTGCTGATCGCGGAGGTAAACACCGCGTCCATGATGCCTTCGGGGATCTCGCTGCCATCGGGCAGGCGGATTGCCGGGTTGGTCATCAGATGGCCGACATTGCGCACAAACATCAGGCTTCGGCCGGGCAGGCTTTGGGCAGACCCATCCATCGCCTTGTAAGGCTTGTCCTCGGCCAAACGGCGCGTCAGCGTTTTACCGCCTTTCTCGAAGCTTTCCTCCAGAGTGCCCCGAATAATACCGAGCCAGTTGGAATAGGCCAACAGCTTGTCTTCGGCATCAACCGCTGCGACAGAATCTTCGCAATCCGCAATCGTGGTCAGCGCAGCTTCCACCATGATGTCAGCAATCCCGGCCGTATCGGTTGCGCCCACCGGGGTGCTGGCATCGAACACCACTTCGACATGAAGGCCGTTGTTGCGCAGCAAGATACCCTTGGGCGTTTCGCCCACCATCTGTTCGGGATTGGCGAGCGCGATTTTCTCGCGGCCTGCAAGATCGGCCCAGCTTCCTTCCACCAAGGGGAAAGCACTATCGAGGAACGCCCGCCCGCGCGCGATCACCGCTGCCCCGCGCGCCGCGTCATAACCGCCCGGCTTGGCTGGCGCAGCATCAAGCGCATCCGTGCCGTAGAAAGCATCATAGAGGCTGCCCCAGCGCGCGTTCGCGGCGTTGAGCAGAAAACGCGCATTGAGGATCGGCACGACCAGTTGCGGGCCTGCCATAGTGGCGATTTCAGGATCGACGTTTTGCGTGCCGATCTGAAAATCGCCGGGTTCGGGCACGAGGTAGCCGATCTCGGTCAGGAACGCCTTGTAAGCTGCCGCATCATGCGGCTCTCCGGCACGGGCCGTGTGCCATGCGTCAATCTCGGCCTGCAACGCCTCGCGCTTGGCCAACAAAGCCGCATTCCTTGGCGCGAATTCACTAAGCAGCGCGGCAAAGCCCTGCCAGAAGGCTTCACACTCGCGGCCAAGGGGCCCAAGCACTTCGCTTTCAAGGAAAGTCGCCAGACCCGCGTCAACTTGCAATCCGGCGCGCTCGATCATCTGTGTCATTATGGCCCTCGTGGTTGTGCACATGATCCCTGGGGAGGAGAGGACGGGTTGCGCCTATGGCGCACAGGCAACGGGATTGCAACGGGTTGGACAGGCTCCAAAGTGGGGCTAGAGAAAGCAGATGATGCCAAGCTTCAGTCTTCCTGCGATCGATAGCGCTGCGATGCTGGCACAAGTCGAGGCGTGGAGCGCGATCAACACCGGCACGGCCAACCTTGGCGGGCTGGCGCGTCAGGCCGAGGCGTTACAGGAAGCCTTCGCAGTGCTCCCCGGCACAGCCGAGCTTGTCGATCCCGCGCCTGTCAGCGCAATTGCCGCCGATGGTTCGGCCTTTGAAAAACCCCACGGCCAGCATCTGGTGGTGCGTGTGCGCCCCCATGCCAATCGGCGCATCCTGCTGACCGGCCACATGGACACCGTGTTTCCCGCCGATCACCCGTTTCAGAACCAGCGCTGGCTGGATAGCGATACGCTGAGCGGCCCCGGTGTGGCCGATATGAAAGGCGGCATCGCGGTGATGCTTCAGGCACTGATGGCTTTTGAAGAATCGAGTGCTGCCAGCAGTTTGGGCTATGATGTTCTCATCAATTCGGATGAGGAAACAGGCTCGCTCGCCAGCGCCGATCTGATTGCTGAACTGGCGGCGGGCAAGCTGGCGGCACTGACCTATGAACCCGCAGCGCTCCCCGATGGGACGCTGGCCCATGAACGCGGCGGCACGGGGAATTATTCGGTGGTGATCACCGGGCGCTCGGCCCATGCGGGGCGCAATCCGCACGAAGGGCGCAACGCGGTTGTGGCCGCGGCCGATCTGATCTTGCGGCTGAAAGCGCTGGAGCGCGATGATCTCACCATAAACCCGGCCAAACTGGAAGGCGGCGGGCCCAATAATGTCGTGCCGGATCATGCCCTGTTGCGCTTCAACATCCGCCCTAAATCAACCACGGCCGGCGATGCCTTTGAACGTGATTTCAAGCGTCTGATCGCCGCTGTTGAGGCCGCGCACGAAGTCCACTGCCACACCCACGGCGGCGTTACCCGCCCGCCCAAGCCGGTGGACGCACGCGAGCAGAAATTGTTCGATCTGGTGCGCCAATGCGGCGCGGAACTGGGGCAGGACATCCGCTGGCAATCGACCGGCGGCGTGTGTGATGGCAACAATATCGCGGCCTGCGGCGTGCCGGTGGTCGACACCATGGGCGTGCGCGGCGGAGCAATCCACAGCGCGGCTGAATACCTTATTGTCCCCAGCCTCGCAGAGCGAGCAGCCTTGTCCGCCCGTGTTATCCAGCGCCTCGCTGAAGGAGCTTTGCCGTGAGTTTTCGTTTGCGTGCAGCCCGCGTGTCCGATCTGGAAGCGCTTTACGAAATGGCCAAGCTGACCGGCGGTGGCTTCACCAATCTACCGCCCGATCGCAAGTCGTTGAAAGGCAAGCTGGAACGCGCCGAGGCAGCTTTCCAGCGCGAGGAGGCGAGCCTTGCTGACGAATTGTTCGTGCTGGTGCTCGAAAATGCGCGCACGGGCGCGGTGCGCGGCACTTGCCAGTTGATGACCAAAGTGGGCCAGCGCTGGCCGTTCTATTCCTATCGCCTGAACACTCTGACACAGTATTCGCAGGAATTGGACCGCACAGTGCGCGCCGAATTGCTCAGCCTTGTTACCGATCTTGAAGGATCGAGCGAGGTCGGTGGACTGTTTCTCCATCCCAATGAACGCGCCGGCGGGCTCGGCCTGCTTTTGGCGCGCTCGCGCTATATGTTCATCGCAATGCACCGGGCGCGCTTTGCCGACCGCATTCTGGCCGAGCTGCGCGGCATCATCGATGAACGCGGCGGCTCGCCCTTCTGGGATGGGGTTGCGGGCCGCTTTTTCGGGATGAATTTTCAGGAAGCGGATTATTTCAACGCCATCAACGGCAACCAATTCATCGCCGACCTGATGCCCAAGCATCCCGTTTATATCGCCATGCTGGGCGAGGATGCGCGCAGCGTCATCGGCGTGCCGCATCCTTCGGGCCGCGCGGCGATGCGGATGCTCGAACTGGAAGGGTTCCGGCATGATGGCTATGTCGATATTTTCGATGGCGGGCCGACCATGGTGGCGCATACCGATCAGGTGACAAGCGTGCGCGGATCGGTGAGCGCGCAGGTCACGGGCATGGACGCCAGCGAAGGCGAACGCGCAATCCTTGCCACCGGCCACCTCGGCACTTTTCGCGCCTGTTTCGGCGCGCGGGTGCTGGATGGCGAAGGCGGCATTGCCATTGATTCGGCCAGTGCCGATCTGCTGGACGTTAGCGAAGGCGATGAAGTGTGGAGCGTGGCGCGGTGAGCCTTACCGAAATCAATTTCGACGGGATTGTGGGGCCATCCCACAACTATGCCGGCCTCAGCCTCGGCAATATTGCGAGCGCCGCCCATGCGGGCGATCCCTCATACCCGCGCGCGGCGGCCTTGCAGGGGGTGGCCAAAATGCGCGGGAACCTGGCGCGCCTCGGCGTGCAGGGGTTTTTCGTCCCCCTGCCCCGCCCCAACCGCGCCCTTGCGACAGCGCTGGCACTGGATGGGAGCGAGCCTGCGCAACTGCGCGCTGCGCCCTGGTCTGCGTCCTCGATGTGGACCGCCAACGCGGCGACTGTCAGCCCCGCGCCCGACACGGCCGATGGCAAGTGCCACCTGACCCCTGCGAACCTCGTCACCATGCTGCACCGGGCGCAGGAATGGCCTGATACCAAGCGGCAGCTTGAAGTCGCTTTTGCCAATCGCGATCACTTTACGATCCACGATCCTGTCCCGGCAAGCTTTGGCGATGAAGGCGCGGCCAATCACATGCGATTGTGCGAGGAGCACGGGGCGCCGGGCGTCGCGGTGTTCGTCTATGGCAAGGCGGGGGGCGCCTTCCCCGCTCGCCAGCACGAACAGGCCAGCCGCTTGGTGGCGCGCGCGCATGGGCTTGATCCGGCGCGCACGGTGTTTATCGAGCAGAACCCGGCAGCGATTGCCGCAGGCGCGTTTCACAATGATGTGGTGGCGGTGGCCAATGGCCGCGTGCTGTTCACCCATGCCGAGGCCTTTGCCGATCAGGCGGCCGCATATGAGGCGATGCGTGCCGCGTTCCCCGCGCTTGAGGTGGTCGAAGTGCCCGCGAGCGCCGTCAGTCTCGCCGAGGCGATCCGCACCTATCTGTTCAACGCCCAGCTCCTCACCCTGCCTGATGGCACGATGGCGCTGATCGTGCCCGAGGAATGCCGCGAAAGTGCCGCCGTATGGGGCTGGGTTGAAACAATGCTGGCTGGCAATGGCCCGATTCGTCAGGTCATCCCCGTCGATGTGCGGCAATCCATGGCCAATGGCGGTGGCCCTGCCTGCCTGCGGCTGCGCGTGGTGTGTGCGCCCCAGACAGTCGATCCGCGCTTTTTGCTCGATGAGGCGAAGGCCGATCTCCTCGAAAGAACCATCGCTGCCCATTGGCCCGAGCAAATCGACCCTGCTGATCTTGGCTCACAAGTTTTGGCAGACAGCGTCATTGCAGCACGGCTGGCCTTGTTGGCGGCGCTTGATCTTGCCGAACTTGGTTAACGCATTTGCCAAGATCGGCCTTGCAGCGTTAATCCTAGGCTGTTGAAACACCGCCGCTGAGTCGTTGATGATACGGCGGGCGGCCTGATCGGAGTAATGAGGCCTTATGCTGCGGAAGATCGGACGACTATTCGTGATCAAGAACCGCTTTGAGGCCTATGCGATCATCTTCGCGCTGGCGCTGGGCGCGACTTCGCGCGGCGCTTCCTATCTTCAGGACTTCCCGGGATTTGCTGGCCAATTGCTGTTTCTGGCAACCACGGGCGCGGTGTTTCTGGCGGGCGCAAAGATTCTCGACTGCCTCAGGCTCGAAGAGGAACTGGCGCTGCACACAGCAGATCAGCGCCGCGAATAAGCAGCGCGGCGGCGAGGCCGCCTCGCGCTTTTGCAGTCAGGCGGCCCAACAATCTCAAAAGGCAGCAATAGGGCGCAGTGACGTTACGAAGGCTGCGTGTTTTGCCAGCGCGGGAGCAGGACCGCCGAGCTTGAGGCAACGCCGCGCCTGTCAGCAAGCCTTATCAAGGTGGGGGATTGCCGTTGCTAGGCTCCGCGCATTTGTAGCGGGGGAGCAGGACCGCCGCGTCTGTTGCACCGCCGCGCCTGTCTGCAAGCCAATCCAAGGTGGGGGATTCTGTTGCTAGGCTCCCCCGGGCCCCCGGTATCCGTTCTGTTGACCGGTCGGTCCAACCGCGCTCTAGGCTTTGTAAATTCAGGCCGTTAGGCCGTCACATTACGCAGCGAGAGCAAGTGCTTCGTTGTCGTTGGCACTTATGGGTTTTGAGCCTTTAACGGGTTACTCAGCCCGGGCGAAAACACCGCTTTTCAACACACGTCGATCCTGGTTCGGCCCCTTCAGAAGATGCGGTTGAGCCGCCGCTTCTGGTGGAGCCGCCGGGTACTGCCCCCGGGTCCGTTGTGCCTATTGCACGCCGCAATTTATCGCCATAGTCGGTCGCCCGACACACCCCATATAGCGCGCGTAAGCTTAATGTGAAGTGGATGAAAGAGCGGGTGCTCGCGATCGTTCCGGCGCAACGCCGTCGCAAGGGGGCGATCGAATAAGGGTGCCTGCCGCCAAGCGCTCTGCAACATAGCTAGTCGCCCGTGAAAAACCCGTAACTGGCTGATAGCGTGGATTTACCCGGGGATTTGAAGTATTCGGATTTGCCAGGTTTCGCGCCGGATCTGTCGAAAACCTTGCGATTTCGTATGCGGTTGCGCGTTGGGGCTGGCGTCCTGGGGCGGGTTGTGATTCTGATGGGGTATTCAAGGAGTTTCCTGATGCCACCGAAGAAGCCGTCCCTTTCGGAATTCGAGATGTTCCGGATGTGGCTTGCCAACATGATCGACCTCGATCATCCGCTGGCGAAGCTGGCGCAGAAGATCGACTGGGAACGCTTCGATGCGGCGTGGGGACGGTTCTACCACGAGAAGAAGGGCCGGCCCGGCCTGCCCACGCGGCTGATGGCCGGCTTGCACCTGCTCAAGCACATCGAGGGGATTTCTGATGAGGAGGTGTGCGCCCGCTGGGTGGAGAACCCCTATTGGCAGTTCTTCTGCGGCGAGGAGTATTTCCGGCACAAGCTGGTGTGCGACCGGTCATCGATGAGCCGCTGGCGCAGACGGATCGGGGCGGCTGAGCTGGAACTGCTGTTGGCTGAGACCATCCGCCTTGCCTTGGCAAACGGCGCACTGGACAGAAATGCCTGCGAGCGGATCACTGTCGATACGACTGTGCAAACCAAGGCGGTGGCGCATCCCACGGATGCGCACCTGTTGCTGCGGGCGATGGAGCACTTGAACCGGCTTGCCAAGAAGCATGGACTGGCGCTGCGCCAGTCCTATCTGCGGCTTGCCCGTGAAGCCCGCCGCGAGGTGGCCCGGCTGATCCATGGCAAGGGGCACAAGCAGGCCCTGCGGCATCTGCGCAAGATGCGCACCTGGCTGGGCCGGTTGACCCGCGACATCGGCCGCAAGATCGAGGCGTTGGGTGAAGCGGGTGCTGACATCAGGGCCGCCTTTGCCGAGACGCTCGAGTTGGCCGAGAAGGTGCGCACCCGGCAGGCAAAGGACAAGAACAAGGTCTATGCCCTGCATGCCCCCGAGGTGGAATGCATCGCCAAGGGCAAGGCGCGGGCGCGCTACGAGTTCGGGGTAAAGACCTCGATTGCCGTCACCAACCGCCGCGCCAAAGGTGGCCAGTTCATTCTGGGTATGCACACTGTGCCGGGCAATCCGTTCGATGGTAACACGCTCACCGGCCAGATCACCCAAGTCGAGCGCGTAACCGGTATCACGGTCAAGCGCGCCTATGTCGACCGCGGGTACCGGGGGCACGGCCACAAGGGAGAGGCCGAGGTCTTCATCAGCCACACGCGGGGCATCACATCGCCCACCATCAAGCGCGAGATGCGTAGGCGCAATGCGATTGAGCCGATCATCGGTCATGCCAAGTCTGATGGCCTGCTCGAGCGCAATCACCTCAAGGGTGCCGAAGGCGACGCCATCAACGCGATTCTGGTTGCGGCAGGCCACAATCTCAGGTTGCTGATCGCGTGGTTCGGTGCGCTTTTGCGCGCCATTCTGGCGGCATGGCTCCCCCAGCAGCCCGCTATCGCCCGCTAATCCGCCATACAAACGGTCCTCGCGCCACTGCACCATGGTGACCGACCGCCAGCCTCAAACGGTCAGGCGAACCGAAATTGCGCAACCGCGTCGTCAGACCCTTTCTTCACGGACGACTAGCTAAGGAAGCAGCGCCGAGGACGCGCCCCCGGAAGGAGCGCGCCGCACTACGCTCCTATTTCTTCAACAGATCGCGAATCTCGGTGAGCAGTTCCACGTCGCTCGGCCCGGCAGGAGCCTCAGGCGCGGCTTCTTGCGGCTTGGCAAAGCGTGCTTGCACCTTGCCCGCATAGCGCACCAGCAGGAAGATGATGAAAGCCAGAATCAGGAAATTTATCGCCGCCGCCACCAGCGCACCATAGCCGATCATCGCCGCGCCCGCTTCTTTCAAGGCTGCATAATCGGTGGTCGAACCATCATAATCAGCCGGAACGCTCAGCAGGATGAAGTAGCTGGAAAAATCCGCGCCGCCGAAGACAAAGCCGACAAAAGGCATGATGACATCTTCAGTGAGCGAGGAGACAATCGTGCCAAAAGCGCCTGCGATAATCACCGCGACAGCAAGTTCGAGCACATTGCCTTTGGCGATAAAGTCCCTGAATTCTGCAAGCATTGCTATCCCCTGCCGTTGTTAACGCTGCCTTGAAGTCTGGCAGCGAAAATTAACCTTGCCAAGGCGCAGGACCGCCCGGCAACGCTTGAACCGGCAAAGCGGTGTGCTATATCCACAATACAGAACACAATTTGCGCTTGGGCACGCCTCTCGCACCCGGCGTCTTGAGGAGAAATCACCCCATGACCATCACGAATATGCTGCGCGGCGCTTTTGTCGCGATGGCCGCTCTCAGCCTTGCGGCCTGCGGGATCAATTCGGTTCCGGCAGCCGAAGAGCAGGCCAAGGCCAAATGGGCCGATGTCGAAGCGCAGTTCCAGCGCCGCTCGAACCTCATCCCCAACCTTGCCGAAGTCACCAAGGGTGCCGCCGAAAGCGAACGTGCGATCCTCACCGAAGTAACCGAAGCGCGCGCCCGCGCCACCAGCGTCAACATCACTGCCGATGATCTGGATGATCCGGCCAAGATGGAGCAGTTTGCTGCTGCACAAGGCCAGATCAGCCAGGGCCTTGGCCGCTTGCTGGCGAGCTTTGAAGCCTATCCGCAGATCCAGTCGAACCAGAATTTCCTTGCGCTGCAAAGCCAGCTCGAAGGCACCGAAAACCGCATCGCAGTTGCTATCCGCGACTACAACGAGGCGGTGCGCCAGTATAACACCACGATCCGCACCTTCCCCGATATCATCGGTGCCAAGGTGATCCATGGCGCCAAGCCTTTGGTGCCCTACAAGGCCGCAACACCGGGGGCGGACGTGGCGCCGACACTGAACATGACCGGCAATTGATACACCGATCGTGAAAGCTCATCGTTTTGGACTGATCGCCGCGTTGGTCGCGGGGCTGCTGGCTTTGCTGGCGGCTCCGCTGTCAGCGCAGCCCAAATTTCCCGAACTCACGGGGCGCGTGGTTGATGAAGCGGGCATCCTACCGCCCGAGGTCGCAGCGCGCCTGACCGCGCAGCTTGCCGAACTCGAAGCAACCACCCAGCGCCAGCTGGTGGTGGCCACTGTTGCCGATCTGGGCGGCTATGACATCTCGGATTATGGTTACCAGCTGGGCCGGGCATGGGGCATCGGAGATAAAGAGCGTAATGATGGTGCGCTGCTTCTGGTCGCCCCCAATGATCGCCGGGTGCGGATTGAAGTCGGCTATGGCCTCGAAGGCTATCTGACCGATGCATTGTCGGCGCTGATCATCCAGAACGAGATCATCCCGCGGTTCCGCCAAGGTGATTTTCCCGGCGGCATCGAAGCGGGCGCAGACGCGATCATTGCCCAGTTGCAATTGGACCCGGAAGAAGCCGCGGCGATCGCTGCGCAAGCTGGCAAAAAGCGCGCCAGTAAAGGCGGCGTGCCGGTGGGGCTGATTTTCTTCCTGTTCTTTGTGTTCCTGTTTTTCATCCTGCCGCTGATCCGCGCGGGCAAATCGCGCAAATATGCCGCCAGCGGCGCCGGCCCCTGGGGCGAACGCCCCACCTCGTCTGGCAGATCGAGCGGGGCGGCCGATGCAGCCAACACCATTATCCTGTGGGAAGTGGGCAATGCAATTCTGCGCGGCGCCATGTCAGGAGGTGGCGGCAGCGGCGGCGGCGGTTTCGGCGGCGGCTTTGGCGGCGGTGGCGGTTCATTCGGAGGCGGCGGCGCCTCGGGAGGGTGGTGATGGCCTATCTCGATGAACGCGGCCGCGCGCTGGTGGCCGAAGCGGTGGCCGAGGCCGAGGCGAACACGTCCGGCGAAATCGTCACCATCCTCACCGATCAGAGCGATCATTATAATGATGTCGCCTTCATGTGGTCCGCCGGCGCCAGTTTTGCGGTGATGAGCCTGTTTGCGCTGCTGCCGCGCCCCTTCCTTGATCTGTGGGATGGACTGGTGGCAGGCTGGGGCCATCAATGGACGACCGGAGAGCTTGCAAGCATGGTGATTGCCTTGGGCCTGATTGCCTTCTTCGCAATGCTGGGGGCCCAGCAATATCAGCCGCTGAAACTGGCGCTCGTGCCGGGAGCGCTCAAGACCGCGCGCGCCCATGCCGCCGCGATCCGGCTGTTCAAGGCCGGGACCGAGCAGCGCACGATTAATCACACCGGCGTGCTGATCTATCTCAGCCTTGCCGATCACCGCGCCGAGATCGTCGCTGACACCGCGATTGCCGAGAAGGTCGCACCCGAAGTGTGGGGCGAGGCGATGGGCGATATGCTTGCTGAAATCCGTCAGGGCTGCATCGCGGAAGGCTTGGCAGCAGGGGTTCGCGATGTCGGCTTTGTGCTGGCCCAGCACTTCCCCAAACCTGCCGGCGACAAGAACCAATTGCCCGACGATCTGATCGAAATCTAGGAAACGCTCCGCCATGACCCATCCCCTGATGCCCCCGGCGGCAGCCTTTGTGCGCGACCGAGATGCCGATGCGCCGGAGACCATCGCCTGGCCGGGCGACTTCATCACCGCCAAACAGCGCGGGCGGTGGGAATATGTCGGCCGCCCGCGAAACATTCGTGCCGCAGCAATCATCGCGATTGATGAAGATGCTGATGGCACACGCCATGTCATTTTCGTAAGCCAATACCGCGTGCCTCTGAGCCGGTTCTGCCTCGAAATTCCGGCGGGTCTCGTGGGCGATATTGCTGGTGAGGAAGATGAAGGTGTGCTCGCCGCTGCTGCACGCGAGCTCGAAGAGGAAACCGGCTACCGCGCAGGCAAGCTGGAAGTGGTGGGCGAGTTCTATTCCTCACCCGGCATGATCTCCGAATGCTTCACCTTGCTGCGCGCCACCCAGTTGGAAAAGATCAGCGAAGGCGGCGGCGAAGGCGATGAAAACATCCTTGTTCACCGCATTCCGGCAGACGAGGTGGCGGATTTTGTTGCCGCATGGCGCGAAGCAGGCCACGGAGTGGACGTGCGGGTCGCACTGTTTCTGACAAAAGATTATCTGGGAGAGTAGATTATGGGCGGACGGGTAGCGGGCAAACTGGCGCTGGTCACTGGCGCTGCACAAGGGCTTGGCCGCGCGCATTGCATCCGGCTTGCCGAAGAAGGCGCGCGGGTGCTGGCAACCGATATCAACGCCGCTGGCGCAGAAGAAACCGCCGCGATCATCAATGAACAAATCGGCGCAGGAACCGCCTTTGGCATCGGCCATGATGTGACCGATCCAGCCCAATGGGAAGCGGCAGTAGAGGCCGCGCGCGAGCATCTGGGCGGGCTCAATGTGCTCGTCAACAATGCAGGCATTGGCGTTCCCGGCAATATCGAGGCCTGCGATTTTTCCGATTGGCAGCGCTGTTTTGACATAAACGTTAATTCGATCTTCCACGGCTGCCAAAAGGCCCTGCCGTTGATGCGCGAACACGCGCCGGGATCGATCATCAACATCTCCAGCATCGCCGGCCTGATCGCGAGCGACACCATGCCGGCCTATAATGCGTCGAAGGCGGCGGTGTGGATGCTGTCCAAATCCATCGCTTTGCACTGCGCCAAAAAAGGCATGAACATCCGCTGCAATTCGGTGCACCCGACTTTTGTAGACACGCCCATCCTTGATGGCACAGCGCGCGCGCACGCGCTTGATAAGGATGTGCTGATGGAAAAGCTTGCCCGCCAGATTCCGCTCAAATTCGTCGGCGAGCCCAATGATATCGCCAATGCGGTGGTTTACCTCGCCAGCGATGAAAGCCGCTTCATGACGGGGGCGGAACTGAAGCTAGATGGCGGTATCAGCGCGATGTAACCCTGCGCCCCGCCCCGCCCTCACCCCGGCGAAGGCCAAGGGTGTGGGTGGGCAGCTTGGGAATTAATCCGCGATCAGCGCGACCGCGAGGTAGATCAGCACCGGGCTGCCAAAGCCCAGCAGCGTGGCGGCGACAAAGCCGATCCGCACCAGCATCGGGTCAACATCGAAATAATTGCCGATGCCCGAACACACGCCAAACACCTTGGCATTGCCTTTGTCGAGGCGGAAGCTGCCGCGCGGCGGCTTGCTGTCATTGGGGGTGATCTGGTTCATGTGGGGCACTCCTTCGTATCGATGGATCAAGGCTAGGGGGAAGTTGGCCTCAGGCCAAGCTCACGCCATCAAGCTCGGGCTGGCAGGGATAATCGCATAGGCGAAGAAAGCCGCCGAGATCATCACCGAGAAAGCTGCCGAAGCGAGGCGGACCGAGAAGTTGTTGCCGAACATGGTGTGTGTCCTTGTATGGGGCCTTGGGCGCGGATGCGGCGTCAGGCGATGATGGCGGGGGATGCGGGGAGGATCGCATAGGCGAGCAGGCCAGCGGAAATGACGACCGAAAAAGCGGCAGCGACGAAGCGATCAGCAAAGTTGGTGGTGAACATTTGGGTTACTCCTTGGTGTGTTTTCACATGATCCCCGGACCATCCCGGGGGACGCAAAACACTTTGCACGAGGTGTGCCAAACTCGAAAAATGGCGGAATTCTGCCATTTCCTTGCTTTCACTGAGCAAACCGACCGTTCACCCATCCGAAAGCTTGGGGAAATTTCCTAAGGTTTGGGATGGGTGCTTTTTAAGCGCCGCCCTTTCCTTCATGACCGCCCCCGGCTAACCGCTCAAAAGCTATGGCGCTCAGCAAAATCACCATCGCCAATTTCCGCAATCACGCCGCGACCGAGCTGGGCGAGACGGCGCATTTCAATCTGCTGGTGGGCGCGAACGGCGCGGGCAAGACCAACCTCCTGGAAGCGATCTCGCTGCTCGGCGCGGGCCGGGGTCTGCGCCGCGCAGGGCTCGGCGATCTGGGGCGCAAGGCCGCTGCAGGAGAGCCCCCCCAAGCTTTTGCCATCGGGGCAAGCCTGATCGAACAGGGGCAGTTTTCCGCGCGGCTTGGCACTTACACCGAGGCAAGCCAGCCGGGGCGCAGGCTGGTGCGGATCAATGGTGCAGCCGCCAGCGCCAGTGCACTCAGCGAATGGTTGGCCCTCTCGTGGCTGACTCCGGCGATGGATGGGTTGTTCACCGATAGTGCAGGCGCGCGGCGACGCTTTATTGATCGCATGGCGCTCGCCATTGCGCCCGATCACGCGCGCCGAGTAACGCAGTTCGAGGCCGCCTTGCGCGAACGCAATCGTCTGCTGGAGGCACGCGGCGATGCCGCATGGCTTGATGCTATCGAAGCGCAGGTCGCAGAACACGGGGCTGCGCTGCATCACACCCGTGCAGCGCTGGTCAGCCGCTTGAGCGATGAACTCTCAGCCCTGCCGCCTGAACCTTTTGCCAAGCCGCTCATCGCCTTGCACCCCGGCGGGCCGCTGGATGCGGCGGGTTTGCGCGACGAACTTGCTCGCGCCCGCCCGCGTGATCGAGCCGCAGGCCGCGCGCTCACTGGGCCGCAGCGCGACGAGCTGGAAGTGGTGATGGCCTCAAGCGGGCAGCCTGCCGCATCCTGTTCAACCGGCGAGCAGAAAGCGATGCTGATCGCGATCACCCTTGCTCACGGCGCGCTTGCGGCCGCCGGTCGTCCGAGTGTGCTGTTGCTCGATGAAGTCGCAGCCCACCTTGATCCGGTGCGCCGCGCCGAATTATTCGCCCGCCTCGCCAAAGGGCGCGCGCAGGTGTGGATGACGGGGACCGAGCTTGCGCCTTTTGAACGCATCCTCGATGAAGCCGCGATCTGGCAGGTAAGTGGCGGCGAGGCCAAGCGCGCCTAGGCATCATCCTCAGGCAAGGCCGCGCGCACTGCAGCGATGGTCGAGGCAACCAGCCGTTCAATTCCTTCGGCGGTCGGGTGGATCCGGTCCGGCTGAAACAGGCTTTGATCCTCGTAGATATCCTCCAGCCAGAAGGGGATTAGAGCTGCGCCATATTGCTTGGCCAAATCGCGGTAGATCGCATCGAACTGCGCCTGATAATCCGAGCCATAATTGGGAGGGCTGCGCATTCCCATCAACAGCACCGGGATGCCGCGCGCGCGCAATTCTTCGAGCATGGCGGCAAGATTGGCGCGGGTTTCCTGCGGGGACAGGCCGCGCAACAGATCATTGCCGCCAAGCTCCAGAATAAACAGATCAGGCTTTTGCGCCTGCGCATCCAAGGTGAAGGCCAGCCTTTGCCGCCCGGCAGCCGTGGTGTCGCCCGAGACGGCTGCATTGGTGATTGCAGCATTGATCCCCCGCGCACGCAACGCGGCTTCGAGCCGATCAGGGTAACTCTCGCCCTCGTTCAAGCCATATCCTGCAAACAAGCTGTCACCAAAGGCGATGACCCGCCGCTCTGGTCCCATAACCGGGATCGGCGGCGGAGCAGCCTCAGCTTCGGCCTGTGCACGGGTGACTGTGGCGGCTTCGTCGCCCTCGCTCCCGCTGCATCCGGCAAGCATCACGACAATTGCAAGGCTCGCACTCGCAATGGCGCGCATACGCCCTATATTCGACCAAATGCCTGCCTGCATCTGCGAGCCTTTCCTTATCGTTCTTGTTGCAGGCCCACACCTATGACATCGGAAGCCCGTGACAAGCCCCTCTCTTGCAATTTGTGCGCGAAACCTGACCCTTACTCTCGGCAATGCTTCGGCTCCGGTCGAAGTGCTGCGCGGGATTGATCTTGATATTGCGACCGGGGAGGTGGTCGCCCTGCTCGGCCCTTCGGGCTCGGGCAAAAGCTCGCTGATGGCGGTGCTGTCGGGGCTTGAACGAGCCAGCGGCGGAAGCCTGATGGTGGCAGGCGCGGATTTTGCAGGGCTCAATGAAGATGGGTTGGCAGCGGCAAGGCGCGGACGGATCGGGATTGTGCTGCAAGCCTTTCACTTGCTTCCCACCATGACGGCGGCGGAAAATGTCGCAACCCCGATGGAATTGGCAGGCGCCAAGGATGCCACCCCGCGCGCGCTTGAAGAACTGGCAGCCGTGGGCCTTGGCCACCGCACTGATCACTACCCCACCCAGCTTTCTGGCGGCGAACAGCAACGCGTCGCGATTGCCCGCGCGCTGGCCCCGCGTCCGGCGCTGATCTTTGCCGATGAACCGACCGGCAATCTTGATGCGGCAACCGGCGCGGAGATTGTCGATCTCCTGCTGGCCCGCCGCGCGGAAACCGGCGCCACTTTGCTTATCATCACCCATGATGCCAGCCTTGCCGCGCGCTGCGAGCGGGTGCTGACCATGGCCGACGGGCGGATCGTCTCCGACACCAGGAATCCGGCGTGAGCGGTTCGGCACGTCTTCCATGGGCTACTGTGTGGCAGATTGCCCGGCGTGATCTGAATGCGCGCTTCAAAGGGCTGCGCCTGCTCGTCCTGTGTATTTTCCTCGGCACCGCAGCGCTGGCCGCGATCGGGACGCTGACCGCTGCAATCGAGCGCGAACTGGCATCAAGCGGACAGGAATTGCTCGGCGGAGATGTCGAAGTCGCGCTGTGGCAACGCGCCTTGAGCGACGAGGAACGCGGCGCTCTGGCAAAATATGGCACTGTCTCTGAAGGCTACCGCCTGCAAGCCATGGCGCTGGCGGGTGACAACGCGGCGCCGGTTGAATTGAAGGCAGTGGATGCAAAATGGCCGCTGTTTGGCACGCTGACGCTGACAGACGGGCGCAGCGTCGGCGCTCCGCAAGGCACGGACGCATGGCTCGCCAAAGGAGCGCTCGACCGGCTCGGCATTGCGGTGGGTGACAATTTTTCCGTCGGCGGGGTCACCCTGCGCGCCGCCGGCGTGATCGAAAACGAACCCGATCGCCTCTCCGAAGGCTTTCAGCTTGGCCCGACAGTGGTCGTTGCTGAAAACGTCCCGCGCGCTGCTGGTTTGCTCGAACCCGGCTCGCTCTATCAAAGCAAGCATCGCATCGCCTTGATGAGCAGCGCCCCTGCGCCCGATGAGGTTGAAGAGGCGCTCACCGGGCAATTCCCCTCGGCAGGCTTTACCATCCGCACCCGTGATCGCGCATCGCCGGGGGCGGATCGATTTGTGCGCCAGATGAGCGATTTTCTCACGCTGGTGGGCCTGGCCGCACTTATGATTGCCGGGATCGGGATTGCAGGCGGCGTCTCCTCCTATCTTGATCAGCGCCGCACGAGCATTGCCACCTTCAAGGTGCTGGGTGCGACCTCGCTCGATATTGTGCGGATCTACGCGCTGCAGATTGCGATTGCCGCACTGGTCGGCAGCGCTTTGGGGCTTGCCGCGGGCGTCTTGGTGACACCGCTGCTGGCTGGTGCCTTGCAAGGCTTGCTGCCGGTTCAGAGCGGATTTGTGATTAAACCTGCGCGGTTGGTGCTGGCGGCAAGCTATGGCTTGCTGGTCGCCTTTACCTTTGCCGCTGCCCCCTTGCTGCGTGCGCGGGCCTTCCCGGCGATGGCGTTGATGCGGTCTGGCATCACGCCGCTCGCACGCGATTGGCGCGCGCTGGGGGCGACCGCTGTGGGCCTCGCGGCGATTTCGGCGCTGGCGCTCGCAACGACTGCACAGCCGCGCCTCTCAGGCGGGTTTCTGCTGGGTGCAGGCGGCGCTTTGGTGGTCCTGGCGGGGCTCGGCTGGGCCCTGCAACGCGCTGCGCGCGCGCTGCCGCGGCCTGCCAATCCGATCCTCAGAAGCGCGCTCGCCAATCTCCACCGCCCCGGCGCGCCCACCGGAGCGCTGGTGACAGCACTCGGCTTTGGCCTTGCCGCCTTCGTGCTGATCGCCGCAGTGCAAAGCGCGATTGACGGCAATATCCAGCAGCGTGTGCCGCAAGAAGCGCCCGATTACTTCGTGCTCGATGTGCCGCGCGACAAGGAGCCGCGCTTTTTCGAACTGGTGCAGGCAGACTTTCCCGAGGCGACCATTCGCACTGTCCCGACTTTGCGCGGCAAGGTGCTGGCCTTTGGCCCCAGAGACGCGATGACGCGCGTTGCCGACATGGCCAGGATTCCCGACAGCGCATGGTCGCTGCGCGGGGAGCGCGGCCTGACCTATTCCGATCAGGTGCCGCTTGGCAACCGCGTGGTGGCAGGCGAATGGTGGAGCCCGTTCCACAGCGGCGAGCCGCTTGTCTCGGTCGATGCCGAGCAAGCCCGCGCAATTGGCGTGGACGTGGGCGACTATATCACTATTGGCATCCTTGGCGTTGAACGCACCGCACGGGTTGCGAACCTGCGCGAAGTGGACTGGGAAAACCTCGGCTTCAATTTCACGCTGGTGTTTTCGCGCAACGCGCTCGCCGATGCACCGCATAATCTCTCGGCCACAATCGATCTGCCCGATGGCGCCGATGATGCCGCACGCGGCGCTTTGCTGCGCGCGCTGGTGCAGGAGTTTCCATCAAGCTCGGTGGTGGAAATCGGCGGGCTGATTGTCGAGGGTCGCAAGCTGCTGCAACAGGTGGCTCTGGCAACCCTTGCAGCAGCCGCCGTCACGGTGCTGGCAGGTCTTGCCGTGCTGCTCGGCGCGATTGCTGCGGCGCGTGCCGCGCGCACTTATGATACCGTGGTGCTAAGGGTTCTGGGGGCGAGCCGCCGTCAGATCCTGCTGTTGCAATTGGCCGAATATGGCATGATCGCAGGCCTGCTGGCGCTTGTCGCCTTGGCGCTGGGCGGGGTGCTGGCGTGGATCATTATAACCGCCGTTTTCAGCTTTGACTGGCTGCCAGATTGGCGCGTGGTGACAGGTGTGCTTGGCATTGGCCTTGCGCTGGTGCTGCTGTTCGCGCTGGCCGGATCGCTACCGCTGCTCAAAGCTAAGCCCGCACGCGCGCTGCGCGAATTGTAAGGGCGGCCAAACAAAAAAGCCCCGCAGCGGGATGCTGCGGGGCATTTTTTTTTGCTGTCAGAGAACAGTGATCAGAAGCGGTAGCGGATCAAACCGCCATAGGTGCGCGGCAGGTTCGGATAACCCGAAACGCCCTGACCCTGTGCCACCGACGGGAAGATCGTGTTGATGAAACGATCATCCAAGAGATTACGGCCCCACAGGGTGAACTCCAGACCATTCTGCAAGGCATAGGTGATCGACGCGTTCACGTTGTTGACTTCACGCGTGAAAGCCCTTGCCGCATCGAGCGCCGGTTGGAAGTCCGGCGCCCCCGGAACCGATCGGTCGATGAAGTTCACCAGACCATCGACGATCTGCACGGCAGAATCATATTGATAATCGCCGCGGATGATCAAGCGATCACCATTGCCGAGCCGCTTGTCCCACGTCGCTCCGAAAGAGGCGCTCAACGGGTGAACACCGGCCACCGGACGCCCCGACAGATCCCCCACCGGCGAGCCGACGAAGCTATTATACTGGGCATCCAGATAGGTCAGCGCCAGCGAAAGTGTCAGTTCACGGGTCGGACGCACGAAGCCCTCGAATTCAACCCCAAAGGTCTCCACCTCACCCGCATTGACGAGGACGAAGAAATCACCGACGAAGATGTTAGCCTGGAAATTCTCAAGCCGCTGCAGGAAGGCAGTCAGGTTGGCGCCAGCCCAGTTCCAGTTGCCCTTCAGGCCCACTTCGTAAACGGTGGATTCTTCAGGCAGGGCAAAACGCGTGCCCGGACGCAGGTTCGGCGTTGCAAGACCTTGCGCAGTGATCGCGGCAAAATCCCCCATCAAGGGTCGGCTGTCGCGCGAGAGGTTGAACGAGCTTGCCTTGAAGCCCGTGGCGAAGCTGGCATAGGCGTTGAGCGTATCGGTCACCTCATAGCTGGCGCGCAGCAGGTAGGTAAAGGCGTCATCGCGCGTACGGCCATCCTCAACGGCGTTGGGGATGTTCAGGATCGGCGGCAGGAACTGGAAGGCGCGCAGGGCGCCCAAGGGGTTGGCAGCCGGGTTGTTGGCATTGGCTGCTGCAAAAGCCTGAGCTCCTGCAGTGACCTGCGCAAAACCCGCAGGATTGGCAGCCGCAAAGCCTTCGATCTGAGCTTGTGAAGCGGCAGGCCCGCCGAGCCCGATCAAATTCCCCACAGTTTGCGCGATCGCACCTTGGGTCAGCAGCAATGCGCGCGATGCGGCAAAGGCCGGATCATCAAGGTTAAGCTGCGAGAAGGCATCGGTCGAACGGCTGTTCGAGCGCACGTTCTTGCGGTCATTGGTGTAGTTCACACCGGCGGTCAGAGTCAGGCGATCAATCGGCTTGAAATCGAGCTGCCCGAACAGCGAGTAAGCCTCGTTGTCCTGGGTGAAACTGTTGAAGAAGCCCTGCCCCTCGGCAAAGAACGTGCCCGGCGCTGCGCCCAGCAATTGTTCCACCGCAGGCAGGCTCAATGCGCCTTCGCTGGCACCGACGATCAAGCCATTGGCATAGGCACGGAAGTCGCGACCGAAAACGATCTGGTCGGACACATCAAGGTCTTCCTTGAAGTAGAAACCACCCACAAGGAAGTTGAACGGGCCATCGAAGTCAGAGGCCAAACGCACTTCCTGAGTGAAAGCGCGAATGCTCGCATCACCGATCTGCGCACCGCTGGCGAGCGCGAGGCTGGTAAAATCGACATCCTGATCAGCGTTGAGCGAGGTGTCGCGATAGGCGGTGATCGAGGTCAGCGACATGGCGCCGAATTCGTAATCGGCCTGCCCGGAAATACCCCAGTTGCGCACCTTGTTACGCGGCACAACGTCAGAGAACACAACGTCGTTAAGTTCTGTACCCGGCGCATTAACGCGTCCGCCAAGCAGCTGGATCAGGCCGATTTCCGGCGACTGGCGCAGGTTGACAACACCGCAGCACTTTTCATCGAGTTCATCGTAATCGGCGATCAGGCGGAATTTGAAATTGCTGCCATTGTCGAACAGCATCTGCCCGCGGGTGTACCAGCGGTTGCGATCGTTGATGTCATCGCCGTTGAATTCATTGGTGATGAATCCATCGCGCTTGTTCACGCCGGCCGCAAGGCTCACCGCGATATTATCAGAGATCGGGCCGGTGATATAACCGCGCGCAATAAAGGCGTTGAAGTTGCCGTAAGAGACTTCGGCATTGCCTTCGAGATTAAAGGACGGCGCCGACGACACCAGCGAGATCACGCCTGCGCTGGCGTTTTTGCCGAACAGTGTCGATTGCGGGCCGCGCAGCACTTCGACCCGCTCAAGATTGGGAAGATCGGAAATCTGGGCCAGGGCGCGGCTGCGGTAAACGCCGTCAACAAACATGGCGACCGACGGCTCCAGACCCAGATTGTTGGCATCCGTGCCAAAACCGCGGATCGAGAAGGTGGTCGAAAACGCGCTTTGCAAGGTCGAAGCGCGCAGTGAAGGCACCACCGAGGAGATATCGGCAATGTCGCGGATCTGCGCCTGCTCGATGGTTTCAGCTGTAGTCACCGAAACCGCAACCGGCGTATCCTGCAGCGTCTGCGCGCGCTTGGTCGCAGTCACGATAATGGCGTTACCGCGCACCTCGCCCGCGTCATCGTCCTGATCGCCAGCGCTTTGCGCAAAGGCCGCGCCAGGCAAGGCAATCGCCGCCGCGCCTGCCAGCAGAGTAAAGCGACGCAGACCGGCGATGCCGGTGGTGGTAAAACGCATGAGTTTTCCTCTCCTAAGTCCCTAGCTTGGGCGTGCCGCTTTCGGGCGGCGATCTCCCAAGCCCTAGAAAGGTTGATAGGCAAATGACCCAATCCCGACAAGCGGGATAGGGCAAAACTTCCCCGGTCTGTCGCAATATGTTGCACTTAAGCAACCTTGCCGCGAGGGCTGCGCCACCGCAGCGCTTGCCGATCGCGCCCACTTGCGCTAGGCGCCGCGCCCATGTTGCAATGCAACACACAGCGGCCGGGCGGTGTTTCGCTCATACCGGCGCTGTCTGTCGCAAGCCCGCCACAAAATGATCATAACCGGGCGCGGGGGCCTTAACGCTTCCCAAGCTCTTTGACCCGAAAGCGCATATCAACAATGCCGGTCGGGCCCGCATATGGAACCTAAGATAATGTCATCCTCGCTGCGTAACATCGCGATCATCGCGCACGTTGACCACGGCAAGACCACTTTGGTCGACCAGCTGTTCCGCCAATCCGGTACCTTCCGCGACAATCAGCGCGTCGAGGAACGCGCGATGGATTCCGGCGATCTCGAAAAGGAACGCGGCATCACCATTCTGGCCAAATGCACCAGCGTGGAGTGGGAGCAAGACGGCAACACCACCCGCATCAACATCGTCGACACCCCCGGCCACGCCGATTTCGGCGCCGAGGTGGAGCGCATCCTCTCCATGGTCGACGGCGTGATCCTGCTGGTGGACAGCGCGGAAGGCGCGATGCCGCAGACCAAGTTCGTAACCGGCAAGGCGCTGGCGCTGGGTTTGAAGCCGATCGTCGTCGTCAACAAGATTGATCGTCCCGATGGCCGCCCGCAGGAAGTGCTCGACGAGGTGTTCGATCTGTTCGTGAGCCTTGACGCCAATGATGAACAGCTTGATTTCCCTGTTCTTTTTGCCTCGGGCCGCGATGGCTATGCCAGCGATGATCAGGAAGCGCGTGAAGGCACGCTTGCCCCGCTGTTCAACAAAATCGTCGAACACGTGCCCGCCCCCGGCCTTGATCCAGACGCCAAGTTCAGCTTCCTCGCTACCCTGCTCGATCGTGACAATTTCATGGGCCGCGTGCTGACCGGCCGCGTCCAGTCGGGCACGATCAAGGTCAATGATCCGATCCACGCCATCGACATGGACGGCAAGGTTGTCGAAGTGGGCCGTGCGACCAAGCTGATGAGCTTTGATGGGCTTGAACGCGTGCCTGTTGAAGTGGCGCGTGCAGGCGACATTATCGCGCTCGCTGGTCTTGAAAAGGCAACCGTTGCCAACACCATCTGCGATCCTTCGGTGTCAGAGCCCATCGCTGCCCAGCCGATCGATCCGCCAACGCTCGCCATGCGTTTTTCGGTGAACGATTCTCCGCTCGCAGGCCGCGAAGGCAGCAAAGTCACCAGCCGCATGATCCGTGATCGCTTGCTGCGCGAGGCGGAAACCAATGTCGCCATCCGCGTCACCGAGAGCGAGGACAAGGACAGCTACGAAGTCGCAGGCCGCGGCGAATTGCAATTGGGCGTGCTGATCGAAACCATGCGCCGCGAGGGCTTTGAACTCGGCATCAGCCGGCCAAAGGTGCTGTTCCGCGAGGAAGACGGCCAGCGCATGGAGCCTTATGAAACTGTCGTCATCGACGTGGACGACGAACACTCGGGCACGGTCGTCGAAAAGATGCAGCGCCGCAAGGCCGACCTTACCGAAATGCGCCCCTCGGGCCAGGGCAAGACCCGCATCACCTTTTCGGCCCCCTCGCGCGGGCTGATTGGCTATCACGGCGAATTCCTCTCCGACACGCGCGGCACCGGCATCATGAACCGCCTGTTCGAGAAATACGGCCCCTATAAAGGCCCGATCGAAGGCCGTATCAACGGCGTCTTGATCTCCAACGGCGACGGCGAGGCGGTAGCCTATGCACTGAATTCGCTGGAAGAACGCGGCACGCTGTTCATTGGCCCGCAGATGAAAGTCTATGAAGGCATGGTGATTGGCGAAAACGCCAAGCCCGATGACTTGGAAGTGAACCCGCTCAAAGCCAAGCAGCTCACCAATATCCGTTCCAGCGGCAAGGATGATGCGATCCGCCTCACGCCCCCGCGCCGGATTAGCTTGGAGCAAGCGATTGCCTACATCGACGATGATGAGATGGTGGAGGTGACCCCGCAATCGATCCGTCTGAGGAAGGCAATCCTGTGCCCGCATGAACGCAAGAAAGCGCGGCGCAAAAAGGAAGATTGATCCTTTACAAAGCCTCTGGGACATCTGCTCGCGCCGCGCCGTCTTGCAAGCCGTACCGGCAGGCGAGACGGGGTGGCTAAGCAAATCTGCGGCGACGCACTGACACAGCGCAGCAGCCGGTCCGGCACAATCAGCCGCGCCGCTAAGCGACTGTCGCGGCGGATCTTCCGGGGGGCTGCCGCCCGTCAGAGACTGTGATAAGAGTCAGTTTGGCACCGCTTGTGATTGCCGACCATGGCAAATCGTTTACGCGGTGTTAACCATTCTCTGGCGATACTGCGGAGCGATGCAAGTTTCCAAACGCCTCCAAACCCTCGTGTTCCTGATCAGCGCCGCTGCGCTTGCGGGTTGCGGCGTGGTGCCGCAGGGCAAAGGCAGCAGCAAGGCTGCACGCAGCACCACATCCCAAACCGCGCCTGCGCCGCGCTTGGCCTCGGCTCCGCAAAGCTATGCACCGCGCGGCGATGACCGGGTTTGCATGACCGAATTGGGGGCAAGCGGTGCGCGCTTCACGCCGGTTCCCGACACTTATGCTGCGCCTGGCTGCAACAAGCTGGGCACAGTGCAATTATCTGCCTTGGCCGGCGATGGATCATTCTTCGGTGTGAGCAATATCGGCCCGGTGCAATGCTCGGTCGCCAAAGCCTTCAGCGAATGGGCGCGTTTCGGCGTCGACCGCGCAGCGCGGGAAATCCTCGGCAGCCGCCTTGTTCGGGTTGAAACCATGGGCAGCTATGCCTGCCGCAGAATCGCAGGAACAGAGCGCATGTCAGCCCATGCCCGGGCCGAAGCGATTGATGTGTCGGGCTTTGTTCTCGAAGATGGCAGGCGCATCGACTTGAAACGGGATTGGCATGGCGGCCCGCCAGCGGTGCGCGAATTTCTGCGGGTGGTGCATTCCAGCGCCTGCAAGCGCTTTGGCACAGTGCTGGGGCCGGAATACAACGCCGCCCATGCCGATCACTTCCACCTTGAAGGCACCGGCGCCAAGTTCTGCCGCTAAACCTCTCGGGAAACCCGTGGCGAGTGTCTGGTCTGCCATCTTGCAAGCCGTGCAGGCACCACCACCCAAGTAGGCGCCCCCGCAAAGCGCGATCGCGGGGGCCCATGCCTAGATTGTATCACAGCCGCGAACGGCTGTGACAAAAGTAACACCGCTCCGGTGCCTGTGGGATGGCACCGAAGCGGCGGCGGGGTTGTATTTACAGCAGCGCGCCGCTGCGGACCGTGTGGGTCACATCTGCGCGGCACCTTCCGCACCCGCTTCAAGCCGCAAACGCACCGCCTCTGCGGCATGGCGCGCGCCAAGCTTGCTCATCATGTTGGCGCGATGAATTTCCACCGTGCGCGGGCTGATGTCGAGTTCGCGCGCAATCGCCTTGTTGCTGCTGCCGCGCGCCAGCCATTCAAGCACTTCGCGCTCACGCGTGGATAGTGTGGCGATGCGTTCGCGCGCCTCGATCATGCGGCGCCGCGCCGCGCCGAACATTTCCGCCTCATGGCCGACACGGGCAAGGCAGCGCGTGAAACGTTCCGGATCGAGTGGCAAGGAGAGATAATCCAGCGCCCCCGCCTTGATCGCTTCCACGATTTTTCCAGGACGAGGCTGAACCTCAACCGCGATCAATGGCAGCCAGATGCCAAGACGGCTCAACCGTTCAAGGATCATCGCCACGCCGCCTTCCTCAGCCGTATCGCGGGCAATGATGATGCCTTCGCGTGGCGGGTGGACGGACAATTCCGAGATGTCGCTGTAGACTTCGGAGTGGTGACCCATGGCAAAACCTATCCGCGCCATTTCTGCGCGTTGACGGCTGCACGAATCGATGAAGTGGAGGGGGGCTTTGCGTGTCATGTCATTGTGATTGCGCACGCTTTGTCGCAACACACGCACGACTAGGCCCAATTCGGAGGTTACCAAGTAACCTTACCGGCCTGCCCCCGCAGAAATCCTAGGGAAATTCACTCAGTTTTGGACTTAAAACCAAAATGGCAGTTTCAGCCACACTCCCAATCAGCCAAAGCGATAGGACGGCAAGGAGTGAAAGGCACTGCGCAAGGCGTCGCTCCAGCCATTTGATATGCTGTCAAAATAAGGATCATCAGCAGTGACGCGGTGTTCGTGAGTGGCGGCGAATTCATCCTTACCAATCACCAGCAGATCAAGCGGCAGCCCCACCGACAGGTTCGCTTTCAAGGTCGAATCGAAACTAACCATGAGCAATTTGACGGCATCTTCGAAGCTCATGTCGCGATCATAGCCGCGGATTATGATCGGGCGGCCGTATTTGGTCTCGCCAATCTGGAAAAAGGGTGTGTCCCAGCTGGCTTCAATAAAATTGCCTTCGGGATAGATCATGAACAGGCGCGGCTGCATGCCCTTGATCTGGCCAGCAAGGATCATGGTTGCTGAAAAACGGCCCTTCCCCGCATCGCCATTCACCTTCTGCGCTTCCTCGATGGTGTTTCGCAGCAGCCTTCCGATCTCGGTGGCAACGCTGAACATGGTTGGCCCCTTGATCAGCGTGTTGTCGCGTTCATCAGGAGCCTTGGTGCGCTCTTCCAGCTGGCTGATAACCGCTTGCGTTGTCGCCAGATTGCCCGCCGTCATCACCGCAATCATGCGTTCGCCCGGCACGTTCCAGTGAAACAATTTGCGGAAGGTGGAGATATTATCAACGCCCGAATTGGTGCGGGTGTCGCTCATCAGAACCAACCCTTTTTCGAGCACCATGCCCACACAATAGGTCATTTCCTGACAATCTCCTCAAGCCATGCGGAGCGCCGCGCTAGCGCAATTGGCGCGGCTGCGCAAAGCATCATACGTGCGCAGTGTTCCTAGATGGCCTAGGGCCTGTGGGGATTCATCGTGAATTGATGGTTGCGGCAGCAAGATAGATCATGGCGGCGAAGCTTTGATCGGTTTTGCATGCGCGCATGGC
>MEDW01000020.1 GCA_001724215.1 Erythrobacter sp. SCN 62-14 | reverse complement strand
TGCCGTGCCGAGCATCGGCATATAGACATCCTTGTGCATCGCGATCAGCGAGCGATCAGGCGCCACGCGCATTTCCGGCGTCTGCACCATCGAGATCGAATCCTGCCCGCCGCCCACGACGATATCCATATTATCGACGATGATCTGCTTGGCAGCCGTGGCAATCGCCATCAGGCCCGATGAACACTGGCGATCGATCGTCTGCGCCGAAACGCCCACCGGGCACCCGGCGCGCAGGGCCACCTGACGGCCAATATTGCCCGACTGCGTGCCCTGGGTGAGCACGGCGCCCCACACCACATCGTCGATCTCGCCGGCATCGATGCCAGCGCGTTCAATCGCAGGGGCAAGGCTGAGTGCGCCCAGGGTGGCGCCGGGGGTGGCGTTGAAAGCGCCCTTGTAAGCGCGCCCGATCGGCGTGCGGGCGGTCGAAACGATGACTGCATCGCGTGACATAGTAGGGGTATTCCTTTGTTCTTTCTCGCGCCTGTCATCCCAGGCAAAGCTGGGAGCTGAGGCAGCGGGGAGGGCGCTTATCGGCCCTGAGCCCCAGCTTTACGCTGGGGCGACGAGTAAGGCGATCAGGGGATGGCTCAGCAGAAGTAGAGCGTCATCCATTCGCAGATCAGAGCAGGCTTGTCCTCGCCTTCGATCTCGATGGTGATTTCCACCGTCTGCTGCCACTGGCCGGGACGCTTTTCGGCCATTTCAAGCAGCTTCCACTGGCCGCGAATCCGCTTGCCCGAACGCACCGGCGCGATGAAGCGGGTTTTGTTGCCGCCATAGTTGACCGCCATCTTGATCCCATCGACGCGCGGCATGTCGGAATTGGCCGAAAGATAGGGGATCATCGACAGCGTCAGGAAACCATGCGCAATCGTGCCGCCGAACGGCGTCATCTTGGCGGCTTCTTCGTTGATGTGGATGAACTGGTGATCGCCGGTCGCATCGGCAAACTGGTTGATGCGCTCCTGGCTCATTTCCACCCATTCGCTGGTGGCGAAATGTTCGCCCACCTTGGCGGCGATTTCTTGCGGGGTCATCGGGCTCCTCCTCTTTTGCGGCGACGAAATCCCGTGTCCGCCGCGCGTAGTGACGGGCCGCTTCATGGCGCATCACGAAGGGGAGTGCAACGCTGCTGGGCGAGAGCGCGCTATGCCGTTACGGCACGGCGAGGCCGGGTGCGCGAGGGGCGGCGCACAGGCTCCCGGCCCGGCTGTTTGGGGCGCAGCGAATCAACCCGGCCGCAATAGGTGTGAAGCCCGATCTGCAGGCCAATCAGCATCAACATCACCGGCTGATAGGCGATCCCCTGAAACAGCGCCCCGACAATATAGATGACGCTGGCCAGTTGCAGCGCAACCGCAAAAGGCGCGACCCAGACCTCGGCCTCACCGCTGCGATCTTTCCAGCGCGCGCGGATGCGCTCCATCTGCCACAGGCCGGACAAGTGCAGCAACACCCAGATCGCAAGGCCGGGATAGCCCTGTTCGCCCAGCACTTCGAAGATCGCGGAATGGAACGCACGCGCCTCGTCGGTGACCGGCTTGTATTTCACGCTGACTGTATTGCCGTCGACTTCCTTGACCGGCATCACATAGGTAAATTTGTTGCCGAGATAGGCGTCAAAGCCGCCGCCAAACGGATTGTCGCGGGCGTAGTCGATGGTCCATTCCCACACCGCCACGCGGGTGGACGCGCTTTCATCGCCGCTTGGCTGGCCCAGTGTCGCCATGCGATCATAATAGGATTGCGGCAGGAACGGCAGCGCCGCGAGCCCCAGCACCGCGCCGCCTGCCAGAAACAGTACGCGCCGCTTGACATAGCGCAGCGCCATAAGCCCAAGCACCGCAATACACAAAAGGCCCGTGCGCGCCTCGGTTCCGATGGGGACAAGGAAACAGGCCAGCGTCAGCGCAAGGGCAAAGCCGGTCACCAGCCAGTGCGGCCTGAACACCGTGCCAAAGCGCGTAAACCACCAGATCATCGGCACCAGCGCAATCGCCATGGTGGCCAGCGTCGAGCTTTCATAGATCCCGCTGTTGTCCTTGACGAAGAACTTCAGATTTTCATAGCCCCCGCCCCCCAGCACTGTTTTGATCCCGGTGCTGATAACGATCGTTCCGATCGAAAGCACCAGCACCAGCGCAAGACCTTCCAGCCGGGCACGGGTGGTGAGTGTGAGGGGCAGGAAAATCCCGAACAGCAGCGCCTTCCACACCCATTCCCACTTGAACTGGGCCGCTTCGGGAAAGGCTGCGTTCTGGGTTGTCCAGAAACAATAGGCAAGCAACAGCACCATCAACCCTTGGCGGAAACTGAAGCGCGCGGATGTCTTGGCCTTATCCAGCAGCAGCCATCCGCCAAAGGCTGCGGCAAAGGCAATCAGCGAGACCGGGATGCTGGTGATAAGGCCATAGCCGATGCGCTGGGGGGCAAGAATGTCAATATAGACATAAAGCAACACCCAGATGAACGGGCGCTTCAAGCCCAGCACCAGCACGAAGCCGATAAAGGCAAGAAAGGCCAGATCAATCATCGCCGTGCTCGCTGGCCGCTGCCACATCGGCATTGCGGCGCACCGCGCGATTGGTGGACTTGCGGCGCGCCTTGGCCTCAGCCTGCAAGGCTATGATACGGGGATCATCATCGACATCACCGCGCAAGGCCAGACGCAGCAAGGCGATGCCAAGCAGGACGTGGCCCAGCGCAAGAGCAAGTGTGTCGATCATCGTGGCCTGCCATACCGCAAGGGAGTTGACGCGCCGTTAAGCACATTGCGCCTATGAACCCTCCCCATGACCCGCATTCTCCATGTGCTCGACCATTCGCTGCCACTTCACAGCGGCTACACCTTCCGCACCCGCGCGATCCTCAAGGCGCAGCAAGCCGCTGGATTGGAAGTGCGCGGCATCACCGGACAACGCCACGCTGCCGAAGCTGGTGAAAGCGAGCAGCGCGAAGAAGTGGACGGGCTGATCTTTCACCGCACCCCCGGCTTGGCCCATGGCCCGGTGGGCCTGCGCGAAAGCCGCGAGATTGCCGCCCTTGACGCCAGCATCCGCACACTGGCGGCTGAATGGCGGCCGGACATCCTCCACGCCCATTCGCCCGCTTTGTGCGGCGCCGCCGCGCTGCGCGCCGCGCGCGCGCTGGGCATTCCGCTGGTCTATGAAATCCGCGCCTTCTGGGAAGATGCGGCCGTGGGCAACAAGACGGGGCGCGAAGGCAGCCTCAAATATCGCCTGACCCGCGCGCTCGAAACCCGCGTGGTGCGCGCTGCCGACGCGGTTTTCACGATCTGTCAGGGCCTGCGCGATGATCTGATCGCGCGCGGTATTACCCCTGCCAAGATCGGCATGATGCCCAATGGCGTTGATCTTCAGCTATTCGGCGAACCCGTGGCGCGCGATGAAGCCTTGGCGAGCGAACTCGGGCTTGATCCGGCAGCGCCGGTGGTGGGCTATATCGGCAGCTTTTATGATTACGAAGGCGTTGATGATCTGATCCGCGCCATGCCCCTGCTGCGTGCGCGCCACCCGCAAGCAAGGCTGCTGCTGGTTGGAGCAGGCGCGATGGAAGGCGCATGGCGTGCCGAGGCCGCGCGCCTGCCAGAGCCCGAAGCGGTGATCTTTACCGGCCGCGTGCCCCATTCCGAGGTGGAGCGCTATTATTCACTGGTTGATGTGCTGGCCTATCCGCGCAAAGGCCAACGCCTCACCGATCTGGTGACGCCTTTGAAGCCCTTGGAAGCCATGGCGCAGCAGCGGCTGGTGGCGGCCTCGGATGTGGGCGGCCACCGCGAACTGATCACCCATGGGAAAACTGGCTGGCTGTTTGCCGCCGATGATCCGGCAGCCTGCGCTGCGACGCTGGCCGAAGTTCTGGACGCCCGCACGCAATGGCCCGCGATGAAAGCGCGCGCGCTCGATCATGTCCGCACTCGCCATGATTGGGCATCCAATGTGCTGCATTATCAGCCTGTTTACCATCATTTGCTAAGTCACGCGGATGCCGCCTCCCCCGCCCGCACGCGGCAGGCAGGGTAACGCAACAGGAACACGCCTCACATGACATCGGCCAGCGCCACTGCTCTCAGCACTCAGCCCCGTCGCAAACGCCCGGTTACCGCGCACCCCGCCTTTGCCGCGATGCTCGGCGTTTGGGGGGCCGCGCTGGGCGGGCTTAGCATTATAGTGCTGCCTGATGCGCTGATTGAAGCCGGCGCAAGCGCTGCGGGCAGCGATCTGTTGATCAGCGAGGCGCGCCTGGCGCTGAGCGCCGCTTTGGCGAGCGTGCTCGGCCTTGGCTGCCTTGCACTCGGCAAGTTGGCAGGCCGCAGCCATCGCGCCGCCGCCGTGACTCAGGCCGCGCCAGAGCCCGATCTGATCGATCCTGCCGTTGATCTCGGCAGCCCCAGCCTTGATGCGCCGCTAGAGGCCGGTAAAGGCCTGCTGCCGGACGCCGAGGCGAAAGAGGAAGCAGCCGCCGATGACGCAACATGGCCGCCCGCAGGCCCCGGTGAAGCCGAGGGCGAGCGTGCAGCGGACCTGCCCGAGCGAGCCGGTGAAGCGGCCGCCTGGATGCGGCGCGAACTCGATCTTGGCGAATTTGCGGATATTCCGGGGCGCAATGCCGTGTGGGTGGAAGACCCTGCGCCCAAGCTTGGCGATGCGTGCGAACCCATGGCAAAGCCTGCCGCCCCGAGCGCAATCGGCCGGCTGCGGGCTGTTCCACCGGCCGAGCTGAGCCTGTGCGAAATGGTCGAACGGCTCGCTGCTGCCCTGCAAGAATATCAGGCCACACAAGAAGTGGGCGATGTCGCCTCGGATGACGACGCCGGAGCGCGAGAGGCATTGCTTAATGAAGCGCTGGGTGCGCTCGGCCGCGTCACCGCGCGCGGGTTTGCCGAACAGGGGCCGGCAGAATTCGTTGAAGCGCGACGCGGCGCTGCCTGATCGAACGATCCGCGCGTCATGCGCTTCATGCAACCCAGCGTTGCGAATTGATGCGGGATGCGCAATCAACCTAAAGTTTTTCCTTCAGTGTGCGTAATTATCCATCGCGCTAGCCCATTGCCAAATCCGCTTCCTGTCGGCATGAGGGGATTGAAACAGGGCGTATCTGGCCACAACCGGCTCAAATCGCCCACCAATCCTGTCGGCGAGCACCCGTGATTCGTGCAAATCTGCGCGGTGACGGCGTGCCTGTCGGCGTCTGACAGAATGGATAATGCCATGGGATACCCTCACTCCCAGGGTCTTTATGACCCGCGCAATGAACACGACGCCTGCGGTGTCGGCATGGTTGCCCATATCAAGGGCGCCAAAAGTCACGCCATTGTCGGACAAGCGCTGGAGATTCTGGAAAAGCTCGATCACCGCGGCGCGGTGGGCGCTGATCCGCTGCTGGGCGATGGGGCGGGCATTCTCATCCAGATTCCCGATCCGCTGATCCGCCGCTGGGCGGACGAGGCAGGCCATGATCTGCCTGCCCCCGGCGATTATGCAATCGCGATGTGTTTCCTGCCGCAGGATGATGCCGCGCGCGCTTTTGTGAAAGATCGCATGGAAGTCTTCACCGCCAAGGAAGGCCAACGCTTTGTCGGCTGGCGCGCAGTTCCCACCACCATGGATGGGCTGGGCGCAGCGGTGATCGCCTCAATGCCGGTGATCGAGATGGCCGTGATCGCGCGTGGGGAAGAGTGCGCCGATCAGGATGCCTTCGAACGCAAGCTGCTGGTGATCCGCAAGCAGGTGCAGAACCCGCTGGCACAACTGGCCGAAAAGCATGGGCTGCCGGACGTCACACAAACCTATCTGCCGAGCTTTTCGAGCCGCACGCTGGTTTACAAGGGCCTGCTGCTGGCAACGCAGGTCGGCTCTTTCTATGACGATCTGCGCGATCCCGATTGCGTCTCGGCGCTGGGTCTTGTCCACCAACGCTTTTCCACCAACACCTTCCCGTCATGGCGGCTGGCCCACCCGTTCCGCTTCATCGCCCATAATGGCGAAATCAACACGGTGCGCGGCAACGTCAACTGGATGAACGCGCGCCGCCGCACCATGGAAAGCGAGCTGCTTGGCCCTGATCTTGACAAGATGTGGCCGATCATCCCGCATGGCCAATCGGACACGGCCTGCCTTGATAATGCTTTGGAATTGCTGCTGGCGGGCGGTTATAGCTTGGCCCACGCCATGATGATGCTGATCCCCGAAGCGTGGAGCGGCAATGCGCTGATGGATCCTGCACGGCGGGCTTTCTATGAATATCACGCCGCCCTGATGGAGCCATGGGATGGCCCGGCAGCGGTGTGCTTCACCGATGGCCGCCAGATCGGCGCAACGCTGGATCGCAATGGGCTGCGACCGGCGCGCTATTGCGTCACCAAGGATGACATCGTGTGCCTGGCTTCCGAAAGCGGCGTGCTGCCCTTTTCCGAAGAGGAAATCGTGCGCAAGTGGCGCTTGCAGCCCGGCAAGATGCTGCTGATCGATCTCGAACAGGGCCGCATCATCGAGGATGATGAACTCAAGGCCGATCTTGCCGCTGCCGAGCCCTATGCCAAGTGGCTGGAGCAAGCGCAGTATAAGCTGGAGGACATCGCCGGGATCGAAGCTTCCGAGGCCGCCAGCGAAGTGGCCACCGAAGGCACGAGCTTGCTCAAGCGTCAGCAGGCTTTTGGCTACACGCAGGAAGACATCTCCAAGTTCCTCGAACCCATGGCGGTGGCAGGTGATGATCCGGTGGGTTCGATGGGAACCGACACGCCGCTCGCCGTGCTGTCCAACCGCTCGCGCCTGCTTTACGATTATTTCAAGCAGAACTTCGCGCAGGTCACCAACCCGCCGATCGATCCGATCCGTGAAGAATTGGTGATGAGCCTCACCTCGATGATCGGCCCGCGTCCCAATCTGCTGGGCCGCGATGCGGGGACGCACAAGCGCCTCGAAGTCGATCAGCCAATCCTTTCGAACGAGGATCTGGCGAAGATCCGTTCGGTTGAAGAAGTGCTCGACGGCGCGTTCCGCTGCGAAACCATCGACATGACATGGGACGCGGCCAGCGGGGCTGATGGCCTTGGCCAAGCGATCAAGGAAATGTGCTGGGCCGCAACCGAAGCGGTGCTGCAGGACAAGAACATCCTCGTCCTGTCCGACCGCGCGCAAAGCGAAGCCCGCGTGCCGATGCCTGCATTGCTGGCAACCGCGGCGGTGCATCACCATCTGGTGCGCCAAGGCCTCAGGATGCAGACCGGCCTTGTCGTGGAAACCGGCGAAGCGCGCGAAGTGCATCATTTCTGCGTGCTCGCAGGCTATGGCGCAGAAGCGATCAACCCCTATTTGGCGCTCGAAACCTTGGAAGACCTGCGCGCGCGCCGTCACCCCGATCTTGCCCCGCACAAGGTGCGAGACAATTACATCAAGGGCGTGGGCAAGGGCATCCGCAAGGTCATGTCCAAGATGGGCATTTCGACCTATCAGTCCTATTGCGGCGCGCAGATTTTCGACGCGGTTGGTCTGTCATCCGCCTTTATCGAGCAATATTTCACCGGCACGGCGACCACCATCGAAGGCATTGGTTTGGCCGAAGTTGCCGAAGAAGCCCTGCGCCGCCATGGTCAGGCTTATGGCGATGATCCGCTCTATGAAACGATGCTCGATGTTGGCGGCATCTATAAATATCGGCTGCGCGGTGAGGAACACGCCTGGACGCCGGAAAATGTCGCGCAATTGCAGCACGCAGTGCGCGGCAATGACCCGAAGAATTACGAGGAGTTCGCGCGCTCGATCAACGAACAATCCGAACGGCTGCTGACGATCCGCGGATTGCTCGAATTCAAGAAGGCGGACAAACCCGTGCCGCTCGACGAGGTCGAACCGGCAAGCGAAATCGTGAAGCGCTTTGCCACCGGCGCGATGAGCTTGGGCTCCATCAGCCACGAAGCCCATTCGACCATGGCGATTGCGATGAACCGCATCGGCGGGCGTTCCAACACGGGCGAAGGCGGCGAGGAGCCATTCCGCTTCAAGCGCCTTGAAAACGGCGATTCGATGCGCAGCCGGATCAAGCAGGTCGCGAGCGGCCGCTTCGGTGTGACCACCGAATATCTCGTCAATTCGGACGACATCCAGATCAAGATGGCGCAGGGCGCCAAGCCCGGCGAAGGCGGCCAGCTTCCGGGGCACAAGGTCGACAAGCGGATTGGCGCGGTGCGCCACTCCACGCCGGGCGTGGGTCTCATCAGCCCGCCGCCGCACCATGACATCTATTCGATCGAAGACTTGGCGCAGCTCATTCACGATCTCAAGAACGTGAACCCGGTGGCGCGCATTTCGGTCAAGCTGGTGTCCGAAGTGGGCGTTGGCACGGTCGCGGCGGGCGTGTCCAAGGCACGCGCTGATCATGTCACGATTTCAGGCTATGACGGCGGCACGGGCGCGTCGCCGCTCACATCGCTGACCCATGCGGGTAGCCCGTGGGAAATCGGCCTTGCCGAAACCCAGCAGACGCTGCTGCTCAATGATTTGCGCAGCCGCATCGCGGTGCAGGTCGATGGTGGCTTGCGGACGGGCCGCGATGTGGCCATCGGCGCGCTGCTGGGGGCGGATGAATTCGGCTTTGCCACCGCGCCGTTGATTGCGGCCGGCTGCATCATGATGAGGAAGTGCCACCTCAACACCTGCCCCGTCGGCGTTGCGACGCAAGACCCTGTGCTGCGCGCACGTTTCACCGGTCAGCCCGAACACGTCATCAATTACTTCTTCTTCGTCGCCGAGGAACTGCGGGCAATCATGGCCGAAATGGGCTTCCGCACGGTCGAGGAAATGGTCGGCCGGGTTGACCGGCTCGACACCCGCCGGATGGAGCGGCACTGGAAGGCGCGCGGCGTAGATTTGTCGCGTATCCTCCATCAGGTTCCGCTGGCTGAAGGAGCCTCGCTCCATCAGACGGGCACGCAGGAACATGGCCTTGAAAGCGCGCTTGATAATCAGCTGATCGCTGATTGCCGCAGCGCTATCGACACCAGGCAGCCGGTGCAGCTTGCCTACGAAGTGCGCAACGTCAATCGCACCGTGGGCGCGATGCTGTCTGGCGAAATCGCCAAGGCGCATGGCCACGAAGGCCTGCCGACCGACACGATCCGCATCAATCTGACAGGCGTGGCGGGGCAGAGCTTCGGCGCGTGGGCAGCGCATGGCGTGACGCTCGATCTGGTGGGCGATGCCAATGACTATGTCGGCAAGGGGCTTTCGGGCGGACGCATCATCGTGCGCCAGCCGGAGAGCGCCCCGCGCAGCGCGCAGGACAACATCATCGTCGGCAACACCGTCCTGTATGGTGCGATTGCCGGTGAGGCCTATTTCAACGGCGTTGCAGGCGAGCGTTTCGCGGTCCGCAATTCGGGCGCGATCGCCGTGGTCGAAGGCGCGGGCGATCACGCCTGCGAATACATGACCGGCGGCGTTGTTGTGGTGCTGGGCAAGACCGGGCGCAACTTTGCCGCAGGAATGAGCGGCGGGGTCGCCTATGTCTATGACCCGACTGGTGAATTCAGCGGTCTGGTCAATCACGCGCAGGTTGATCTGTTGCCTGTTTCGGCAGAGCCTGACGCCGAGGAAGGCACCGGCCGCCCGGCTCAACGTCCGCGCTCAGTGCATGATTTCGGCATGGGCGATATGCTGCGGCATGATGCCGAGCGCCTTCGCATTCTAGTCGAACGGCATCAGCTTCACACCGGCAGCAAGCTGGCGGGCGCGCTGCTGGCCGATTGGGAAGCGGCGCTCAAATGCTTCGTCAAAGTGATGCCGCGCGATTATGCCAAGGCGCTGAAAGCTCTCGAAGCGGAACGCGCACAGGCGGCGAGCGTAGCAGCAGAGTAGTTGTTATTGTCTCGTCATTGCGAGCCGCAGGCGAAGCAATCCAGAGCGGCACGGCGCAGCTCTGGATTGCCACGGGGCCTTCAGCCCCTCGCAATGACGAATGGAACGAAGGTAAAGTGACGTGGGCAAGGAAACCGGATTTCTTGAGCTGGATCGCCGCGAGCGGGACTATCTCGACCCGAAAGAGCGGCTGAAGAATTACCGCGAATTTGTCATCCAGCCGGATGATGCGACCCTGCAATCGCAGGCCTCGCGCTGCATGGATTGCGGCATTCCCTACTGCCACAATGGCTGTCCGGTGAACAACATCATCCCCGACTGGAACCATCTGGTCTATGAAGGGGACTGGAAAAACGCGCTCACCGTGCTGCATTCCACCAACAATTTCCCCGAATTTACGGGCCGCATCTGCCCAGCCCCGTGCGAGGCATCCTGCACGCTCAACATCATCGATCAGCCGGTCACGATCAAATCGATCGAATGTGCCATCGTCGATCGCGGGTGGCAGGAAGGCTGGATCAAGCCGCAGATCCCTGAAAAGAAGACCGGCAAGCAGGTCGCGGTGGTTGGCTCGGGCCCTGCGGGCATGGCTTGTGCGCAGCAATTGGCACGCGCCGGGCACAGCGTCACCGTGTTCGAAAAGGCCGACCGCGTGGGCGGGCTCCTTCGTTACGGCATTCCTGATTTCAAGATGGAAAAGCACCTTATCAACCGACGCTGCGTCCAGATGGAAGCCGAAGGGGTAACCTTTAAAACCTCCAAGGAAGTGGGCGTCGATATCTCCTTCAAGACGCTGTCGGAGAATTACGATGCGGTGGTGCTGGCAGGCGGGGCGGAAGAAGCGCGCCAGCTCGATATTCCGGGCGCAGAAATGCCCGGCGTGCGCCTCGCGATGGAATTCCTGACCCAGCAGAACAAGCGCGTGGCCGGCGATGATGAATTGCGCGCCGCACCGCGCGGCAGCCTGACGGCCACCGGCAAGCACGTGGTGGTGATCGGCGGCGGCGACACCGGGAGCGACTGTGTCGGCACGTCGAACCGGCAAGGCGCGGCCAGCGTCACCCAGCTTGAAATCATGCCCAAGCCGCCGGAAAAGGAAGACAAGGCGCTGACCTGGCCCGACTGGCCCTTGAAGCTGCGCACCTCGTCGAGCCATCAGGAGGGCGTCGAGCGGGACTGGGCGGTGCTGACCAAACGGGTGATCGGTGATGGCGAGAAGGTGACCGGCCTCGAATGCGTGCGGGTCGAATGGAAAGGCGGCCAGATGCAGGAAGTGGAAGGCAGCACCTTCACCATTCCGGCCGATCTGATCCTGCTCGCCATGGGCTTTACCGGGCCTAGGAAGGCTGGCCTCCTCGAACAGGCGGGCGTGGAATTGACCGGGCGCGGCAATGTCAGCGCCGACACCGACAGCTACAAAACCAGCGTTCCCGGCGTGTTTGCCTGCGGCGATATGCGGCGCGGGCAGAGCCTTGTCGTCTGGGCGATCCGCGAAGGGCGTCAATGCGCGCGCAGCGTCGATGAAGCCCTGATGGGAGCAACCACCCTGCCGCGGTAAGCTTAAGCTGAGACAGGGCTGCGCGCAAATAGCCGCGCGCATCCCACCTACACTCTGCTATGGGGTGAGGATGCCAGAACAAGCGCCCTCACCCTTTCACCCGCCGGTTAAACGTTCGGTGGAGATCGCCGGACACAAGACCTCGATCAGTCTGGAACCCCTGTTCTGGGACATGCTGGTTGCCGCCGCTGCGCGCGAAGGCGTGCCGATCAACGCGCTGGTGGCGCGGATTGATGCGACGCGCATCCAGTCGCCCACGCCGCCGGGGCTGGCGAGCGCGATCCGGGTGTGGCTGGTGGTGAATGCGCCATAGGGCACTTCGCAGCTTGGGTTTAGGCTTCGCCGAAAATTGTGCCAGCACGGCACCTGGCGCGCAGCGACCTTTTGGGTCGTGAGCACCGCAAAGGCTGCGCTGGCGCGATTTGCAGGCCAGCATAAGGCCAAGCTAATCGTCCACCCGTTCGATATCCGCGCCCACCAGCTGGAGCTTCTCCTCCAGCCGTTCATAGCCGCGATCAAGGTGATAAAGACGGCGCACCACTGTTTCACCTTCCGCGGCCAGCGCTGCGATCACCAGGCTCATCGAAGCGCGCAGGTCCGTTGCCATGACTTCCGCGCCGGTGAGCCGAGGGACGCCGCGCACAATCGCGGTGCGCCCTTCAGTGGTGATGTCGGCCCCCATGCGCGCGAGTTCGGGCACATGCATGAAGCGATTTTCAAAGATCGTTTCTTTCAGCACGCTCGCCCCTTCGGCCTTGCACAAAAGCGCCATCAATTGCGCCTGCATATCGGTGGCAAGGCCGGGATAGGGCGCAGTCGTGAGATTGGTCGCTTTCAGCGCGCCATTGGCTTTCACGGTGACACTTTTGGCGTCCCACTCGACATGAATGCCAATCGCTTGCAGGGCATGGATCGTCGCCATCATTTCATCGGCGCGCGCGCCTTCCAGCCGCACCTCGCCCCCGGTGATGGCCGCGGCGCAGGCATAGGAGCCTGCTTCGATGCGGTCGGGCATGACGCGGTAGGTCGCGCCGTGCAGACGCTTCACACCATGGATGGTGAGGGTGGACGTGCCAATGCCCTCAATCTCCGCGCCCATCGCCACCAGCATATTGCACAGATCGACAATTTCCGGTTCGCGTGCGGCGTTGAACAACCGGCTCGTGCCGTTGGCCAGCACAGCCGCCATCAACGCGTTTTCGGTTGCGCCGACGCTCACCACCGGGAAATCAAAATCACCGCCCGGCATCCCGCCATCAGGCTGCATGGCCCTGACATAGCCTGCGGCCAGTTCAATACGCGCGCCAAAGGCTTCCAAAGCTTTCAGGTGCAGATCAATCGGGCGATTGCCGATAGCGCAGCCGCCCGGCATCGACACCGTCGCCTCGCCGCTGCGCGCCAGCATCGGGCCCAGCACCAGAATCGAAGCGCGCATTTTCCTGACGAGATCATAGGGCGCCACCGTCGAGGTGATGCGGGTCGCCTCCATGCTCATCACCCGGCCGAAATCTTCAGGCCGTGTGCCCTGTATCACAGTGGTGACACCAAACTGGTTCATCAGGTGCTGAAACCCGTCAATATCCGCCAGCCGCGGCAGATTGCGCAAGGTCAGCGGTTCTTCGGTGAGAAGTGCACAGGGGATGAGTGTGAGAGCGGCGTTCTTGGCCCCGGAAATCGGGATGGTTCCGGAAAGGCGATTGCCGCCGCGAATAAGCAATTTGTCCATAGGGCACGCCTTAGCGCAAAGCGCGTCCCGTGCAATCTTGCGTGCAGTTTATGCGATGAATGATTGACCTCGCAGTTGCAGCACGGCACGGGTGGGGCGGGGCGGGGAATAACGGTTTTGGATCCAACAAGGGGCTTTTGCCTGCATGTCTCACAAACCGATCAAGAAGGCCGTGTTTCCGGTCGCAGGCCTTGGCACGCGCTTTCTGCCTGCGACCAAAGCCATCCCCAAAGAACTGCTGCCGATCGTCGATCGTCCGTTGATCCAATATGCGGTGGACGAGGCGCGCGAGGCGGGGATCGAGCAGATGATCTTTGTCACCGGCCGCGGCAAGACCGCGATCATTGAACATTTCGACATGGCTTTCGAACTGGAAAGCACCATGTCCGAGCGCGGCAAGAGCCTTGGCGTGCTGGAGCCGACCCGCGCCACGCCCGGCGACATTATCGCGGTGCGCCAGCAAGTACCGCTGGGCCTTGGCCATGCGATCTGGTGCGCGCGGGCGATTGTTGGCGATGAACCTTTTGCGATTTTCCTGCCTGATGAATTGATGGTCGCTCGCGAAGGCGGCACGGGCTGCATGAAGCAGATGGTCGAAACCTATCAAGAGCTTGGCGGCAATCTGATTTCGGTGCTCGAAGTGCCGCAAGAGCAAGTCTCAAGCTACGGCGTGATTGATCCCGGCCCCTCGCAAGGGGCGATCACCGAAGTGCGCGGGCTGGTGGAAAAGCCGCCGGTTGCAGCAGCCCCTTCGAACAAGATCGTCTCGGGCCGCTACATCCTCCAGCCCGAAGTGATGCGGGTGCTGGAGACGCAAGGCAAAGGCGCAGGCGGCGAAATCCAGCTGACCGATGCGATGGCGCAGATGATCGGGCGGCAACCCTTCCACGCCGTAACCTTTGACGGGACGCGCTATGATTGCGGCAGCAAGATCGGTTTTGTCGAAGCCACGCTGGCGCTCGCACTGGCCCGCCCTGATATGGGCGGGGACGTGCGCGAGATGGTGCAGCGCCTGCTGGCCTGACCGGCTAGGCAGGCGTGATCCGCAAGGGCAAGGTTTTCAACCCGCCGACAAAGGTGCTGGTGGCGCGGCTTGCCTCGCCCGCTGGCTCGACTGCCGCAACGCGGTCCAGCAGCGCTTCGAACAAAATCCGCATTTCCAGCCGTGCGAGATGCAGCCCCAGGCACTGGTGCGCCCCTGCCCCGAAAGCGAGATGGCGGTTGGGCGAGCGGGCCGCATCAAAGCGGCGCGGATCGGGAAACTGGGCGGGATCGTGATTGGCCGCGACATAATTGATCATCAGCCAGTCGCCGGCCTTGATCTGTTGTCCGCCGATCTCGCAATCTTCAGCCGCTGTGCGCATGAAATGCTGCACCGGAGAAGACCAGCGGATCGCTTCTTCGACAATGCCGGGAAGCAGCGAGCGATCGACGCGCACGCGGGCATATTGCTCCGGATCATTGGCAAGGGCCTGCATCGCCCCTGCGGTGCTGGCGCTGGTGGTGTCGTGGCCGGCGGTGGCGACAATAATGTAATATCCCGCCATATCGCGCGGCGGCAGCGGCTTTCCGTCCACCAGCGCATTGGCAATCACGCTGGCGACATCATCGGTGGGGTTTTTGCGGCGCTCTTGCGCGAGCGCGCCGAAATAATCCTCAAAGCTTTTGACCGCGCCCGCCACCAATTGCACCACCTGTTCGGGCGTCATATTCTCCATGCCGGTGCCGGACAGGTCCTTGTCCTGCCCGCCGAACAATTGCTGGGTGAGCATTTGCATCCGCAGCTCATCCGCCTCGGGCACGCCCAGAATCTGCATCACCACCCGCAAGGGATAGGGGCCGGAGACAAGCTTGACGAAATCAATCTCCGGGCCCGCTGCGATCATGTTCTCGACAGTGCGCGCCGCCAGCGCGCGCAATTCGCCTTCAAGCTGCGCCAGATTGCGCGGCATGAACCATTCCTGCGTCAGCTTGCGATATTTGGGGTGGATCGGGGCATCGAACACCACAAGCGAATCGACCAGCATATTGGAGCCCGTCGCCGCGCGGCTGAATTCAATCGCCTGATTGAAGCTGAACACCACGGGCCGCGGATTGTTGAGGAAACCCGCATTGTCCTTGGAAATGCGCATTACATCATCGTAACGGGTGATGAGCCAGAAGGGTTCAAACAGGCCGGGCGTATCGGGCTCGATGCGCGCAACCGGCGTGGTGTCGCGGATATGATCGAACAGATCGAGCAAACCGGTCCACTCGCCATAGGCTTGCGGGCTGATAACCTGCCGCGCCAGATCAGGCGGCAGAGTGGCGGGCGCCGGGGCTGTGCTGGCCATTACGCTGCCACCCCTTCGGCCTTGGCGCGGGCGGCATATTCATCGCGCAATTCGCGCTTGTAGAGCTTGCCATTGGCCTCGCGCGGCAGATCGGGCCGGAAATCAAACAGCTTGGGCATCTTGATCTTGGAGAGGCTTGCCGAAAGAAACTCGCGCAGTTCCGCTTCCAGCGCTTCGCCTGCATCGGCCATGTCCTTTGGCTGCACCACCGCGACCACCTTTTCGCCCAAGTCCGGGCACGGCGCGCCAATCACAGCGGCATCCATCACTTTTTCATGGGTCACCAGCAGGTTTTCAATCTCCTGCGGATAGATATTGACGCCCCCGCTGATGATCATGTGGCTCTTGCGGTCGGTGAGATAAAGGAACCCGTGGCTATCCAAGTGCCCGATATCGCCCAGCGTCATCCAGCCCTTGGGATGCATGGCTTCGGCGGTCTTGGTCGGATCATTGTGATAGGTCGGCAAGTTTTCGTTTTCGAAATAGATGAGGCCATCGGTGCCCGGAGCCACTTCCTCGCCATCGGGCCCGCAGACATGGACCTTGCCATGCACCGCGATGCCGACTGTGCCGGGCTTCGCCAGCCAATGTTCGGACTTGACCAGCGTCATGCCGATCATCTCGCTGCCAGCATAATATTCATTGATGATCGGCCCCCACCATTCGATCATCTCGCGCTTGATCGGCACCGGGCAAGGCGCTGCGGCATGGAGCGCGCGGGCGTGGCTGGAAAGATCATATCTGGTGCGGATCGCCGGATCGAGTTTGAGGAAACGCACGAAATGGGTCGGCACCCACTGGCTGTCGGTCACCTTGTAACGCTCGATCGCCTTGAGAGCCTCTTCGGGATCGAACTTCTCCATCATCACCACCGTGCCGCCGAGGCGATGCACCACCGAACACCAGCCGATGGGCGCTGCGTGATAGAGCGGGGCGGGCGAGAGATAGACCATCGAGCCATCGGTCGGCATCCCTGCTCCCATGACGGCCAGGCCAATCAACGGCACGGCCGCTTGAGGATCGGGATCTTCGGGCGGAGCCGGGCGAATGCCTTTGGGACGGCCCGTGGTGCCCGATGAATAGAGCATCACCATGCCGGCGGTCTGATCGGGAAAGCTCGATGCATCCTCAGCCGCCAGCGCGGCGGCGAAATCACTTGCATCGCCTGCATCCATCACCAGCACCTTGAGCCTGGGACATTCGCTGCGAATCTGGTCAAGCAGGGGGGCAAAAGTCCCGCTCGTGATGAGCAGCTTGGCCTCAGAATCGCGGATGATATAGGCGGCCTCCGGCGCGGTGAGGCGCGAGGAGATTGGCACCAGCATCGTGCCCGAACGCTGCGAGCCCCAGATAAGGGTGAAATATTCGATGCGGTTTTCCAGCAGCACGGCAAAGGCATCGCCCTTCCCCACGCCATAAGTGCGCAGCAGGCGGGCAAAGCGATTGGCCGCTGCCTCCATCTCGCCATACGTGATCTGTTTGCCCGAACCCGTCATGATCACAGCGGGGTGATCGGGGCGGCGGGCAGCATGCGCTATCGGATGCATCGACATCAATTCTCTCCCATTGGGCGAGCATCGGGTTGGTGTCACCCTCACTCGCTCTCTCGCTCGGAAATCTAGCGCGCACGCGCGCAATGCCAAGCAAAAACAGTATGGGAATTGCTACCTATTTCGAAAGATCTGCCCGATTGGCACAAAAAAAGGCGGCGGGATAACCCGCCGCCAATATCGGACACCCTCTCCAATGTCCGGCCCGCTTTTCGCAGGCAATTCCTCAATGCAAGGGCGACAAATTACTCGCCGCCGCTGCCCGTCAATTCGCTGCTTTTGGTGGCGGCGAACCGGCGTTCGTCGGCCATCATATACGGAATTGGATTGACTGCAACCCCATCAACGCGAACTTCGTAATGAAGATGCGGGCCGGTCGAACGGCCGGTCGATCCGACATAGCCGATCAGATCGCCTTTCTTGACCACATCGCCATTTGCAACCGCAAGGCGCGAAAGGTGCGCATAGCGGGTCTGCAACGACGCGCCGTGTTCAATGCTGATGTAAAGACCATAGCTCGAAAACCAGTCAGCGCGGCTCACCACACCATCGGCGGTTGCGTAGACCGGCGTGCCGGTCGGCGCAGCCAAATCAATGCCCGAGTGTTTGCGCATTCCGCCCAATACCGGATGCGAACGCATCCCGAAGGAGCTCGTCAGCACCGAACCCATCAACGGCATGCGCGAAGGGATCGACACCACCGAACGCTCAGTCGGCAGGCGAGTGGCGCTGTTGTCCAGTGAGGTCCAGCTGGAGAACAGCGAACGGAACCGCTGATCAGCCGCGTTCAGGCCTTCATTCTGGGCATCCCGAACCGGCTCAAGCATATCGGCGCTGGTCGCGCTTGATGCGTTGGCAGACGCGCTGGAGGCGGTGTTGGCCGAAGCCACATTGGCAGTGCTGAAAACCAGAAGGGCGCAACAAACGGCAAGGAATCCGGAACATTCGCGCAGAAAATTTTTCATCCGGACCCGATCCCTATTTTCGGCCTCACCGGCCGTGAGATGTTGCGGCGCATCTTTTGCGCTCTGTTGGATCGTGGTGTTGCAGGCGAGTCGTTAAGAGGCAACGGCCGCGTAGAATTCCCGCGACAAACCGGCTGCAAGACGCGCTGAGTCGTTGAACGGAGGCTTAAGACTGCCGCCAAAGTGCCGTTTTACGAGGCCCTGCCACAGGGTTTCGGGATTCGCTTGCGCCATTTCGGCACAGCGCAAAAAGTGCTTGGTTCCGTAAGCGACGTGGCGGATTTCGTCGTCAAGTATGCGGGCAAGAATTTTCGCACCGCCCGCATCACCTGCCGCCCTGACCCGCGCAAGCGTCGCAGGCGTCACATCAAGCCCGCGCGCTTCGAGCACCATTGGCACCACGGCCAGCCGCGCTGCGACATCGTGACGCGTGCCATAGGCCGCTTCCCACAAGCCGCCATGCGCTGGCAACGCGCCATAATGGCTCCCGAGGCTTTCAAGCTTCCTTGCCAGCAGCGCGAAATGCATTGCCTCGTCAGCGGCAACGCCAAGGAAATCGCTCACGAACTCCTCGCCCATTTCCGCCCCGAAGCGCCCCGCCATATCGAGCGCCAGATCGATGGCGACGAATTCGATATGCGCCAAGCTGTGCCACAAGGCGATACGCGCGCGCTCCGATCCGAACTTGCCCCGCTTGGGCATTTGCGAGGGCGCGAGCAATTCCGGCCGACAGGGCCGGGCGGGCACATCGGGCATGACGGCGTCGAATTCGAACGCCAAAGCGCCGCGCCGCCAGTCCCTTGCCAGAGCGCGGGTGGCAAAGCACTTGGCGCGCGGCTCGGCCGTGAGCAGCGCGCCCTGAATGGCTGAAGCAACAGACCGCGGCAAAGCTTACAGCGCCTTGGCGGCGGCGAGCACGTCCTCGGCGTGGCCCTTGACCTTAACCTTGTCCCAGACCTGCGCGATCTTACCTTGTGAATCAATCAGATAGGTCGAACGCACCATGCCCATATAGGTCTTGCCATACATCTGCTTTTCCGCCCACACGCCCAGCGCATCGGACATCCCGCCTTCCTCGGCATCGCTGGCGAGCGGAGCGGTGAGGCCATGCTTGGCGATGAATTTCTGGTGCTTGGCGGGGGTATCCTTGCTTACCCCCAGCAGCGCTACCCCTGCTGCATCGAACTCAGCTTTCAACGCCGAGAAATCCTTGTTCTCGGTGGTGCAGCCGGGGGTGTCATCCTTGGGGTAGAAGAAGATCACCAGCTTCTGCCCCGCAAAATCCGAGGGCTTCACGCTGCCGCCATCAGGCGTGGTCATGGTGATATCGGGGATCATGTCGCCCACTTGGGGAAAGGTGCTCATCGCGTCGTCTCCTCAGTCATGTCCAAAATATCCGTCCCGAGAATCGCCTTCCAGACCCCGGCGACCCTTTGCCTTGCTTCATCAAAGGCGCGCAAGAGCGCATCGTAATCGCTTGCCCCGCACGCGCGCGCCATCGCCTTGGCGCCGCAAGCGGGCGGCTCCTTGCCGCCGGGCGCAAGCAAGCGTCCGGCGACCAGCATCCGGGTCATCAATTCATGCGCCTGTGCGATGTCGGGCGGAAGCAGGCCCGCGCCGATCAAGGCGGCGATGGCCACCGACAGATCCGGATCAAGCGCTTCGGGGGCGACCTGCGCCAGCGCTGCGCCGCTTGCATCTGTCCCGCGCAATTGCAGGAACTGAACCACGAATTCGAGATCAACCAAGCCGCCGCGCAGCAATTTGGCGTCAATCGGCCCGCCCGGCTGCTTGTGCTCGGCCATGCGCTCGCGCATTTCGACCACCGCGGCGCGCAAGGTTTCGGCATCGCGGGGGGCACGGATCACGTCGCGCAGGATTGCTTCAAGCTCAGCGCGCGCCGCTGGCGATCCGGCCAGCACCCGCGCGCGGGCGAGCGCCATGTGCTCCCACGTCCAGGCCGCCTCGCGCTGATATTTGGCAAAGGCCTCGCAGCTCACTGCCAGCGGCCCCTGATTGCCCTGCGGGCGCAGGCGGGTGTCTACTTCATACAGCGCGCCCTGCGCGGTCGGCACGGACAGGGCCGCGCTCACCCGGCTGGCGAGGCGGTTGAAATATTGCGTCGCGCCTAGGGGTCGCTCGCCATCGGAGCGCGCGGCGAAGTCGCCCGTGAACAGGTAAACAATATCGAGATCAGAAGCATGGGTAAGCGCCCCGCCGCCCAGCCGCCCGAGCCCCAGCACCAGCAATTCACCGCCCGGCACGCGGCCATGCTTGGCCTCAAACTCGCGCACCGCGCCCTGCATGGCGAGCGCCATCGCCGCCTCAGCGAGCCGCGACAGGGCATGGGCGATATCGAGCGGATCAGCGAGCCCTTCGATCAGCTGCACGCCCAGCGCAAAGCGCACCTCGCCCGTCACCACCCGGATGGCATCGAGCAGCGCCTCATAATCGCGCCGCGCCGCCTTTCCTTCCATGCGCGCCATGATGGCCGGTATGTCGCCCGGCAGATCAAGCGCATCGCGATCGAGCAAAGTGTCGAGCAATTCGGGCCGCCGCGCCAGTTCATCCGAGAGCACAGGCGCAAGCGTCAGGGTGGCGACCAGCCGATCGAGCAACACCGGCTGGGCGGCGAGCAGCTGGAACAGCGTGATCGCAGATGGCACGCGTTCAAGGATGCTTTCCCACCGCGTGATCGCACGCATCGGATCATCGCTTGCCGCCATGGCCTCGATCAGGAGCGGCTGGAGCGCGGCAAAGGCGCGCAGGGCCTGCGGCGTGCGCAGGCAGGAAAAACGCCCCTCGCTCCAGCCTTCGATGCGCCTGGCAAGGACTTCGGGTTCCTCGAAACCCAAGTCGCCCAGCCATGCGGCCAGATCGCTGGCCTGATGGGTCGCAGGGACCGGCGCAGGGCGCGCGCCGATCAGTTGTTCATAGATGCTGCCGGTGCGCTGGGTGAGTTCGGTGAGTTCGGCCACCAGCGCCGCCCCGCTCTCCAGCCCATCAAGCCGCGCGACATTATCCAGCGCTGCACCATCAGGCAGGCTGTGGGTCTGGCGATCATGCACCATCTGCAAGCGGTGTTCGACCTCGCGCAGCCGGTCATAGCCAGCGCCGAGGATGGCGGCATCTTCCGGGCTGATGCGCCCTGCCATGGCCAAGGCATCAAGCGCCGCGCGCGTGCCGCGCAGGCGCAAGGAGCGATCGCGCCCGCCGTGGATCAGCTGGTGGGTCTGGGCGAAAAATTCGATCTCGCGGATGCCGCCCTGCCCGCGTTTGAGATCAAACCCCGGCCCCACCACCCGCGGGCCGTCATAACTGTCACGGATGCGGCGGGTGAGTTCGCGGATTTCCTCGATCGCGCCGAAATCAAGATGGCTGCGCCACACAAACGGCCCGATCTCCTCAAGGAAAGCCTCGCCCGCCGCGATATCGGCGGCTGCTGCACGGGCGCGGATGAAGGCGGCGCGTTCCCACGCCAGCGCTGCCCCCTGATAATGGGCCAGCGCCGCCCCGCGCGAAACCGCCAGCGGGCTGATCTCGCTGGCCGGGCGCAGCCGCAGATCAACGCGCAGCACGTATCCTTCGCTCGTGTTTTCCGACAGCAGCGCCACCACCCGGCGGGCATAGCGATTGGCCGCATCGCCCGCATCATCGCTTGGCCGGCGCGGCAGGGTGCGCGGGTCATAAAGCAGGATCGGGTCGATATCCGAGGAATAGTTGAGCTCGCCCGCCCCCTGCTTGCCCAGCGCCAGCGCGATCATGCCTGCTGCGCTGGCTTCTCCGGTGCGTTCGACAATCGCGGTGCGGATGGCGCGATCCAGCGCGCAGTCGGCAAAGGCGGAAAGCTCTGCCACCACGCGCGCCAGCGGAAAGGCTCCGGCCAGATCGCCCACGGCAAGCAAGGTCGCCAGCGCCAGCCGCTCGCGCCGCAGGGCAATGCCTGCATCCTCGTGCGCCCCGGCATCGCGAGCAAAGGCAAAAGCCGCTGCCTCGTCGCCCGCCGCCAGCATTTCAGCCAGCAAGGGCTGACGCTCAAGCGCACGCGCCAGAAAGGGTGAATGCCCCTGCGCACGCTCCAGCGCAGCGTTCCAACCGGCTTGATTTGGCTCTCCCATCCCACTTGCTTTGGCGGTGCATGAGCCCGCGCGCAAGAGGGCGAGCGGCTTGCGTGCGGCGCGCGGCTCTGCGATTGCGGCGCAGGTTCACGCAAGGTTGCGCACAAGGGAGCATGGCAGCAATGAAACGACATGGGGGAGTGTGGAGTGCGGTGCTGGCGGGCGCGATGATGCTGGGAGCCTGCGATGGTCTCACCGAGCAGCAGGAAGTCGCGCTCGACATTCCCGAAATCACGCCGGGCGAATTGTCCGAGGACACCATGCGCGAAGTTACCCGGGTGCTTTCGAGCGATGAATTTGAAGGCCGTATGCCCGGCACCATCGGTGAGGAAAAGACCCTCGCCTTTCTGATCGAGCGCTTCAAGGCAGCGGGCCTGCAGCCGGGCAATGGGGACAGCTGGCTGCAGGAAGTGCCACTGATGGAGATTACCGGCGCCAATCACTCCGCGCTTACCATCACCGGCGGAAAGACCCCGCTGGCGCTCGATTTTGCGCGGGACTGGGTCGGCGTGACCTATCGCGAGGAGGCTGAAACACGCATCGCGGACAGCGAGATGGTGTTTGTCGGCTATGGCATCAACGCGCCCGAAAAGGGCTGGAATGATTACGCCGGCGTCGATGTAACCGGCAAGACCGTGGTGATCCTCGTCAATGATCCCGATTGGCAAGCGCCGGGCCTTGATGGCCCGTTCGGCGGCAAGGCGATGACCTATTACGGGCGCTGGACTTACAAGTTCGAGGAAGCCGCCCGCCAAGGTGCAGCCGCCGCTCTGATCGTCCATGACACGCAGCCAGCGAGCTATGGCTGGAATGTGGTGGAAAGTTCGTGGACCGGCCCGCAGGCCCACCCGCAATATGGCGACAACCCGCCGCCACCCACCCAAATGAATGGCTGGCTGCACAAGGACGCAGCGCGCGCCGTGCTGGCGAGCGCCGGGCAGGATTTGGGCGCACTCACCAAGGCGGCCGGGCAAAAGGGGTTCAAGCCGGTGCCGCTCGGGCTGAAGGCCGCAGTGAGCTTTACCAACACCAGCCGCAAATTCCTCTCGCACAATGTGATCGGGATTCTGCCGGGGGCCGAGGCGGCTGATGAATATGTGCTCCACACCGCCCATTGGGATCATCTGGGGCGTTGCACGCCGGCTGCTGATGGCGACGACATCTGCAACGGCGCGGTTGATAATGCGACCGGCACGGCAGCGCTGGTCGCTCTGGCCGAAGCCCACGCCAAGGCAGGCGCGCCGCGCCGCTCTCTGGTGTTTCTGGCGGTGACGGCGGAGGAATCCGGATTGCTGGGTTCGGCATGGTATGCTGCCAATCCGGTGTTCCCGCTCGCGCAGACTGTCGGCGGCGTCAACATGGACGCCTTTCTGGTGGCAGGCCCGGCACGCGACATCACCGCGGTCGGCAATGGCAAGTCACAACTCGATGCTTTCCTGATGGCGGCGCTCAAGGCCGATGGCCGGGTGGTAACACCCGATTCCGCACCTGAGGCTGGCTATTATTACCGCTCGGACCACTTTTCCCTAGCGAAACGCGGCGTGCCGATGCTCTATCTTGATGGCGGCGAAGACCTGATCGAGGGCGGGCGTGCGGCGGGCGCGAAGGTAGCCGAAGATTACCGCGCAAACCGCTATCACGGGCCCAAGGATGAATATGATCCGAACTGGTACTGGGCAGGCGTGATGGCGGACCTGCAGCTCTATTTCCGCATCGGACGCAGCCTTGCCATGAGCACAAGCTGGCCCAATTGGAATGCGGGCGATGAATTCCGCAGCATTCGCGACGCCAGCTGCGCGGCGGCTGAGAAGGGGTGTTGATATGGCTGCGCTGATGCCGCCTGAATGGGCGCCGCAGGACTGGATCTGGATCGGCTTTCCCCATCTGGCCGAAGAATGGCCCGGCTGGCTTGAGCCTGCGCAGGAGCAGATCGCCGCCTTTGCCAATGCGGTGGCGGACAGCGGGCAGCAGGTGCGCCTGCTCGTGCGCGATGAAGCCAATGCTGCCCGCGCGCGCGCTCTGGTGAGCAGCAAGGTGACGCTCGAACAGCGCGCCTATGGAGATATCTGGTTGCGCGACACCGGCCCGCTGGTGGTACGCGAGGGCGATCGGGGCCTTGCCGTGCGCCGATTCGGCTTCAATGGCTGGGGCGGCAAATATCTGATGCCGGGCGACACCGAAATTGGTGCAGAATTGGCGCGCGATGCAGGGTTGGCGATCACCCAATCTGCCATGATCCTCGAAGGCGGCGCGGTCGATGGCGATGGCACGGGGTTGGTCGCAACCACCGAGCAGTGCCTGCTCAACCCCAATCGCAACCCCGCCATGAACCGCACGGAGATTGAGGCTGAACTTGCCCGCCAACTGGGCTTTACCCAAGTGCTGTGGCTGGGCGATGGACTTATCAATGATCACACCGACGGGCACGTTGATAACCTTGCCCGTTTTGTCGCGCCGGGCGTGCTGGTGGTGCCTGAAGCGACCGGCACAGATGATCCCAATGCGCAGATCTATGCCGATTCGGCCGCGCGGGCCGAGGCTTTCGGCGTGAAAGTGGCGCGCATCCCGTCGCCCGGTCTGATCCTGCGCGATGGGGTGGTGGAGCCCGCCAGCTATGTGAACTTTGCCATCACTTCGCATCTGGTGGTGGTGCCGACCTTTGGCTCACCCCATGATGCGGACGGCGTGGCGGCGATTGCCGCGCTGTTCCCGGATCGGGACACCATCGGCCTTCCGGGGGAAGCCGTGCTGGCAGGCGGCGGGGGCTTTCACTGCGCCAGCCAGCAAATGCCGGCGGCTTAACGCTTTGTTAGGAAGTTTGGGCGCAATCCATAACCCATGGAACGCGCCCACATCTTTGCCCGCACTCTCAATCTGCCACTTGGCCAAGAACGCTTCGATCCGCTCGATCTGGTGCGCGGCGTGATTGTGCTTGGCTGCGCGCTGGCGCTGATGATGGCAGGGCCCGTCCTGCCGCTGTAACTAGAACAGCCGTAGCATCGCACCCAGCGCCGCTGCGCCCAGCACAAATCCCACACAGGCGCGCCAGACGGGATCGCTGATCCGGCCTGAAACCATCATGCCGAGCCGGTTGCCGCCAAGGATCACCGGCAGCATGACAGCTGCAAACAGCGGCAATTGCCAGCGCAGGATGCCAAGCCATGCTGCGCTCACAATCCCCGCAGCTGCCGCAATCGTGAAGATCAGCAGCATCGATGCCTTGACAGTCACACGCGGCAAGGCGCGCCCTGCGTAATAGGGCACCACTGGCGGCCCCGGCATTCCGGCATAGCCTGTCATCAGCCCGCTCAAAACGCCGACTCCGCCTGTCACCAGCCGCCCCGGCACGCCGCTGCCCCGGCGTGGCAAGAGGATGGCGAGAAAAGCGCTGAAGGCGATCAGCGCAATCACCAGCCGCGCAATATCAGGCGTGGTCACAAACAGCGCCCACAGGCCGAGCGGGGTCGTCACCACCACCAGCGCACCAATGACCCACGCAGTGCGTTCCGATTCGCGCACCAGCGTGCGGATTTCAGTGAGGCCGATGAACAGCGAGAGACAATTGCCCAGCACCACAGCCTCAACCGGCGGCAGGGCCAACGCAAGGATCGGCACCAGCAAAATCGCCATGCCGAAGCCGGTCAGCCCGCGCACGAAACTCGCCCCCAGCGCAGCGGCGAGCGCAACAGCGATCTGAGGCAGGCTGAATCCGGCGACAAGCTCCATGATGCGCGCTTACTTCGCGCTGCGCTCCTTGAGCCAGGCTTCCATCTCGGCGATTTCTTCCTTTTGCGCAGCGATCACGCGCGCTGCGAGATCACGCGCCTGCGCGTCCTTGGCGTATTGCAACGCCACTTCCGACATCTCGACCGCGCCCTGGTGATGGGCGAGCATCCCGGCCATGAAAGCCACATCGGGATCGGCCGGAATATCGGCCATGCCCGCGTGCATCCGATCATTCACCGCCTTGTAGGCTGCTTGTGCCTCGGTAAGATCGGTCTTGGCCGCTGGGCCCATGTCGTGGCCAGAATGATCCATGGCCGAATGATCCATGGCCGAATGATCGACCGCGCCTTCGTCCTTGGCTCCATCCGCTCCGCAAGCGACAAGCAGCATCAGCGCGCCAGCGGCAGCGAGCAGGGTGGCAGCTTCATCACGCAATTCTCCGTTATCAAATGGCGACCAGATCGGGCGGCGTTGCCTCGGCGCGCAGCATGGCGATGGCGTCATCAAGCCCCATCACCTTCTGATGCTCTGCGCCCAGTGTGCGCACCGCGACAGTGCCTTCCTCGGCCTCGCGCTTACCGACCACCAGCAGGTGCGGAACCTTGGCGAGGCTGTGTTCGCGCACCTTGTAGTTGATCTTCTCGTTGCGGGTGTCGGTTTCGACGCGGATACCTGCCGCTTTCAATCGCGCCTCGACTTCATGCGCGTAACCATTGGCGTCAGAGACAATGGTGGCCACCACCGCCTGCACCGGCGCGAGCCACACCGGCAGCTTGCCAGCGTAGTGCTCGATCAGGATACCGATAAAGCGTTCCAGCGAGCCGAACAGCGCGCGGTGCAGCATCACCGGGCGATGCCGCTCGCCATCCTCACCAATATATCCAATATCAAAGGCTTGAGGCAGGTTCATATCAACCTGAAGCGTGCCGCATTGCCAATCGCGCCCGATCGCATCGCGCAGCACAAATTCCAGCTTGGGGCCATAAAAGGCGCCCTCGCCTTCATTGATGGTGTATTCATGGCCCATCGCATCAAGCGTATCGATCAGCGAGCCTTCGAGCCGGTCCCACGTTTCATCCGAGCCCATGCGGTTTTCGGGCCGGGTGGAAAGCTTGATGCGAACATCCTCAAAGCCGAACTCGCGGTAGATATCGAGCACCAGGGCGACCACCGCGCGGTTTTCGTCATTCAGCTGATCGGCCGTGCAGAAGATATGCGCATCATCCTGCGTGAAATGGCGCACGCGCATCAATCCGTGGAGCGCGCCTGAAGGCTCATAACGGTGCACCTTACCAAATTCAGCCATGCGCAGCGGCAGATCGCGATAGCTTTTCAGGCCATGCGCAAACAGCGACACCCCGCCCGGGCAATTCATCGGTTTGAGCGCAAACACCCGCTCATCCTCGGTTTGCGTGGTGAACATGTGCTCGCCATAATTGAACCAGTGGCCCGAAGTCTCCCACAGGCTGCGGTCCATCACATCAGGCGTGTTGACCTCGACATAGCCCGCCTGCTCCTGACGGCGGCGCATATAGGCGATGAGGTTCTGGAACAGGCTCCAGCCATGCGGATGCCAGAACACTGCGCCGGGGGCAAAATCTTCAAAGTGGAACAGATCAAGCTCGCGCCCCAGCTTGCGGTGATCGCGCTTGGCAGCTTCTTCAAGGCGCATGAGGTGCGCGTTCAATTGCTTCTTATTGAGCCACCCCGTGCCGTAAATGCGCGTCAATTGCGCGTTGTTCTGATCGCCGCGCCAGTAAGCGCCGGCCACGCGCATCAGTTTGAAGGCATCAGGATCAAGCTTGCCGGTCGAAGGCAAGTGCGGCCCGCGGCACATATCGAGCCAGTCATCGCCCGACCAGTAAACAGTGAGCTCCTCGCCCTCGGGCAGTTCCTTGGCCCATTCAGCCTTGAAGCTCTCGCCCTCGCCCTCCCACTTGGCGATCAGCGCCTCGCGGCTCCACACTTCGCGCCTGAGCGGCTTGTCGGCGCGGATGATCTCGCGCATCTTTTCCTCGATCGCGGGCAGGTCTTCCATGCCAAAGGGGCCGCGCGTGTCGGGCGCCTTCACGTCATAGTAAAAGCCATCATCGGTCGCAGGGCCAAAGGTGATCTGCGTGCCCGGAAACAGCGCCTGCACCGCTTCGGCCAGCACATGGGCGTAATCATGGCGGGCAAGCTCCAGCGCGTCGGCTTCGTCGCGCGCGGTGATGAGCGCCAATTCGGCATCGCCTTCGAAGGGCCGGGTGAGGTCGCGCACCTCGCCATTCACCCGCGCCGCCAGCGCCGCCTTGGCAAGGCCCGGGCCGATGGCCGCAGCAATGTCGGCCGGCGTGGATCCCGGGGGCACTTCGCGCACCGAGCCATCGGGCAAGCTGATCTTGAGCAGTTCCGTCATCGTCGCAAATCCGTCTCGTTTGGCGCGCCCCTGCCACAAAGGCCTGAGCACCGGAAGAGCGGTGTTTCGAGATTCAGCACAAGGGGAGGACACCGCACACCGCCCCGAGGCCGGGCGGCGGGCGTTGCGTGGTTAACGCGCGAGCCCCCGCCCGGAACTAGTCCGGGTGGTAGTGGTGGTTACACGGGTGGTGATCGGCTTCGCCATGGTGCGCCGTATAGCGCGCAAGGCGCAGCCTGTCATCACCCTTCGGCCGCGCCCTCAGACATCCAGCTTGCCCGCGCCTGCCGCTGCCGAAATCCGCTTGGTGCCGGCCAGCTTGGTCGAACGCTGGCGCACATTGCCGGTGAAGCGGTATTCGGTGGTGGCGCGCCCGCGCGTCAACTCCACCACCATATAGCCGCGCTGCGCGGTGTCGGCCCATTTGAGCCCTTCGTTGGTGGCAACCAGCGCGGCGGCGAGATCGGCGGGCAGGACAAATGACAAATAGTTCTCAAAGCCGGGCGAGGACACGCTGTGCACGCCGAACTCCACCCCTGCCGCCGCGCCTTCGTGCCCCAATTCAAAGGCCCAGCCATTATGGGTGTCGCCTGCCAGCACCAGCAGATTGGCATCGACCTCAAGCGCGGATTTCAGCAGCCGCGCCCGGGCTGCCGGATAGCCATCCCATGCATCCATATTGGCCGGAAGACCCGTCTGGCTGGCCAGCGTTGCTGCCATCAAGCGCTGGCGGATGTAATCGGGCAGCGCATCGCCAAGCTGATCGGCAAGGCTCACCGGCGTCTTGAGGTTGCCCATCAGCACTTGCTGCACCAGCACCTGCCAGGCTGTGCCGCCCTTGGCCGAATCGGCCAGCCCAGCGGCCAGCCATGCTTCCTGCGCGGCGCCCAGCATGGTGCGGGTGGGGTCGGCATAGGCGCCATCGCGGAAGGCAACCAGCGCTTCCATCGCGCTTTGCGGGTCGGTCGCACCTTTCAGCACCGTGCCGAGATCAAGCTGTTCATCGCGCGCGAGCAGGCGGGTTTCCAGTCGGAACAAGGTTGCCAGATCGCCCACCTGATAAGCGGCATAGGGATCATCCGAGACCGGCAGCCATTCGCGGTGCACCTGAAAGGCAATCGCCTTGCGGGTTTCCCAATCACCCTCGGTCGCCGGATCATGGTTTTCCGCACCGCCGTGCCAGCTGTCATTGGCGCTTTCATGATCGTCCATGATGCAGATCATCGGCAGCACCTGATGGATGCGGCGCAGATCGAGATCGGCGCGATAGGTCGCATAGCGCAGCCGGTAATCAGCGAGCGTGATGATCTCGTTTTCCGGTGCAAGCACACGCCCTTCGGCGGCCTGCTGAGGGCTGGGGTAAGTGCCCTTTTCGTATTCGTAGATGTAATCGCCAAGATGCAGCGCCAGATCGCAATCCGCGACTTGCGCCGCATGGCCATAGGCGTTGAAATAGCCGAAACCATAGTTCGAACAGGAAAACACCGCGAGGCGGAAATTCTCGGTCGGCCCTTCAGGAAGGGTGCGGGTGCGGCCCACATCCGAAGTGCTGCCATCTGGCGCGACAAAGCGGTAGAAATACCACTGGCCGGGGGCGAGCCCGCTGGCGGTCGCCTTGGCGCAGCAATCCCTTGCAGGCGAAGCGGTGGCTGCGCCGCTGGCGATGGGGCGGGTGAAATCTTCCGAAGCGCTCACCTCCCATGTCAGCGCCGTGTCGGCATCGGCGACATAGCGCGTCCACAGCAGCACCGAATTGGCGGCAGGTTCGCCGCTGGCAACACCATGGGTAAAGCCGCTGCCGAAACTCTTCGCCACCAAGGGGGTGGCAGCGAGCGCCGCCGAAGCGCCCGCAAGAGTGAACAATCCGCGCCGGGTCAGCGCGGCAGGGGAGGGGGCGGGCAATTGCGGGGGGGTGGTTTTGTCGGTCATGATGATGCGGGCTAAACCTCTCGCGTTGCGGGTGTGTGACAATCGGCAGAGCGTGTCAGAATGGTTGCGCTTTGCCCAAAGAGCAAGGCAAGAGGGGGTTATGTCCGAGTTTCGCTATCACACCCTGCCCGATGGCCGCCGCATCGCCTTTCGCCATGTGCCGCCTGCCGCCCCCCGCGCCGCACAGCCAACGCTGGTGTTTCTGCCGGGCTATATGTCGGACATGAGCGGCAGCAAGGCGACCGCCCTGTTCGAGCGCGCCACGGCTGAGGGGCGCGGATGCCTGCTGATGGACTATTCAGGCTGCGGGTCGAGTTCGGGCGATTTTGCAGACGGCACGCTGTCGCGCTGGCGTGATGAGGTGCTGGCGCTGATCGACGCCTATGTTGCAGGGCCGGTGCTGCTGGTCGGCTCCTCGATGGGCGGCTGGCTGATGCTGCTGGTGGCCGAAGGCCTTGGCGCGCGCCTTTGCGGGATGATCGGCATTGCGCCCGCGCCCGATTTCACGCGCTGGGGCTACACATCCGAACAGCAGGCGGCGCTGGCAGCGGGCGAGACCATCTTCGAGCCCAATCCCTATGGACCAGAGCCGACACCCACCTATGCCGGACTTTATGCCGATGCTGCGCACCATATGCGGCTGGAGGGCAGGATTGCGCTCACCTGCCCGGTGCACCTTATCCACGGTCAGCGCGATGATGATGTGCCTTGGGAAATCAGCCTCAAGCTCGCCGCAGCGCTCGCTTCGGACAGCGTTCAGGTTACACTGATAAAGGACGGGGACCATCGCCTGTCGCGGCCCGCCGATATTGCCGTGATCGAACGCGCGGTTGCCGCCTTTTATTACGAGTAATGCTGCCATGTCGCTCCTTCTCGCCCTGCTGCTGCAAGTCGGCCCCAACCCCACGCTGGACACGCTGCCGCGCGCCGATGATCCGCTGATCAATCGCCCGCCGCCACGCCGCGCGCGCGTTACGCGCGATCCGGTCGTGGAAGCGCGCACCATCAATCCCTCAAGCGGGTGGCTGCAATCATGCCTTGACCAGATCGATGCCGATCCGGCGCGCGCCCATTCGATGGCCCAGATCCGTCGCACCGAAGTGACAGGCGTGGACGCGGTGCTTGCCAACCTGTGTCTTGGCACAGCAGCGGTGCAACTGGGTCGCTGGAACGAGGCGCGCGAGGCATTCATTGCCGCACGCGAAGACACGCCGACGACCGAACCTGCCACCCGCGCGCGCTTTGCCGCGATGGCGGGCAATGCCGCCTTCGAGGCCCGCGACAGCGCAGCGGCCCTGTCGCTTTTGGCCGAAGCGCGCGAGGATGCCCGCAAGGGCAAGGCACAGGTGATCGAGGCGATTGCGCTCACCGACACCGCGCGCGTGCTGGTGGCGTTGCCGATATGCGCAAGCACCACCGATGTCGCGCCGCCTGCAATCCCGTCCATCGCGTGATGTTCGGCCACCCAGAACCGTTTGCAGCC
>MEDW01000019.1 GCA_001724215.1 Erythrobacter sp. SCN 62-14 | reverse complement strand
GGCGAGCCACTATTCGATCATGGTCAAGGGCCTCTCGCAGATTTTCGCCGCGGGGCCTGCCGTGGTCGACGGGCTGGGCGAGGCCTATAAGGGTGATGCTGCCAGCCACGAAGAAGCCAAGGAACGGCTTGGCGGATCAAGCATCCACACCCGCAACGGCGTGGTCGATGATGAAGTCGCGAGCGAGGCCGAAGCCTTCGCCCGCGCGCGGCATTTCCTCGGCTTCATGCCCGAATATGTCGGTGGGCCGGCGCGCCGCATGGAAACGGGCGACCCCGCCGACCGGCGCGAGGAGGCGCTGCTTGCCCTCGTCCCGCGCGAGGAAAAGCAGGTCTATTCCATGCGCCGCTGCATGGACATGGTGTTTGACCAAGGCACTGTGTTCGAAATCGGCCGCCACTGGGGCCGCGCTGCGATCACTGCCCTTGCTCGGCTCGATGGCTGGCCGGTCTGCGTCATCGCCTCCGACCCCAGCTACCTCGGTGGCTCGTGGGAGGCCAAGACCTCCGAGAAGGTCGAACGCTTCGTGCGCCTTGCCGACCAGTTCCGCCTGCCCATCGTCCACTTGGTCGACAATCCCGGCTTCATGATCGGGCGCGAGGCGGAAATGGCTGGCACCATCCGTTATGGCGTTAACGCCATGAACGCGATCTACCGCGCCAGCGTCCCGCTTGCGAGCGTGGTGCTACGCCGCGCCTATGGCATTGCGGGCAGCGCGATGAGCAATGCGGATCGCTACCAGCATCGCTATTGCTGGCCGAGCGGCGACTGGGGCAGCCTGCCGATCGCGGGGGGCTTGGAGGTCGCATACAAGAGCGAACTGGAAGCCTCGGACGACCCCGAAGCGCTGCTCGAAGAAATCCGCGCGCGGCTCGCCAAGGTCACCTCGCCCTTTCGCTCAGCCGAACGCTTCAATGTCGAGGATATCATCGACCCGCGCGACACGCGGCCCTTATTGTGCGAATTTGCCGGGCTGGCGTGGCGGAAGCTGGACAGCGAGCGCTGAGGCCCACCCTCAGCCTCGATACCCACCCCGGGCTTGACCCGGGGGCAAGCGAGACTTAGCGAGCCGCAGGCGGGATTAGTCGCAGCGGGGTGGGCTTACTCCGCAGGCACTTTCCCCATCTCCGCGTCGCTCGGCCCGAACAGCTTGCCCTTTTCACTGAGCAGCACCAGCACAAGACAAGTCAGCCCGCTCGCCAGCAAAGCCAGCGCCAAGGGGCGCGCCGTGCCATCAAAAGCATAGCCGATCCCGGCGCCAACCACCGCCGCCATCGTCATGCGGACAAAGCCATGCGCGCTGCTGGCAGCGCCGGCTATGGCAAAAAACGGGTTCATCGCAATCGCGCCGAAATTGCTGCCGATAAAGCCTAAAAGCGCCATATTGACCGCCATCAATGGCACGAATTGCCACAGGCTTTCGTGCTCTTGAAAGGCGAAGAACACCTGAAGCGCGCTCACTGCGATAAAGGCAAACAGCGCGGTGTGACTGACCCGGCGCGCACCGAAGCGTTCAACAATTCGGGAATTGGACCAGCTGGCGAGCGCCATGGACCCTGCACACATCCCGAACACCAGCGGGAAGATATCGCCTGCACCAAAGGTTTCGGTGATGAGCTGCTGCGAGGAATTGATAAAGCCAAACAGGGCGCCGAACACCAGCGCGCTGCCGAACACATAGCCTACCACCGCAGGAAGGCTGAGCGCGCGGCCCATATTGGCGGCAATCGTGCCAATCTCGATCTTCTGGCGATTTTCAGGCGCGAGGCTTTCAGGCAGGCGGAAATAGACCCATGTGCCGATCACCACGCCCTGCACCGCCATCGCGGCAAAGATCGCCCGCCAATCAAACACCAGCAGGATCAACTCGCCTATCGAGGGCGCGATGGCAGGCACCATCAGGAAGATCACGAAAATAAGGCTCATCATGCGGGCCATCTTGTCACCGCCCACCCGGTCGCGGATGATCGCAGGAGGCAGCGCGATGATCGCGGCGCCAAAAAAGCCCTGCAGCGCGCGAATGATGATCAACCCGCTGAACGTGGTTGCCATGGCACTTGCCAGAGATAGCGCGATATAGACCGAGATCGACGCGAGCAAGATGGGGCGGCGACCAAACCGGTCTGCCAGCGCACCCGGCACCAGCGCGCCAATTCCTGAGGCAAGCAGATAGACCCCGATCACGAATTGGCGATCATTGCCGGTGACATTGAGCGCGGCGGCGACCCGGTCAAGCGCGGGCAGGATCGCGTCAATGCCAAAGGCTTGCAGCGCCATCAACATAGCCATCATGGCGATCAGTTCGCGCTCGCCCAAGGGCTTGCGCTGGGCATCAGCTGAGGCAGAAGAGGTCGCATGGGTCGCCATGCTACCCTCATTGCCCAAAGGCTCACCGCTTGACCAGAGTTCATTTCGCATGTGCACAAAAGTGATGGGGCGATCAAAGGTTCCGCCTTTGCGGCCCTCACGCTATTGCTAGGGCATGGGCAGCAGCGCTTCAGACAGGGAGGAACAGGGCGGCGGGCCGACAGGTCTGCGCAAGATCATCCATGTCGACATGGATGCCTTTTTCGCCAGCGTCGAACAGCGTGATCATCCTGAATTACGCGGAAAACCGGTGGCCGTCGGCGGCGCAGGCGGGCGCGGGGTGGTGGCCGCTGCCAGTTACGAAGCGCGCAAATTCGGCGTGAGAAGCGCAATGCCATCTGTCACCGCGAGCCGGCTGTGCCCCGATCTCATTTTCGTGCGTCCGCGCTTTGACGCCTACAAAGAAGCCAGCCGCCAGATCCGCGCCGTGTTCCACCACCACACCGATCTGGTCGAGCCTTTGAGCCTTGATGAGGCCTATCTCGATGTCACCGAGGACAAGCTGGGAATTGGCTCTGCCACCCGCATTGCCGAGCTGATCCGGCAGGAAATCCGCGCCAAGACGCAGCTAACGGCAAGCGCCGGGGTGAGTTACAACAAGTTCCTCGCTAAGCTGGCCAGCGATCAGAACAAGCCCGATGGGCTGTGCGTGATCCGCCCCGGCGAAGGGGCTGCGTTCGTTGCGGGCCTGCCGATCCGGCGCTTTCACGGCGTTGGCCCGCGCGCCGAGGCAAAGATGCTTGCCCTAGGGATTGCGACCGGCGCTGATCTTGCGGCCAAGGACATCGCGTTTTTGCGCGCGCAGTTCGGCAGCATGGCCGATTATCTCTACCGCGCGGCGCGGGGCGTTGATCTGCGCCCGGTGCGCGCCCACCGCCTGCGCAAATCCATCGGCGGCGAGCGCACTTTCAGCGAAGATATCGACTCGCCCGCCTTGCTGCGCGAGACGCTCGCCAACATCACCGACATCGTATGGGAGCGGATTGTCGCGGCGGGCGGCGATGCCGGCCCGGTGCGCGGGCGCACAGTCACGCTCAAACTCAAATTCAACGATTTTAGTATCATCACCCGCAGCGCCTCGAGCGAGGCATGGGTGGAAAGCCGTGAGCAATTTGCCGCCACAGCTCGCATTTTGCTTGAAGCTGAATTGCCATTGCCCCGTCCGATCCGCCTGATGGGGCTCACTTTAAGCAATCTGGAAGGGGCCGAGGAGGCCAAGCCTCAGCGCGATAACGCGCAGCTATCTTTGCTGTAAAGCTGCCCAATCGCGCCACACAGCAAGGCGGGATGCGGTGGTGCGGCCCAGATCGCGGGGCAGATCATCAGGCGCAAAAAACCGCGCTTCAATGATCTCACGACCATCGGGCACGGGCGTATTATCAGTAGTGGCGGCAAAGATGTGCGCGGTGTGGGGCGAGCCTGAGATCACCTCTTCGATCACCGCAATGCGCTCCGCCTCACCGATCGTGAGGCCAAGCTCCTCGCGCACCTCGCGCCGTGCCGCCGCCTCGGGTTCCTCACGCGGGCCAAGCCCACCTCCGGGCAGCGCCCAGACTGGCGGGCCATAAGAGTGCCTGAGAAACAGCACCTTGCCCTGTGGATTGGTGAGGATGACGCTGACGCCTGCAATCGGTGCTTTGCGCCAGCGTCGCCAGCGGTGGCGCAGCGCGTGCGCCAAAGGCAGCGCGGCGCGGTGCAGGCGAGCGGGAAGCCAATGTACCATTCCTGCCCTCCCCTGCCCGCGCTGCGCCCGGTGTTGGACCTGGCCTAGCCGAGCGTCGCGCTGAGGAACCAGACGCGCTGTTCGGCCATGTCGGTCCAATCATCGATCAACCCGTCAGTGGCGTTATCGCCCGCCTGATCGGCCATGGCCTTCATGGCCTTCAGCCGAGTGACCAGTTTGACGTTGTCGTCGCGCAGTTCGGCAACCATGTCGTCCGCCGACAAATCGGTGCGGTCCTGATCGGCGATCTGGGTATGCTTGGCCATCGCGCCGAGCGATGTCAGCGTGGTCGCGCCCAACTTGCGCACGCGTTCGGCGATCACATCGATCTGATCGCGGATTTCAATGGCGTGTTCATCAAACAACAGGTGAAGATCGCGAAACCGCGGACCCTTGACGTGCCAGTGAAAATGCTTCGCCTTGGCGTAAAGCGCCATGTGATCGGCAAGCAGGCCATTGAGTTCAGAAACAAGAGCTGCCTTGGAATTGGTGTTGGAATTGGCATCAAGCATGATGTCCTCCCTTCTTCTGTCAAATTTCGATATCGCAGCGTCCCTGCGATATTTGCTTACCACACATATATAATGGCTCTACGCGCAGATTGTTTCGATTTTTTTCAATTCGCAGTGATCGAACAAAGCGATCAAAGACTCCCGTCACGAGCATTCAAACCCAGCATTATTGCCGCAACAAACAAACACGCCGCCAGAATGCGGCGCGATAGCGCGGGCCGCAATCGCGCCATGTCGCTTGCCCCCAAAAACCAGCCCACACTCAAGGCTCCTGCCCCGGCGATCCCGCCGCCCAGCGCGCTCAAGGCAGGAAAATGCGCCAGCGCAGCCAGCGCAAAAACCACAAAACGCGCTGCATCGCCAATCTGGCGCGCCAGCAGCACCAACGCGATCGCACCCAGCGAGCGAGTCGGTTCAGCAGGGGTTTTGACGCGAAGCGGCAGCGCCAGTTCCAGCGCCGCCACGCCGAGCGCAAAAGCCACCAGCATTTGCGCAGCGCGATAGGGCAGCATGGCGGCAAAGGTCGCCCCCAGCCATGCCATCAGCCCAGCGCTGAGCGCTGCGCACACCACGCCGGTTGCAAGAAGCAGGCGTACACGCCCCAGGCGATCTGCCAGCCCTGCCATCACCAGCGTATCCCGCCCGCCCAGCGCAATTGCAAACACCAGCACCAGGCTCAGCAGAAACACATCCATCGCACATCACTTTAACAGTTGGCGAGCGGGCGCAAAGGGGGTTAGGCAAGCGCCAAACAGATAATTGGGAGACAGGCATGAAACTCACCCCTGGCATGGCCGCGGTTGTTACTGGCGGCGCTTCGGGACTTGGCAAGGCGAGTGCGAAAGCGCTGGCGGAGGCAGGGCTGAAAGTAGCGATTTTCGACATCAATGATGAGGCGGGCAAGGCCCATGCAGCCGAAATCGGCGGCACGTTCCACCATGTCGATATCATGGATGAGGAGAGCGTCGAGGCAGGCTTTGCCGCCGCGCGCGCGGCCCATGGGCAGGAACGCGTGACGCTGCACTGCGCGATGGCGAGCCGGCGAGGCAAGTCGCTGGGCTGGGACAAGGAAGCGGGCCGCTACAAGCGGCTTTCGACCGAGGACTATGCCTTCGGGGCCGAGGGCATTCTGGTGGCGAGTTACCGCATCGCCAGCATTTCAGCACTCGGCATGGCCAACGCTGAGCCGCTTAATGACGATGGCGAGCGTGGCTGCATCATCCTCACCGCCAGCGTGGCGGCACAAGATGGGCAGATCGGGCAAGTGATCTATGGCTCTTGCAAGGCAGGGGTAAACGGCCTTGTGCTGCCGATGGCGCGCGATCTGATGGATGTCGGCATCCGCGTAAATTCGGTGATGCCGGGGATTTTCGCGACCCCGCTGATGCTGGGCATGAAAGATCGCAATCCGCCGATGTGGGCACAATTAAACGCCAGCGTGCCTTTCCCCAAACGCCTTGGCGAGCCCGAGGAATTCGCCTCGCTGATCGTCGAGATTGCCCGCAACACCTATATCAACGGCCACCAGTTCCGGCTCGACGGCGCGATCCGGATGCCGCCGAAATAGGGGTTTTTGGTAAAGGAGTGGGACACCGAAGCCTTCAGGCTTCGCAAGTGCGCCAATGCCTCCAGGCGCGCGCCGGCCGGTAGGCCGCCCGCCCGGAGGCGTTCGCGAAGCGAACTAGCCACGAGGTAAAACAAATGACTTCTTTCACCAACGAATACCCCTGCCGTGCCTATGGCGCAACATCGCCCACCAGCGGGGTTGGCCCGATGGCAATCACCCGGCGGGGCTTGCGCGCTGATGATGTGCTGATCGACATCACCCATTGCGGCATCTGCCATTCCGATCTTCACACCGCGCGCAACGATTGGGGGCGCACCACCTATCCGGTGGTGCCGGGCCACGAAATTGTCGGCATCGTCAGCGCGGTGGGCGAGGCTGTCACCCGCCACAAGGTGGGCGACCGGGTGGCGATCGGCTGCATGGTCGATGCCTGCATGGAATGCAGCCACTGCGATGCTGATCTGGAACAATATTGCCTCTCCGGCGGGATGACGGGCACTTACAACGGCATTGACCGGCGCGATGGCTCGCCCACCTATGGCGGCTATTCCGAACGGATCGTCGCGCGCGAGGAATTCGTGCTGAAAGTGCCCGACCGCCTGCCGATGGCCGAGGCCGCGCCCTTGTTGTGCGCAGGTATCACCACCTATTCCCCCCTTCGCACCTGGAAAGTGGGCCCCGGATCACGGGTTGCGGTCGCTGGCCTTGGCGGCCTTGGCCATATGGGCGTAAAGCTTGCCGCTGCCATGGGAGCTGAAGTCACCGTGCTCTCGCGCAGTGAAGGAAAGCGCGGGGATGCAGGCAAGCTTGGCGCGCATGCATTCCTCAACACCTCCGACAAGGCGGCAATGAAGGCCCATCGAGGGGCATTTGATATGGTGCTCAACACCATCCCGGTGCGTCATGATGTGACGCCCTATCTGCATCTGCTCAAAATCGACGGCGTGCAGGTGTTGGTCGGCATGATCGACATGATGCCCGAACTGCACACCGGGGTGCTTTTGGGGCGCAAGATCTTGACCGGAAGCGGGATTGGCGGGCTTGCCGAAACGCAGGAGATGCTTAATTTTTGTGCAGATCACGCCGTTGTGCCCGACATCGAAGTGATCGCGATAAGCGAGGTCGAAAGCGCTTATGAGCGAATGGAAGCGAGCGATGTAAAATATCGCTTTGTCATTGATATGGCGAGCCTTGCTGCCCAATAATTCAGCACCCACCGGTCCATCGCAGACATCCCAGCCCTGGGTTACAATCAGGCTTGCAAGTGATGCAAGTTTGCAACGCAACAAAGATAATGTGACGCCATCATGTCATAAAATATTTGTGCGAGTCGCACCCCTCGCTCATTAATCCTCGTGCTTGTGCGAACAGCCCGCCGTGATTCGGCATAATAAATAGGCAGCGCGCAGCGCACGCAGGCGGAACGGTCCCAACCCTCTCAATTGGAGCGTTCCTTATGAATATCCGTCTCGCAACTGCCGCTTCGGCTTTCGCCTTGGCTGCCGCCGTGTCGGCTCCCGCTGTCGCCCACGATGAAGCAGCGCTGATTGCCACTGGCCCCACCATTGCGCTGACCGCTGCGGATGCACAAAACGACCTCGCCGGCGTCACGGCTATGGCTGCTGATGCTGCTCCGGTCGTCATCACTGCAACTTCGGCTGCCACCGGAACATCCTCGAACACGGCTCTTGTGCTTGATAGCGCGGCTGTGACTGCCGCGGTACAGGCAGCAACTCCCGCCAGCGAGAAGCGTTCGGAAAGCTTCACCGTGGTGCTCAACCAGGACAGCTTCTTCGGTTTCTACCCGACTTTCAATGCGCTGATCCCGGTTGGCGATAATGTTGACCTCAGCGTTTACGGCATCTTGTGGACCACTCCGGACTTCTCCACCAATGGTGGCGGCGGCGACCTGTGGACCGAATTTGGCATCGGCGCGAATTTCTACGCCATGGACGGCGCGCTCACCATCAAGCCGCAAATCGGCATCCTCAACGGCGCGTTGCTGTCGGGCGGCGCGGCAGGCGGCACGGGCGGTAACGTGTTTGACGGTGTCGTCCCCAACCTCACCATGAACTATTCGGACGATGCCTTCGAAGCCGAATTCTACGGTGGCTATTACGCAGCTGTTCGCAATCGCAACACGCAAGGCCTCGACTTCCTGCACACCTGGATCAACGCTGGTTACAAGTTCACCAGCAACTTCTCGGCAGGCGCGCACTACGAAATCCTCAGCCTGACGCGCAATTCAAACCCCGGCGGCAGCGCGAGCAACGTCTATCAATGGGTTGGTCCCTACGTCCAATTCTCGCTGGATAACGGCTTCTTTACCCGCTTCACCGCTGGTGCGGAAATGGGTGGCGGCGCAGACGGCAACCAGGGCGACTTCTACAAGCTCGCCGTGGGCTTCTCGTTCTGATCGCTTCATCTGATCTTATACGAAAGGGGGCGCTGCAGCCGGCAAAGGCTGCGGCGCCCCTTTTTATTATCGACGCGGCGCGCTCTTAGGCCGGATCCGCCAGCCCAGACAGGCCAAGCGGCGCGTAATCGCCAATCGCCAGCTGCTCGAACACGCCGAGCCCCTGCTCGCCATTCGCGCCCGTTACGCGGCACAGCATCTGAACGTGGAGATTGTCAGGGCGCGCAGGATCAATGCTAGCCAGATCAATATCCTCGCGCTCAACCTCCAACACGCCGTGATTAAGCCCATGGCCCCATTTGGGCGAGGTGTAGCCCAGCCCGCGCATCTGAAAGCGCTGCACGGGCGCAAAGGTGAACCGCTCGTCGCCCACTTGCAAGGCCCCTGCATCGGGCCAGCGCGTTCCCGGAGCAAGGCGCGTCTCCATCACCGGCCCATGGCTTTCGGTGAAGCTTTCTGCCCCATTGCCATCAGGCGCAATCACCGCGCGGGTGTTCCACGGCGTGCCATCAGCATGGGCGTTGAGGTGAAAAAACAGGCTGCGACGCGGCAGGTTCACGGGTGTCCATTGCCAGAAGAATTGTGGCACAGTCCGCCCACCCGCCTGCGGATCGGCAGCGCCCACCGGGCGCACGCCCCAACTGCGATCGCGCGTGCCGCTGGCGCCCTGCCCCAGCACCTCGCGCACCCCATCCACCTCGATCCAGCCCTCGTAATGGCCGTTTTGCGTGAGGCGCGTGTAATCCATCACCGTGCGCGGGCCGATGCGCCAGACAAAGCGGGGCTCCTCAATCGGAAAAGCGCGGCCGGTAAAGGTGATGTCCGCGGCTATGCCTTCGCCCTCGACAATCAACCGCAGGCGCTGGAGCGGTTCGACAATCTCGATCCGCACCGGCCCGCAGGACAGATCCATCCGCTCCATTCCCAGCTTGCGGCTGGCGTGGAGGCAATGCTGCACGCCCCCGCGCACCGCGCAGAAATGCGCGTCGGCCACATCGAGATGCGGATAGACCCCAAAGGCGAGCGCAAAAAACCCGCTGCCATCGGCATTGTAACCATTGAAGAAATAGCGATCGTAGAAATTGCGATCCGTGCCTGAATAGGCGACCGGCTCGGGCGTCTGGTGAAGAGGATAATCATCCCCGCGGCTCAGCACCATGTCACGCATCCTCCTTCATCAGTTTCAGGCTGCCATGTTCCAGACACAGCGCACAGGCGCCGCGCGCCATCGACAGGAAATTGGCATCCCCGCGCTGCGTGCGCACCACAAAGGCCGCGCTGAACACCGCGGTTGAAATGCCATGCACGGCGCCCAGCACATAATCGCGCCAGATCGCCTCGACTGTCAGCGGCACGCCGCGCGCGGTCATTTCGGCGCAATACAGCTCCAGCAATTCGCGCTCATGCGCACGGCGCAAGCCATCGCCAATCCCGCAGCCGAGGAAATAGCCAACATCGCGCAGCCCATTGCCCACGCCCACTGTCTGCCAATCGAGCACGGCAATGGGCTCAGCCCCGCCCGTGATATCGAACAAGAGATTGTCGAGCCGGAAATCGCCGTGGACAAGGCTTGTTTTCTCATTGCGCGCGGTGGTGGCCGCAGTGATTTCGGCCAATTCTTCGCACAGGGCCATGTATTCAGGCTCCAGCACGTCGGCATAGCGTTCGCGGAACACCGCCTGCGCCTGCGGGTAAAGCGCTTTCACCTGCGCAGCGGCCGCCTCGGAAGGTTGCAGCCAATCGAGATCGAGCATCGCCGGATTGTGCCAGCTTGGGCCGTGCAAGGCCGCTGCCTGACAAATCGCGGCGCGCGCGTCTTCAATCGTGCAGCCTGCAATCTGATTGCCGCCGCGCGCAGGCCCAAGATCCTCAAACAACAGGATAAAACTTGCTCCATCAGGCGCGATTTCTGCGGCATGAATGCGCGGCGTGCGCACGCCCAAGTGCAGGGCGAGATCGCGGTAGAACTGCACTTCGCGCGCATAAAGGCCAAGCATGGCGGCAGTGCTGCGACTAGTCGGATCGGCGGCGGCAAACTTGCCCGCCAGCGTCAGTGGCGGCTCGCCGCTGCCGAATTCGAGCGTGAACCGAACCGAATCGCCGACCTGTCCGGTGCCAATCGGCTCCCACTGCCAGCGCGTGGGCACACGGCCCAACACCTCGCCCCACCACTCAGGCGTGATGGCGTCCGGATGATCCGGAAATTGATGCATAATCCTCTCCCTCACCCAACGATAAGGAGAGCACGCCAGAGCGCAATCGCAAAATTTGGTGATGGAGCGGGTGAAGGGAATCGAACCCTCGTCGTCAGCTTGGGAAGCTGCTGCTCTACCATTGAGCTACACCCGCAAGCGCGTGATCGGCCTGCCACTATCAGCGGCGCGCTCTTTGCCGCTTGCGCTCTGGAGGGTCAAGGAGGATTTGCGCCCCCCTGCTTCAACGCCAATATTTACGGCTAGCAATTTCTGCGCCTCGGGCGAGCGCTGCAAGCTTGGCCCACACGATTTCGGGATCGAGAGCATTGCTGCCCGCGTGGACGGAAAAGCCGCAGTCGACGCCCGCCATCACCCGCTCGCGCCCGAGCAGATCGGCGTAGCGACCAATGCGCTGGGCGATCAGATCGGGGTGTTCGATATAGGGGCTTTGCGGTTCAACCATGCCGGGGCACAGCACCTTGCCTTCGGGCAAGGGGTGTTCTTCGAAGAAAGCGAATTCGTGGGCATGGCGCGGATTGGCGCCTTCGAGCAGCACGGTCTGCGGCTTGGCGCTCCACACGATGTCGGCGATCTCACCCAAGGCCACATCGCAGTGGTGGGGGCCGGGATAATTGCCCCAGCACAGGTGCATGCGCAGTTGCTCTGCCGGGATATTCTGCACCGCGTGATTGAGCGCGGCGATGTTCATCCCGATGCGCTTGCGGAAATCTTCGAGGCTGAGGTGAGTGAACTGCACGTGGCGGCCCATGGCCAGATCAGGGCAATCGACCTGCAAGGTGATACCGGCGGCTGCAATCGTCTCATATTCATGGCGCAGCCCTTCGGCGAGGGCGAAGACATATTCCTCGTCGCTCGCATAATATTGATTGGGAAAGAACAGCGCGGTCACGCCGGGAGAAGCGGCGGACATGAAGGTGGCATGCCCACCCGCGAGCCGCACCAGCCGCTCTGCGTCAATGCGCGGGGCTTCCATGTCGATCACTTCAATCGGCGCGGTGCAGGCGGGCGCGGAACGCTTGGCGCGGCCCTTGTTGCCGAAAACCTGCGCCTTGGCGCCGGGGAAATCTTCAAGGTCAGCAAATTCATATTGCCCCGCCTCGCCGCCAAAGCCCGACAGGCGGTGTTTGATGTAGGTGGCGTAAGAAGGCTTCGACTGTTCGCCATCATTGACGATGGCAACGCCTGCTTCGATCTGGCGCTTGATCACATGGGCCGTGGCCTGTTCCACCGCTGCATCGAAATCGGCCTCGGACACGGACTCACCGCTTTCGCGCGCGAAGACGAGATCAAGCAGATAGTCCGGGCGCGGCAGGCTGCCGACATGAGTGGTGAGGAAGCGGTCTTGGCTCATGGGTTGGCCTTTTGTTACAGAACGGAGCTAAGAAAATCGCGCAGTGCGGCATCAAAACCTGCAGGATTATCGAGATTGGCAACATGGCCTGCGCCTTCGATCAAGGCGGAGCGTCCTTGCGGTGCGGCCTTGGCGAGCGCTGCGGCACAGGCGCCGCGCCATGGCGTGTCATGCTCTCCGGCAAGCGCCAGCAGCGGCATGGACAAGGCAGCGGCGGCCTCGGCGGTGACATCGGGAAGGCTGGAAGGGATGATCAGATCGGTCCCCTGATAATCTGCGAGCATGACCGCCAACGCCTCACGCGCGGGCGGCGTGCGTGCCTGCATCAACGGATGAGCAGCCCAATCGGCCCGCATTGCCCCCATCTGTGCGTCACAGGCAAGGCGCTGGTAAAGTTCAAGATCGATCGTTTCATCGCGCTCCACCAGCCCCGGCAGCGGCGCGCCGCACACCACCAGCGCCGCAACGCGCTCGCCCAGCCGACCGGCGCAGTCGAGCGCCACACTGGCCCCTTGGGACAGGCCCACAAGGCTGAAGCGATCCCAGCCGCAAAAATCGGCAATGCGCGCCACATCATCGACCTCGCGGGGGAGATCAGGCGGCGCGCTGGAACGGCCAAAACCGCGCCGGTCAGGCACGGCGAGCGCAAACTCCCCGGCCAGCGCGGCGATTTGTGGCTGCCACATCCGCGCATCCAGCGTCCAGCCGTGAAGCAGAATTACGGGAGGGCCATCGCCTGCAACGGTGAGGCGAATGAGCCCACCTGCAACATCCAGCGCGCCGCGCCACACCGAACCTGCGCCTGCCATGGGAGCAGCCATGTATGCGCGCGCTCCCACAGCGCCGCTCAGGCGGCTTCTTCGGCGCGGAACGGATTGTTGTTGCGATGATCGCCCGCCAGCCAGCGCGCCAACTCGCTGCGCGCCGAAGCGCGGCGCTCGGCATCAAGCGGGGCTGCGCGCGGATCATCATGGGTGAATTCGAGGATCATGCCGTTGGGATCAGTCACATAGAGCGAGCGGCAATAGCCATGTTCGAGCACATAGGTTTGAGGCTCTGTAATCCCTGCTGCGGCAATGCGGCGGGCCAGTTCATCCTGCGCCTCGGCATCGACCTGAAGCGCGATGTGGATGAAGGGGCTCGAGGGAATTTCGGGTCCGAATTCGGCCTGATCCTCTGGGTCTGCAAACTGGAAAAAAGCGAGCGCGCTGCCATCCGCCAGTTCGAAGAACACATGGCAATAGGTGCGCTCCTTGCCGAACAATTCGTCCTTTTCGCAATAGGTTGCCATCAGCGGAAAACCCAGCACATCTTCATAGAAAGCGCGGGTCTTCTCCAGATCCTTGGTCACATAGGCGGTGTGGTGCAGGCGATTGGCCAAAATCTTTTGCGTCATCTGCTCTCTCCATCGAAGTCATCGGGGGGGCAGCACCCCGCCCCCCGGTTGTTTACCGCATCAGAAATCGTAACGCACCTGCACGCCAAAACGGCGCGGACGGGCGCGGAACACGAAACCGCCGGGCGAGAATTCGGCGTTATATGTCTTATCGAACAGGTTCTGGGCAAAGGCGGTAATCGCCACCCCATCAACCTTGATGCCGAGACGCCCGTCAACCAGATCGACCGGATCGCGTGAGGTGGTGTTGAATGGCTCCCACCAAGTGCGCCCAATGCGGCGATAATCAAGCCGCGCCAAGAGATCGACACGGCCCACCAGTGGGCCTGCATATTGCGCCCCGAGGTTCAGCGTCGAGGCCGCAACTTGCGGCGCATTGTTGCCGATCACAGTCGGGTCATCAAACGCCTTGATCTCGCTGTCAGTGACGCCGAGCGCCGCGTTGACGTCGAAATAGGGGAGGATGCGGGCCGAAGCATCAATTTCAAAACCATTCAGGCGCACCTCGGGGATGTTTCCAAGGTTCTGGGTCGAGGATTCTGCGAGGAACACGAAGAAATAGCTGTTCTGCGACTTGGTGGTGTAAGCCGCTGCATTAATCCGCACCGGGCCAACCTTGGCCTTGGCCCCGATTTCGAAAGTGTCAGCCGTTTCGGCAAGGAACACATCGCCCACGCCAACAATGGCATTGTTGATTGCCTCGGCACCAACACCCGTCTGGTTGAAGCCGCCCGAACGGAAACCCCGGCTGTAGCCGCCATAGATCGTCACATCGCGATCAGGCTTGTAAGTGAGCGTCACCTTGGGTTGCCAGTCCTGGAAGGTGCGGGTGCGCACTTCGCCGCTTTGCGCCTGCGGCACGCCGGGCACATTGGGCAGGAAGCCTTGCGGCGTCAGCGTGGTCTGGCGGCGGCGATCGCGGTCATAGCGCAGGCTGCCATCGATGCGCAGTTCCGGGGTAATTTCGTAGCCCGCATTGGCAAACAGCGCCCAAGCGAAATTTTCCTGCCCATCGGCCAGAAAGCTGAATTGCGGATTGAGCGGATTGGTTGAAGGCGTGCGGAATACCGGGAAGACACCATTGCCGGTGTCGATCATGTTTCCGGTCGAGATAAAGCGCGTGGTGTCAACCAGATAGCCGCCAACGAGCCAGTTAAACCTGCGCCCATCATTGGGCGAGGCCAGCCGCACTTCCTGGCTGAAGGCCTTGACGTTGAGATACTGGCTCTGGTTGAGGTCAAAACCATTGCCGGGACCAAGGATCGCTTCAAACAGATTGAAGAAGAAACTTTCCTCAATCGGCAGGAAGTCAAAAGCATCGCCGGTTAGGATTTCTTTCAGCGTGTCGTAAGAGGAAATCGAGGTGAACACCGCGTTGTCGCCGGCATATTCGACTTTCATCGCCACATTATAGATGTCGCGATCATTCTGCCCCGGATTGTTCACCCGCACATCGGCAATGGTGTTCACATCATCGACGATGTTATAATACAGCCCCTGCGTGCGCAGCTGGTTGGTCGAGGCGCGCAGATCAATCGAAAGCTTGTCGGTCGGTTCAAACAGCAAGCTGCCGCGCAAGGAAAAATCCTCAACCGGATCGGCGTTTTCACCCAGGAAGGTGTTGGGGATGAAGCCGTCGGTATCATAGTAAGACGCCGCGACGCGGAAGAACAGGTTTTCGGCCAGCGGTCCGCTCACCCCGCCACGCAGAAAATAGCCAAAGCCATTGTCGATCCCGGCGGTGATGTTCCCTTCAAACTGGCTCGTCGGCTTCTTGGTGTTGATGACAATCGCGCCGCCGATCGCGTTGCGCCCGTAAAGCCCCCCTTGCGGGCCTTTGAGGACTTCGATCTGCTCGATGTCAAAGAGCTCCTGGTTGAATTGTGCGGGGTTTACTTGCAGCACCCCATCTACAATCACTGCGACCGAAGGCTCGGAATTGCGGTTTTGGGTGATCCCGCGGATGACAACAAAGGCATTGCCCGCATTCTGGGTTTCCACCAGCGTGACGTTCGAGGTCAGACCAATGAAATCGGCCGGACGCTCGATCCCGGCATTCTGGATCGCCTGCGAATCAAACGCCGTGATGGCGAGCGGCGCATCGAGCAGGGTCTGATCGCGGCGCAGCGCGCTCACGACGATCTCGCCACCAGAGGCACCGTCAGGCTGGCTGGTCGTGTCCGCAGCGGTCTGCGCACACACTGGAGCGGCAAGCAATGCTGCAGCGAGCGCTGCAGTGCTGGCGAAAGTGACGCCCGAAAACTTCATAAATCTCTCCCCTGTTGGACACGCGAGACGCGCGCCATCGTCATGCCCTCCTGACTTGGGGATTATTTCCTTCGCAATGCGAAGTCAACTTCGATATGCGAAAAGTTACGAGTGTGGCATTATGGCCGCAAGGATGCTTCAAGCGCGGGCCAGCGGCGCAGCGCGGCTTCGATCTCGCCGGCCGCGCCGCGCAGCAGGGGCAGGCGCGTGCGCACCAGCTCATCCTGCGAAATGCGGGTGGTGGAGGTCGAACAATTGATCGCGGCAATCACCCGCCCATCGCGCCCGAACAAAGGCACGGCGACCGAGACAATGCCGTAATCGAGTTCATCCAGCGCCGAATCGTAACCACGCTGCGCGATCAGCGCGAGGCGCTCCTCCATCGCCGAACGATCAGTGGTGGTGCGCTCGGTAAAACGCTGGAATGGCGCGCCCCCCAGCAGCGCCGCCTGATCGCTCGGGCTTAGATGGGCAGCCAGCGCCTTGCCCAGCGAGGTTGCATGGAAGGGAAAGCGAGTGCCGACATTGGCCGCCACACGAAAGCGTCGGTCGGTCGAGACGTGGGCGACATAGAGCACATCCGCGCCCGACAGCACCGCCAGCGAAGCGCTGTCGCCGGTCTGGTCGCGCAGGGCCTGCAAGGGCGGCAGCACCACCTGTTCGATCTGCATCGAGGCGAGAAAGGCCGAGCCAATCGTCAGCACCGAAGGGCGCAGCAGGAATTTGCGCTGATATTGCCCGATATAGCCCAGCTCCACCAGCGTCTTGAGACAGCGCCGCACCACCGCAGGCGACAAGTCTGTGCGCGCGGCAACTTCGCTTAAGGTCATTTCCGGGTGGTCTTCATCAAAGGCCACCAGCACGCGCAGGCCCCGTTCCAGCGTGGAGAGAAATTCCGGGTCCTTGCCCACGCTCTCCGGGTCTGCCTCTGCCATGCTCAACTCCCTATTGCGCGGCGGATTTCCTCGTCATGAGTGCCCAATAGGGGGGGCGCGGTGACCTTGTCCATCCGCTCACCATCGAAACTCACCGGGAAACGGATGGTGCGAAACTCCCCCTTGGGCCCTGCGGGATCGGAGACTTCGATGCCAAGGTGCTGCGCCTGCTCGCTCGCCAGCACTTCGGCCGAGGTGTAGACCGGCGAATTGGGCACTTCGAGCCGGGTCAGCTCGGCCGCCCAATGCGCGCGCGGCTGCTGGGCGAAGATCGGCGCGAGGAAAGCAACCACATCTTCATAATGGGCAATCCGCGCCTCGCGGCTTTCAAAGGCGGGGAGCGCAAGCATATCGGGCTGCCCCACAGCGGTCGCCAGATTTTCCCAGAACTTGGGCGGCGATGACATATGCAGCGCAATCCATTCGCCATCAGCACACTGGAACACATAGGATTGGCTGACATGCGGGCGGCTGTATGGCCCCATCACCTGATCGGCAGAAAGCAGGTGAGTGAAGTCATCGAGATTGAAGTGGCACATCGCCTCGAACATCGAGGTTTCCACCACCCTGCCCTTACCCGTAGCCTCGCGTTCATGCAGCGCGGCGAGCACGCCAATCGCAGCGTAAAAACCCGTCATCGCATCGGCAATCGCCGGGCCGACAACGCGCGGGTGTTCGGGATTGACCAGCAGGCGCAGAAACCCGCTGGCGGCCTGTGCAACCGTGTCAAAGGCGGGGCGATTTCGCTCCGGCCCCTCGCTGCCGAAACCCGAGATCGAGGCATAGATGAGGCGCGGGTTGATGCCTTGGAGGCGCGCAGCATCGACATTGAGGCGATCGGCCACGCCGGGACGGAAATTCTGGATGAAGACATCGGCCTTCGCCACCAGCTTATCGAGCACGGCGAGGTCTTGCGCGTTCTTGGGATCAATCGTGACCGAACGCTTGTTCCGGTTATAGGTCTGGAAATGCGGACTGTAGAGCTCGCCCTTGAACGACCGGAAGGGATCGCCCGTGCCGGGTTGTTCGATCTTGATGACATCGGCGCCCAGATCGGCCAAGATCATCCCCGCCGCAGGGCCGGTGATGAAAGTGCCCATTTCGAGCACGGTTACGTCCTTCAATGGCTTTGCCGTCATGATGTCATCCCGCAATCTGCGCTTGGTGGTTGACCTTGCCCTATATCTTTCGCATAGCGAAATCAACTTCGACTATCGAAAAGGCGGCACAAAATGCGCATCGGGAAACAGGATAACGCGGTCACCTCCATCTGCACTTCGGATGCCACCAGCATCACCGTGCGCGGGCTTGATCTGTGCGATGAAGTGATCGGAAAGCTCGATTTCACCAGCTATTTCTGGCTGCTGGTGACAGGCACGATGCCTTCGGGCCCGCAGAAAGTGCTGGCCGACGCGGTGCTCTGCGCGATTGCCGAACATGGCCTTGTGCCGAGCGTGGTGGCCACACGCATGACTTATGCGGCCGCGCCCGAAGCCTTCCACGGCGCGGTTGCCGCCGGATTGCTTGGCTGCGGCAGCGTGGTCTTGGGCAGCGCTGAGGTGGCAGGGCGCTTTTATGCTGAGGTCGTCACCCGCGCTGAGGCGGAAGGCATCAGCCCCACCGAAGCCGCCACCGCCGCGATAAAGGAATTGCGCGCTGAGAAAAAAGCCATCCCCGGTTTTGGCCACCCGCAGCATTCAGGCGGCGATCCGCGCGCGCATCGTCTGCTCGCCATTGCCAAGGAGCAGGGCGTCGAAGGCAAGCACATCGCCATGCTGCACACCATTTCCGACGTGTTGCCCGAAGCCATCGGGCGCAGCCTGCCGATCAATGTCAACGGCGCGATCCCTGCGGTGATGCTCGATGCCGGCTTCCCCTTGGGAGCACTCAAGGGCATTTCGCTGCTCGCCCGCACCGCCAGCCTGATCGCGCACCTTCAGGAGGAAACCGAGCGGCCCATCGGCTTCATCATGTCAGGTGCGGCGGCGGAACGCATCGGGTTTGAAGCGAGCGAGTAACGCGCTACTTTAGCGCCCGGACTGTACAGGGCAGGCCGTCCGGGCCTTTGCGCCCTTCGATCACGCCCTTCTCGCTCGCCGTGAAATCGCCCTGCGGCAGCGCCTCGCAGCGCCGCACCGTGGGCACATCATCGGGCAGTTCCGCAAAGGCGTTGCGCCCACCCTCCCCCTTCACCAGTTCGAACCCGTCATAAAGAACGCCGGTGTTGAGAAAGGCCTTCAAGGTCAGTCGCTCACCGGCAATCTCGATGGTCTGAAACAGGCTGGTGTCCTCGGCCACCCGGTCAGGCTGCCAGGCGGAGCGATCATTGAGGCCATACATCTTGGCCCCTGCCACCGAGACCAGATAGACCGGGCCTTGGCTCGCTCCACCAGCACGCGCCTCGCGCGCGGCGTCCGAGCCTGCCTCGGACGTCCAGCGGCCATAGCAGTGATCGTGGCCCTGCAAGACCAGATCGACCCCATGCTTTTCAAACACCGGCTTCCACGCAGCCTTAAACATCGGCGTATCCTTGGAACGCGCGCAGGTGAAGATCGGCTGGTGGAACAGCACGAATTTCCACGGCCCGGGAGCCGCCAACAGAACCTTGTCCGCCCATGCCGTTTGCGCCTCCAAAGTGCCCAGATCCAGCGCCGATGTGCCATCCAGCACCACCACACGCACGCCCTGATAATCGACGAAAAAACTGGTTTCGCGCACCCCGTCAGCGCCATTATCGGGCAGGTGGAACATCACCGGCCAATGCGGCCCCAGCTTCTTGCCTTCGCTGCCATCGGGGCGAATATCATCGACATATTCATGATTGCCGGGCGCGGGCACCTGCGGGACGCTGGCGAGCGCCCAGCCGCCTGATGCGGCCCACTCGCCCCATTCATCATCATGCACCAGTTCATCACGGCTGGCCACCAGATCGCCCGCATGCAGCATCAGCGCCGGATTGCCTGTCTGGAGCAGCGCGCGCCGCCACACCAGCGAGCCAATGTCGAGAATCCTGTTTTGCGTATCGCCCATGAAGATCATGGTGAAAGGCGCCGCCTCTGCTTTGGCGGTGCGAAATTGATGCCATTCGGAAAAGCCCGCTGCGCCTTTCACGCGGTAGGCATAGGCGGTGTCAGGCTTAAGCCCGGTGAAGGCGAGCTTGTGATAAAGCGCTGCGCCGTTCTCGCTGGTGGTGGCAACCTGCGTGCCGCGAACTTGGACAGCCTTGAGCCCGAAGTTGGGCGCCGGCAGCAATTCAGCGACCTCGCCCAGCGCTTCGCCGGCTTCCATATCCGTGCGGTATGACACCAACATGGTGCGCGCCGGGTCTTCGCCCGGGGTCAACACAATGCGGTCCGGCAGACTGCGCGCCGCATAGGGAGCCCCGCGCGCCGGCGGCGCCACTTCACCTGTCAGATCAACAATTGCAGGCTCGGCATGGAGCGCTGCCCCTGAGGCACCAAGAACACTGGCCGCAGCGCAAAGCAGGAAAGTGAAACGCATCGTGCAAGAACTTTCATTTCAAATGAAACCATCTGCGCTGCTGAAAACCACAAGCAAGATCACAGCTTATTCTGACAAATATGATTTCGTAAAACAAACGTCATATTTGTAATAAAATCGAAACAAATATCAAAGCCAAAATGGCGGATTTCGTCAACGTTCTGTCACAAACCCCACCTAACCGCGACAACACTACAGGGGCTCAATTCTTAATCAAGGTCTATTCAATCAACTTTCCATGACACGGGGGGCACTATGTCGCTGGCCAATTATCTTTCAATCAAACTCACCTCGCGCAGCGCGTTGTTGGCAGCATCCGCCATGCTTGCGCCAGTTGCCGTGATGGCGCAGAACGCGGTTACTGGTAACATTATCGACGAAAGCGGGAGCCCGGTTCCCGGCGCTCAGGTAACCATTCAGGAAACCGGCCAGCGCGTTATCACAGACCGGCAGGGGCGCTTCTTCATCCCCTCGCTGCCCGAAGGCGAGATAACGCTTAATGTGTTTTACCGCGGCCTTGCCAGCACCACACAAACCGTCAGCGTGGCTGCTGGGAGCGCCAATAATGTCACCATCACTCTTGCTGCGGGCAGCGAGATCGTCGTGCTCGGCGCGATCACCGATCCGACGGCGCGCGCGCTCAACCGCCAGAAGAACGCTGATGCGACGATGAACATCATTTCGGCTGACGCAATTGGCCGCCTGCCCGATCCCAACATCGCCGAAGCGCTCCAGCGTGTTCCGGGCTTCGGGGTTGAGCGCGATCAGGGCGAAGGCAATTTCATCTCGATCCGCGGGGCGCCTTCGGAATTCACTGCGGTGTCGGTTGACGGCGTGATGCTGCGTTCGACCAGCCCTGATACCCGCGCGATCGATCTTGGCACGTTCAACTCGGAACTGGTGTCCTCGATCGAAGTGTCGAAGACACTGATGCCCTCTCAGGATGCGGACTCGATTGCAGGCGCAATCAATCTCACCACCCGTTCGGCCTTTGATCGTCCGCGCCTAGTGGTCGGTGTGAATGGCGGCGTGAGCTACAATCAATTCGGCGGGACCAATGATTACCGCGTCGGCGGCAACGTCTCGGATGTATTCGGCCCTGTCGGTATCACCTTGTCCGGCACGCTATCCCAGACCGATCGGAGGGTGGACAATTTCGAAAACGTCTATGACTTCGTGAACCTGCCAGGTGGCGGACGCGATCTTCGCGTGATTGAACAGGAATTCAAGGATTACGATACCCGCCGCCAGCGCATCACGCTGGCAGGTGCAATCGAAATCCGCCCAGACAATGTGTCGAGCTTCTTCCTGCGCGGCAACTTCAACCGCCGCGAGGATGACGAGTTCCGCAATTTGTTGGCAGTCATCTACAACGATGGAACCTTACAGCCCGGTTCGACGGCGGAACGGGCAACATGGAACAACACCCGCTTGGAGAAGGAATTCCGCCACCGCATCGTGGTGGATCAATCGCTGGTGTTGAGCGCAGGTGGCCAACATGACTGGACGGCGGCGAGCCTTGACTACTCGGTCGCCTACACCGAATCGGAACAAACCTTCCCGATCCGTGCGCAGTTGCTGTTCCGCTCCACTTTGCGTCCCAATATTACGCAGGACTTCACCAATCCGCGCAGCCCCGAATTCTCGCTGTTCGAAACTCAGGAGCACCTGCGGCTGGAAAACTTCAACTTCCGCCAGAACACCTTCCGCGAACAGGACACCTTCCAGAGCGAATGGGCCATGCAGGCCAATGTGAAGATCCCGACCGAATTGTTTGGCGCGCCCTCCACCTTGCAATTCGGCGCCAAGGCGCGGCTTGCCGAAGTGACTTCGGATAATGAACAGTGGCGCGATCGCCGCGCAGGCAGCGCGCCCGATCAGTCGCTGCTGCAACTGGTTGATCCTTCGAATCCTTCACAGAATTTCAATTTCAACTTGGGCTTCAAGATGAACCCCAATCTGGTTCTTCCCTATTTCGCCGGGATCAGATCAACCTCGCAGGTTGATGCCACCCGCCGGATCGAAAACTCGATCACCGCCGATTACGAGGCGAGCGAAGACATCTACGCTGGTTACGGCATGGCGCGGATGCAGTTTGCCCGCACCAATGTGATCGTGGGTGTGCGCGTTGAACACACCGAGTTTTCGGGCAGTGCACCGGTATTTGATGTCGAGACCGAAACCTTCACGATCGGGCGGATTGATCGCAGCTACACCGATTTCTTCCCCAACCTTACCATCCGGCACGAATTCTCGCCCGACCTGATCGGTCGTTTCGCGGCAACTCGCGCCACTGCTCGCCCCAATTTCCGCGATGTCGTGCCCCGCGTGGTGGCTTCGGACGATCAGGCCGGCAACGTCATCAACGTGAACCGCGGCAACACCGATCTGCGTCAGACGATTTCGAACAATCTCGATGCTGGTATCGAATATTACTTCCCGCCGCTGGGCCTGATTGGCTTCAACGTCTTCTTCAAGGACCTGAAGAACTACGAATTCACGCTGTTGGAACTGGGCACATTCAACGACCAACCGGCGCTGATTACCCAGCAACAGAATGCCGATGGGCGGATCCTTGGGGCGGAATTCACAGCTCAAGGCCAGTTTACCTTCCTGCCGGGCTTCCTGTCGAATTTCGGCTTCTTCGGTAACGTCGCCTACGCGGATGCCTTTATCGATTTGCCCAATTCGCTGACGGACCGTCCGACCCGTGCGCCGTTGCCGAACCAGTCGGATTGGACGTACAACGCCTCGATCTTCTATGAAAACAAGGGTTTCAACGCGCGCTTTGCTTACACCAACCGCACCGATTATGTCGATGAATTCAGCAATGTTGCCGCACTCGACACGATCTGGGAAGGCCGCGGCCAGCTCGATTTCACCGCCAGCGTGGACATCAGCAAGAAGATCAACCTGTTCTTCGAAGCCAAGAACATCACCAACACCGCAGGCGTGCGCTATGTCGGATCGCCCGATCGGGTGATCGAGTTCGAAAAATTCGGCGCTTTCTACTTTGTCGGCGCGCGCGTGAACTTCTGATCGCTCCTATAGCCTGAACATTGAAAAGGGCCTTGCCAGCAAATGCTGGCGGGGCCCTTTTTGCGTGCCCCCTGCTCACTTTTGAGGGGCGGCGCGCCCCTTGCTTTGCCTCCCGCCCGGCGGCATGGGGGAGCCATAGGACAGGAGAGTTTTCCCATGCGTCAGATCGACCATTTCATCGTCGGTGACAGCCCCGCGCCCACGCGCAAGCATCAGATTTGGAACCCTTCGACGGGCGAAGTGCAGGCCGAAGTGGCACTGGGCGATGCAGCCCTGCTTGCCCGCGCGGTCGAAACCGCCAAACGCGTGCAACCCGAATGGGCCGCCACCAATCCCCAGCGCCGCGCGCGGGTGATGTTCGCGTTCAAACAGCTGGTTGAGGACAATATACAAAGCCTTGCTGAGATGTTGTCGAGCGAACACGGCAAGACCGTGCCCGATGCGCGCGGCGATGTGCAGCGCGGGCTTGAAGTGATCGAATATGCCTGCGGCCTGCCCCAGATCATGAAGGGCGAATATACCCACGGCGCAGGGCCGGGGATCGACGTCTATTCGATGCGCCAACCGCTCGGCATTGGCGCAGGCATCACCCCGTTCAATTTCCCCGCTATGATCCCGATGTGGATGTTCGGCATGGCCTGCGCGGCGGGCAATGCCTTTATCCTCAAGCCCTCCGAGCGTGACCCGAGCGTGCCGGTGCGTTTGGCAGAATTGTTTGTGGAGGCGGGCGCGCCCGAAGGGCTGCTGCAAGTAGTGCATGGCGATAAGGAAATGGTCGATGCGATCATCGACCACCCCGATATCGCGGCGATCAGCTTCGTTGGCTCCTCCGACATTGCGCAATATATCTACGCGCGCGGCACGGCGCTCAATAAGCGGGTGCAGGCCTTTGGCGGCGCGAAAAACCACGGTATTGTGATGCCCGATGCTGACCTTGATCAGGTGGTGAACGATCTGACCGGCGCGGCCTTTGGGTCTGCGGGCGAACGCTGCATGGCGCTGCCTGTGGTTGTCCCGGTGGGCGAGGAAACCGCTGAAAAATTGAAGGCCAAGCTGCTCAAATCCATCGCAGCCCTGCGCATTGGCGTCTCCAACGATCCTGATGCCGATTATGGCCCGGTGGTAACCCCCGAACACAAAGCGCGGGTGGAACAATGGATCACCACCGCCGAGGAAGAGGGCGCCGAGATCGTCGTCGACGGGCGCGGATTTACGCTTCAGGGGCATGAAAAGGGCTTCTTCGTCGGCCCGACGCTGATCGATCATGTGACGCCGCAGATGAAGTCCTATCAGGAAGAAATCTTCGGCCCCGTCCTGCAAATTGTGCGCGCGGCGAATTTTGAAGAAGCGGTGCGCCTGCCGTCCGAACACCAATATGGCAATGGCGTTGCGCTGTTCACCCGCAACGGCCACGTCGCGCGTGAATTCACCGCGCGGGTCAATGTGGGGATGGTGGGGATCAATGTGCCGATCCCGGTTCCGGTCGCTTACCACTCCTTCGGCGGGTGGAAGCGCTCAGGCTTTGGCGACATCGATCAGTATGGGGTCGAAGGCCTGCGCTTCTGGACCAAGAACAAGAAAGTCACCCAGCGCTGGCCGGATGGTTCGCCCGATGGTTCCAACGCCTTTGTCATCCCGACGATGGGATGACATGAGCAAGCAGGGGCAGGCACAGCGCCGCCCTCGCCTATCGCTTACCCCTCAAACGCCAGCTTCGGCTTCCTAGCCGCTGCTGTTTCATCAAGCCGGCGGCGCGGCGCATAGTAGGGGGCCTGTTTCAAACCTTCGTCCCCGGCCAGCGCCCGCTCCACTACGGCGCGGAAGGCGGTGATGAACTGATCGATCGCCGCCTTGCTTTCCGTTTCGGTAGGCTCGACCAGCATCGCGCCGTGCACCACCAGCGGGAAATAAACCGTCATCGGGTGATAGCCTTCATCGATCAGCCCCTTGGCGACATCAAGGGTGGAGAGCCCGCCGCCGAAGTTCTTGTCGCCAAACAGCGCCTCGTGCATGCACGGCCCGCTGGCGGCGAAAGGCGCGTGGAGAATATCCTCCATTGAACGCAGGATGTAATTGGCGTTGAGGACCGCGTCTTCGGCCACCTGCTTGAGGCCATCCGCGCCGTGGCTCAGCATATAGGTGAGCGCGCGGGTGAACATCCCCATCTGGCCATGGAACGCGGTCATCCGGCCAAAGCTGGGGCCCCGCTCCTCGCGGTGTTCTTCCTCGACAAGATAGAAGGCGCCGCTTTCGTCCTGCCGCACGAAAGGCAGCGGAGCATAGGGCGCGAGCGCTTCGGAGAACACCACCGGGCCAGACCCCGGCCCCCCACCACCGTGGGGCGTTGAAAAGGTCTTGTGGAGGTTGATGTGCATCGCATCGACGCCCAGATCGCCCGGACGCACCCGGCCCACGATGGCGTTGAAGTTCGCCCCATCGCAATAGACGTATCCGCCTGCTGCGTGCACCGCATCGGCGATCTCGCGGAAGTCCTTTTCGAACAATCCGCAGGTGTTGGGATTGGTGATCATCACGGCTGCCACATCCGGCCCCAGCCGCGCCTTGAGCGCTGCCACATCCACCCGGCCTTCGGGCGTTGCGGGGATATCCTCGACCCGGTAACCGGCAAAGGCGGCGGTCGCAGGGTTCGTCCCGTGGGCGCTTTCGGGAACCAGCACCACCTCGCGCGCATCGCCGCGTGCGGTGTGGGCCGCGCGGATTGCGAGGATCCCGCAAAGCTCGCCATGCGCGCCGGCCTTGGGGCTCATCGCGACACCCGGCATTCCGGTCAGCTTGCAAAGCCATTCGCCCAGTTGGGCAATGACTTCGAGCGCGCCCTGCACGGTGGATTGCGGCTGAAGCGGGTGGATATCGGCAAAACCGGGCAGCCGCGCCATTTTCTCGTTAAGGCGCGGGTTGTGCTTCATGGTGCAGCTTCCCAGCGGGAAGAACCCGAGATCAATCCCGTAATTCTGCCGCGACAGGCGCGTGTAATGGCGTACGGTTTCCGGCTCGGTCAGGCCAACCAGCCCAATCGGCTCGGCCCGCTCCAGCCCGCCCAGCCGCGTGGTGCGCGCGGGATCAAGCGACGGCAGATCAACGCCGGTCACATCAGCGCGGCCGATTTCGAACAGCAGCGGTTCTTCGAGCATCAGCGCGCGGTTGCCGGTGGTGGTGGCAGGGCCGCCAGCAAAGCCATCATCGGCAACCTGCATTTCGGGCTTCCAGCCGGACTTGTTGGGGGCGTTCATCACACAGTCTCCTTGAGGCTGGCTTCCAGCTCTGTTGCGAGCATTTCGATATCGTCTTCAGTGGTGGTTTCGGTGACCGCGACCAGCAACGCCTGCTGCAGCGCCTCAACCCCCGGATAGAGCCGCCCCAGCGAAACACCCGCCAGCACGCCGCGGTCTGCCAGATCGCGCACAATCTCGCGCGCGGGCTTGCCATCGAGCATCACAGTAAACTCGTTGAAGAACCCGTTGTTGAGCACGCGCACCCCCGGCACCTTGGTCAAGCGGTCAGCGGCAAGGCAGGCGAGCCGGTGGTTTTCCGCCGCCAACTCGCGCAGGCCGCGTTCTCCCAGCAGCGTCATGTGGACGGTGAAAGCGAGCGCGCAGAGCCCGGAATTGGTGCAGATATTGCTCGTCGCTTTCTCGCGGCGGATATGCTGTTCGCGGGTCGAAAGCGTCAGCACAAAACCGCGCTTGCCCTCCGCATCGGTCGTCTCGCCGCACAAGCGGCCCGGCATCTGGCGCACATGCTTGGGATCGCGCACCGCGAAAAGCCCGAGGTATGGCCCGCCAAATTGCAGGCCAACACCCAAGGACTGCCCCTCACCCACCACGATATCCGCGCCCATTTCACCGGGGCTTTTGATCGCCCCCAGCGCGACAGGTTCGGTGTTGACCACCACCAAGAGCGCGCCCTTGGCGTGGGCTGCCTCGGCAATCGGGGTAAGATCGCTGATGCGGCCGAGAATATCGGGATATTGCACCACCACGCAGGCGGTGTCCTCGTCGATGCGGCCGATCAGGCCCGGAAGCTCAGGGTCAGGCGTGATCGAGGGCAGCGCATCGCCGATCGTATAGCCGGTGAACTGCGCCATGGTTTTCACCACCTCGGCGTAATGCGGGTGGAGCGCGCCCGACAGCACCGCGCGGCTGCGCTTGGTGACGCGCGCCGCCATGGCGACCGCCTCCCAGCACGCGGTCGAGCCGTCATAGAGCGAGGCATTGGCCACCGCGCAGCCATAAAGCCGGGCAACCTGCGTCTGGAATTCAAACAGCATCTGCAGCGTGCCCTGCGCGATTTCGGGCTGATAGGGCGTGTAAGCAGTGAGGAATTCGCCGCGCTGGATGATCGTGTCAACGCTGGCCGGAACATGGTGGCGATAGGCCCCTGCCCCGAGGAAGAACGGCGCGTCGCCTGCCACCAGATTCTTCGCCGCGAGGCTTTTCATATGGCGTTCCACCGCCATTTCGGATGCGTGCATCGGCAGATCGCGGATCGGCCCATCAAGCTGCGCCACGGCAGGCACATCGACAAACAGATCGTCAATCGAGCCTGCGCCTATTGTGGCAAGCATTTCGGCCCGGTCAGTGTCAGTGAGAGGAAGGTAGCGCATGGGGCAATTCCATCGGCTGGAGTTAAAAGGTGTTGATCATTCAGGCATCTCATCGCTCAGCGCACCAAGCGCGGCGAGCGAACCTGCAAAACGGGCAGAAGCGGTGCGGGTGGTCTGCATCCACGGGGCCAGCCACAAACGGAAACCCGCCGCGCGTGCACGTTGGCAAAACAGCATGTCTACGGACAGGTACTGGCCGCTTGCCGGATCAATCGTTGGTTGAAACAAAGCGTGGAGCGTCTCGCAGGGGCGTCCTCCCACCAAATCCTGCGGCATGGCGCGATATTGGGTCTCGGGATGGCGCGCGCACAGGCTCTCGATCACTGTGCGCTCAATCACCATCAGGCCGGCGCTCGCCCACGCCAATTCTGCCGGGTGATCAAGCGCAAGGCCGCCGTCATTGTCCACCAGTTCAAAGCTGAATCGCCCACTGAATTGCTCCAGCACGGCAGGGTTTGTCTCGGCTGCACCCAGCGCGCTGGCAGCGGCCACCACAGGCCAATTGATCCGCGCTTCGGGACAAGACGCCACAATCACGCGGTAGGCATCATCGCGCCGCATCAGGTCGATCGCGCGGGCAATATCCTCAGCGACAAAGCCCACATCGCCATCCACCAGCACCAGATGAGAAGCTCTCGTCGAAAGGAAAACCCCGACCAATCCATTGCGCGCACGATCCATTGCCCCCCTGCCATCCAGCCAGGCGTAAGAGCAGGCATAGCCCTCGCGCCCCGCCAGAGTGGCAAGCCCGACCAGCGCGCGCAGATAGTCAGCCTTGGCCCCACCCTTGAGGGGGCTGGCCACCATCAGATGCACATCGCGGGTGATGGTCAGGGGCGGAACGCTGGTCATAGCGAGGCGACGAATTCCTTGTAAGCGGCCTCGTCCATCAGGCCATCAAGTTCGCTGGCATCGCCTATGGTCATCTTGAAAAACCAGCCGTCAGCCTCGGGGCTGGTGTTGACGAGCGCAGGATCCTCTTCAAGCGCGGCGTTGGCTTCGGTCACTTCGCCCGAGATCGGCGCATAGACATCGCTCGCAGCCTTGACGCTTTCAACAACGGCCGCATCCTTGCCCTTTTCCACGGCGGTGCCGGGGGCGGGCAGCTCAACAAAGACAATATCGCCCAGCTGGCTTTGCGCGTAATCGGTGATGCCGACGGTGGCGATATCGCCTGCAACATCAATCCATTCATGTTCATCGGTAAAGTAACGCGGCATTGCTTAGCTCCCTCGGTAATAGCGATGCGGGACAAAAGGTGTAGGCGTGACAGTGGCAGCGAGGCGTTTGCCTCTCACTTCCACTTCAAGGGCTGAGCCGGGCGCGGCGTGATCGCTTGCCACATAGGCCATGGCAATCGGCTGCTGGAGCGTGGGCGAAAAGCCGCCGCTGGTGACGGTGCCGACGTGGGCGCCGCCTGCGAAAACTTCAGCGCCTTCGCGCGCGGGCAGGCGGCCTTCGATCTTGAGGCCAACCCACTTGCGGGCCGTGCCTTCGTTGATTTCGCGGATGATCCGGTCAACACCGGGAAAACCACCTTCCGTCCGGCGGCGCTTGTTAATGCCGAACGCAGCGCCTGCCTCAATCGGGGAGGTTTCGGGCGTCATGTCATGGCCGTAAAGCGGTAAGCCTGCCTCAAGCCGCAAGGAATCGCGCGCGCCAAGGCCGATCGGCTTCACTTCCGCCTCGGCGCACAGCAGCGTGGCGATTTCCTCTGCCGCCTCGGCGGGCAGCGAGATTTCAAAGCCGTCCTCGCCGGTATAGCCCGCGCGCGCGATCTGCACCGGATGGCCCGCCAGCGTGAAAGCGGCAAACTTCATGAAAGTGAGCGCAGCGACCCCCGGAACATGGCGCGCCAGCACCTCTGCCGCCTTGGGTCCTTGCAGCGCCAGCAGAGCGTGTTCCTCCATATGCTGAAGCGTGATTTCATCGGGGAGATATTCGCGCAAATGGGCAATATCGTCCCACTTGGTCGCCCCGTTCACCACCAGATAGAGCGCGCCCTCAAGGCGCGACACCATCAGATCATCAAGCACTCCGCCGGTCTCATCCAGCAGCAACGAATAGCGTTGCTGGCCAAGTTTGAGCGTGGACAGATCAATCGGCAGGATGGCTTCGACCGCCGCATCCAGCCCTTCGCCAGAAAGCAGCAATTGCCCCATGTGGCTTACATCGAACAAGCCCGCATTTGTCCGCGTCCAGTGATGTTCGGCGACAATCCCTTCATATTGGATCGGCATATCATAGCCGGCAAAGGGAACCATGCGGGCCCCTTGCGCACGATGCCACGCATCCAGCGGCAGCGGATCAAGCGGCAGCGCGTCTTCGGATTCAGCGGCGTGGTCGGTCTGGTCGCTCACAGGGCAGGTTCCCGCAATACAGCAATGACAAGAAAAGCAACGCCTTGCGGGCGCTACCAAATTCCTGCCCCCTCTGTCGGGTGACCTGAGAGCTTGGGCGCTGGGTGAGCCCATCAAAGGCTCTGTCAGCGCTTTCCCCTTCGGTGGCCTTGGCGAGGAAACCCGCAAAGGCGCTTTCCAGAGTGCCCTGTCTGTCGCGGTCCATTTGCCTGAGAGTTTCCGGGGCGGTTGCTCCTTCGGCGCCATTCCGCATCCCGAGGGGCGCGAACCTGTCTCTCCCGCGAAAGACGCCGGAATCGCTCCCGGCAGGCCCGCTTCCTTTCGCGGATGCACAATGCCGCGTCAATCGCGGTTTGCAGCTTTGGGCACGAATTGCGCGGGAAAAGTGATGCTATGTTGCGCTACTGCTCCATAAGCGCCCGTGCGCGAGCGATCAGCGCCTGTTCGCGCGGGTCTGAGGCCGAGGTTTCCACCACGCCCGATGGCGGGGGAACTTCGGTGATGAAATAGGCAAAGCCTGTGCCGCCGCCCAGATCGAACCACAGGCCCGAACGCAGCCCATAGGCCTCGCCCCCGTGGCCGATCCGCTCCTGCCCGTCGGCAAACAGATCATCCCGGCACGGCGGCGAATTATGCCTGATATAGGCCCCCAGCCCATAGCCGCAAAAGCCGGCCGCAGCCTCGCCCCGCGTTTCACTGTTCACCGTGTTGATCATGGCGTAAATCCAGATCAGCAGCGCCTTTTCTGTAAGAAAGCCGGTTTCTTCTGCTCGCAGCATGGCTTGCCCGATTTTGGCCAGATCGACCATCCCGATCCTGACGCCCCCCTGCGGCGAGAACACCGAGGCATTGGTGCCGGGGACATAGTCATCAAGGGTGCACGCGAGCCCTTCGGCCACAGGGATGGGACATTCGAGATCCGCCGGATCATCGCGCGCGACCTCGCCAGTGTGGCGATAGAGCGTCACCGCCCGGGCTTTGGTCGCCTCGTCGCAGCGGGTCCAGTTCACGCAGGCCGCGATGCCAAGCGGGGCAAACACCAGCCGTTCGAGCAGCGCATCGTAACGCTCACCGCTCGCCGCCTCGAGCGCGGTTGCCACCAGCGGCGAGCCGAGATTGGCGTATTCGAAAGCGGCCTCGCCCGGTGGACCAGTGTCGCGCCACGCGGCGGGCTCTGCCAGCTTGGCCTCAAGGCTCTCGCCAAGGGGGATGATATAGCCCGCCGCGTCCGACAGCCCGGCCCGGTGCGACAGCAGGTGGGCAAGCGTGACGGGCACTTGCGGATGGTAGGGCGAACGCAGCGTCCAGCCGAGATAGTCCGAAACGTCACGCTCCAGGTCAAGCTTGCCCTCGTCCATCAGCCGCAATGCGGTGAGCGCCATGATCAGCTTGGAGATCGAGGCGATCCGCACCGGATCATTGGCTGCAACAGCACGGCCGCTGTCCTTGTTGGCCAGCCCCTCGACAATCAGCGGGCGCAGGCCCTCGCGGTCGAAGGCGACGACGACGCTCGCAGGCGGCATGGATTCGGCGGCCTGCGCGAGCGCTGGAAGGATGGAGCCGCACACCGCGATCATGAGTTTCCACATTCCCCCATCATCGCGCGCCTGCCTTTCGCGTCAATCGAGATTTGGCCTGAGCCAGCGCTCTGCCGTGGCAAGCTCCACCCCGCGCCGCGCCGCGTAATCCTCCAGCTGGTCGCGGCCTACGCGGGCAACGCCGAAATATTCCGCCTGCGGATGCCCGAAATAGAAGCCCGAAACCGCCGCGGTTGGCCACATGGCAAAGCTTTCGGTCAGCGTGAGGCCGGTGTTCGCGGGTGCATCGAGCAGGTCGAACAGGATCGGCTTGAGACTGTGATCGGGGCACGCCGGGTAACCCGGTGCGGGACGGATGCCGCGATATTGCTCCTTGATAAGCGCCGCATTGTCGAGCTGTTCGCCCGGCGCATAGCCCCACAGCGTGGTGCGCACATGCTGGTGCAGCGCCTCGGCAAAGGCTTCGGCAAAACGATCCGCCAGCGCCTTCAGCAAAATGTCGGAATAATCGTCCTTGTCGGCCTGAAACCGCTCGCTGTGCGAGTCGATCCCGTGGATGCCGACCGCAAAGCCGCCGATCCAGTCGCCCGCCGGATCGATGAAATCGGCAAGGCACATATTGGCCCGGTCGCGCGACTTCTTCACCTGCTGGCGCGGCATGGGGAGGCGCACGCCGCT